>JANNKF010000297.1:0-15566 GCA_031396165.1 Bacteroidales bacterium | reverse complement strand
TTTATCGTTGAGGGTCGGATTTTGATGTTGTGGAATCCTTTGGTTTTTACCAAAAGATGGAATTTAGGATTAGGATAATATGTCATTTTATTGTGCAATATCTGGTTCATGAAGAAATCTATCATTTTTTACCTGCTGTCAGTTTTTATCTTTTCCACATGTGCAAAAACTAAACTCAATATTGTAACATATAATCTTAGTCGAACTGATTATTGTGAAATGATTGAGGCGCCCGGAACTATTCAGGCAGTTAACGTTCTGTCCCTGGTGGCACCACGGGTGCCTGTATCTTCAATGACTGTAGCGTATTTAGCTGAAGATGGGGCTGTTGTGATGAAGGGAGATACCGTTTGTATTCTTTCGGCACCGGAAATAGTCAGCAGACTTGAGACTTACAAATCCAGTCTGGAGACACTTTTGGCTGATTCAAAAAAGCTCGTGGCTGACAATGCTCTTAATTTGTCAATGCTGGAGGCCCAAATCGATAATAATAATGCAAAGGTTAAGTTAAACAGTCTCGATTCAATTCAACAGAAATTTGCTCCTCCTTTGAATCAGAAACTCTTTGGACTTGAGCTTGAGAAGGCAAATGTCGAAAAAAGTAAGCTGAAAAAGAAACTCGAATCACTGAAAAGGATCAGCCAGGCAGATCAGATGAGGATGAAGATGCGCATAGCTCAGTCAGAAAACCTGGTTAAGATGACAGAGACGCAGGTTAGTTCCCTATATCTAATGTCTCCGTCTGATGGCATTGTAATGCATGTTGTGGCACCACAGATAATGATAATGTCGAGCACCGGAATGGGTACACTGGGAGGGAAAATTGAGGTAAACAGTTCCGTCTGGTCAAACATGGCTGTACTTCAGGTTCCTGATATGATTAAAATGCAGATCTCGGTAGAGGTTCCTGAATCGGATTATAAAAGGATTGAAAAGGGACAAAAAGTTAAAATTTTCGTTGAAGCTGCTAATAACCTGTATACAACAGGGGTAGTTGTTAAAAAAGCTCCTGTCGGGAAAAAAACTCAGAATGAATCAGCTATAAAGACATATGAAGTTACTGCAAGTGTAGATAGCTGTCATGCAATTATGACTCCCGGCTTGAGCGCCAGATGCACAATTGTAGTAAATGAAATTTTAGATACTCTGGTTGTGCCTGCAATTGCAATTTTTAAACAGGATAGTTCCAAAGTCGTTTATGTTTCAGACGGCGGAAAGTTTTTTCCGGTTGTAATTGAAACAGGGTTGTCAAACAGTTCTGAAACAATAATAAGTACCGGATTAAAAGGAGATGAAACTATTGCATTGACTGAACCTCCTTTTAATATGATAAGACGTGCACCTCATTTATTCCCTTCTGAAAAAGTGATTGCCGATTCATTAAAAAGAATTAATCCGTAATTGAGATTTATTAACATATCTGCGAGTGGAGGCCCTACTTTGTGGCTGAAAGCAGAAAAACCAAGTATTGATGATGAAATATAAAATTTTCCTGATGTTCCTGGTACTTGTAGCATGTAAAGCTAAAGTTACACAAGAGGTACAGACTACTACAGTTAAACGCGGAACCTTTGTTTCAGAATTAACCGATGAGGGTACTCTGAAAGCTGTAAACTCAATTGGCATAACTGCGCCTACTATCTCTTACAGGTACGGTGGCCTGAAGATAACAAGCATAAGTGAGGACGGAAAGGATGTGGAGAAGGGAGATACTGTTATGGTGTTTGACCCTTCTGAGATAAAAAAGGCAATAATTGATGCCGAACAAAGGCTCCAGATTGCAAATGCTGAATTTGAAAAGCTCAAGGCTACCCAGGAGTCTGAAATTGAAGATCTTGAAGCCGATTATGAGATCTCACGTATATCTCAGGAGATCTCAAAAATCAATTTCGAACAGTCTGTTTATGAGTCAGATGTAACTAAGAAAGAGATAAAGCTTAAGCTGGAAACAGCCAACATTTCACTTGACCGTTCAAGGGAACAGATAGAAAATAAAAAGAAGATCCAGCAAGAAGACCTGTTTCAAAAAAGTTTGAGTGTGAAACAATTACAGGATGTCCTTCTCGATGCAAATAACTCTGTAAAAAGCCTTTTTGTGGTTACTCCGGCACCGGGGATAGCCATTATTGAAACGAATTGGATGACAAAACAGAAATGGATGGTAGGCGATCAGCCTTATTCCGGAACAAAACTTATTGAACTGCCCGATCTGAATGAAATGCTTGCTGAAGTCAAAATCAATGAAGTTGATGTTTCCAAAATATTACCAGAGATGAAAGTTATCATAACACCTGATGCGTATTCCGACACAACCTATCTTGGCAGAGTATCAACGGTGGCAAATCTGGCACAGAACAAAGACAATGATACTAAGATCAAGATCTTTCCGGTTGCGATAAGAATTGAAGGGAAACCTGAAAATCTGATGCCCGGTTTAACAGTTAGCTGCAAAATTGTTATCAGCGAGATCCCCGATACTTTATTTATACCTCTTGACGCTCTTTTCAAAGATGTGACAGATGATTATGTATACGTAAAGACCTCTTCCGGATTCAAACGCCGTAATATCAAAATAGGGGATACTAATACTGATTTCGCAATTGTTATGGAAGGTTTGGAAGAGAATGAAGAACTGGCTCTTTCCGATCCTTTCCTGAATAAAGCAGAATCAATTGAAAATTAAGGCAATGAAAAATAATTCACTATATAACTATGAAAATACCAGGGAATCAAATAGTTAAAAATTTCAGCTTTCAGGCTTGCGCCTTCATTTTCCTCTCTTTTTTATTGTTGTCGTGCGGAAAAGGTGTTTCAGATGAATTTTCTGTTAAGACCGGATCATTCAAACAATCAGTAATAGAAACAGGCGAACTGGAAGCAGTTAATGCCTCACTTATTGTTATGGCAAGAATAAACTGGCAATATGGGTACCAGTTTAAAATAATAGGACTTGCCGAACATGGTGTGAAAGTGCAAAAAGGCGATTCTGTTGTCGCAATAGATCCTGCATCAATTTACAAATTCATTATCGACAGGGAGGCTATGCTTGATAATGAACTTGCGGCTTCCAAAAAGCAGAAGGTGCAGATGGAAAACAATATTCAGGATCTTAATGCCCAACTTAAAAGCGAGCAGGCTTCTTTCGACCTGAAGAAACTGGAAATGGAAAGGATAAAATTTGAATCTGAAAATAAGAAGAAGATTAAAGAGCTCGAATTCAAACAGGCTGAAATAAGATTAAAAAAGGTAAAAAGAAATCTTGAGCTTAAGCCAAAACTTGACAATCTTGACGGGAAGATTCAGCGGATTAAAGTCCTGCAGCGCGAGACAGAACTGAAGGATGCAAAGGCAACTTTACCAAATCTTATTTTGAGAAGCCCTCTGGATGGCATATTTCAGGTTACCCGGAGTATTTATACTGGTCAGAGTGTTCGCCTGGGTGATAACGCTTACCAGGGCTCAACCATTGCCAGCATTCCTGATATTACAAAGATGAAGGCAAAGACCTATATAAATGAAACTGATATTCGGAAAGTGCACCCGGGAATGAAAGTAATAGTCCGTCTTGATGCACTGCCCACGGTCCCTTTCAACGGGGTGATAACTCAAATCAGCAAAATCTGTTCTATACGTGAACGGGAGAAAGTCTTTAATACGGAGGTGGAAATAGAAGAATCTGATCTTCGGCTTAAACCCGGAATGACAGTCAGTTGCGAATATATTTTCTTCGAAACGGATTCGGCAGTTTATGTCCCGAATAAATGTCTGCAGAAAGAGCTGGGACACTCTTACATTTATATTGGAAAAGGTGGATCTCCAAAGAAAGTTGAGGTAGATGCCGGACCCTCCAACAGCTATTATACGCTTATTACAAGTGGTTTAAAACCAGGTCAGAAACTTGTACCTTTTGAAACAGTTTTAGCACAAGAAAAACAATAACTATGCAGTTTGCAGAAAATATAAACATCGCAGCATTAGGTCTTATTGATCATAAGTTCCGTTCATTTCTGACTATGCTTGGAATCATATTTGGAACGGCATCAGTAATTGCAATGGTTTCAATCGGAGAAGGGGCGAAAAAACAGGCTATTGCCAAGTACCAGGACCTTGGTATCTCCAACATAATTATCCGCGATAAGGATCTTTCCGATAAAGAACTCGAAGAGGTAAGAATGAAATTCTCCCAGGGTCTTTCACTGAGAGATGCTGAGGTGATAAAGGAAATTGTACCCGGAGTTACTGAAGTAGCACCACAGGCCGAAACAAAAATGGATGCCAAGTATGCCGACAGGTCTTCAAAGGCTACTGTTATTGGAATAACACCGGCAATTCTGGGTATACTCAATTATCGGACCGATCAGGGTTCGTTTATTAATGATGACCATTATAACCGTCAGCTAAAAGTTTGTATACTTGGATCTGCAATTTCCCGTGAACTGTTCAGTTATGATTCACCACTTGGTAAAAGTGTAAAACTTGGCGACCAGTGGTTCGAGGTTGTAGGTGTGATGCAGAACAAAGCGCTTTTTACTGAAACTGTTGGCGAACTGGCCGCACGCGATCTGAATAATGATGTCTACATTCCTCTTTCTACATTTAATAAACGGATGCCTCAGACAAGTCGTTTTTCAAGCGAAATAAAGCAACTAACTATTAAACTAGATAACTCTGAGCGTCTTGTAGAATCAGCCTCTGTTATCAGAAGTATCCTTACCAGGCACCATTTCAACAATGATGATTTCAGCATTGTTGTCCCTTACGAATTATTAAAGCAGGAAGAGAAGGAGAGAAGGATCTATAATCTTCTGCTCGCTTCAATTGCCGCTATTTCACTCATTGTAGGCGGAATAGGCATTATGAATATTATGCTTGCTTCAGTCCTTGAACGTACTAATGAGATAGGTATACGCCGGGCAATCGGCGGCAAGAAGTCTGACATAATGAGCCAGTTTGTTACAGAAGCTGTCGTTCTAAGTATCTCCGGCGGAATTATTGGAGTGATATTCGGAATATCGTTATCTCTGGGTATTGGCCTGGCTACCGATGTACAGACTAATCTGACCTTCTACTCAATACTTATTGCATTTGGATTCTCAGTACTTGTAGGAATAACATTCGGCTATCTTCCTGCTAAAAAAGCTGCTGATCTCAAGCCAATTGAGTCAATCAGGCATGATTAATTACTTTCTGTATCTGTTTCAAAATAAACATATTCACTAATAAAGATCTAAAATGAATCTTCGTAATAAAACAATATCGATATTTTTATTTTCATTTTATTTTACTGCAATTCTTTCCGGTCAGAAAATATATAACCTTGATCTTGAATCAAGTATTGAACTCGCCAGGGAGAAAAGCAAAACAATGCAGATCCTTCAACAGAGTCTTTTAAAGGCATCTTACGACCTTAAAGCAGTGACCAGTGGTTTTAAAACTCATGTCGATCTCTATTTCGTTCTGCCTCAGTATACTGAAACGATAAGACAATTTGAAGATAGTTCGGGTATATCCTTCTATCCGGTGCGTCAGAATCAGGTAAATAGTTATCTTACTATAAATCAACCACTTCCTACCGATGGTTATCTTTTTATTCGTTCAGGAGTTCAGAGTTTTGTCGACTATTATGCCGACGATCGTAATGCCCAGATCTCTTCTAGCATCGGATTGCGACAGCCTATTGAAGCATTTTTTGGCTATAACCAGATAAGACTCGGTTACAAACAGGCCAAACTGGCTTATGATCTTTCTCTGAAACAACTGAAACGTGAAGAGTTAAACCTGATCTATGATATCAGCCAGACATTCTTTACCGTTCTGTCATTTCATGAACGTCGGAATATTGCAAAGTTAAGCATGGACAAACAACAGGAAGCTTTTGATATAGCCCAGAGTAAATATAGTGCAGGGCTGATTCGTGAAGTAGAGTCTTTGCAGATGGAGGTGGATCTTAGTGAGGCAGTTAATAACTACGATATTGCCTCTGTTGATTATTCCTCTCAAATAGCTCTTTTCAAAGAGAGATTAGGCATAGACCTGGTTGACAGTGTGGCTATAAAAAGCGATCTTGGCTATATTCAGGTTCAGGTTGATCAGGAAAAAGCAGTCACACTCGCTCTTGAAAACCGGCTTGAACTGAAAGAAAACGAGATTCAGATTGAACTCTCACAAATGGAAATTAAAAGACGAAGAGCTGCAGGTATGATTAACGGAGACATATTACTGAACTATAATTTTATTGGAGTCGATAAATCGAATCTTGCTGTTCCGATCGAGACCTCTATAAATAATACCTGGCAAAATATGTTAACACGGCCGGGTAGTTTTGGAGTCGGCCTTACTGTTAATATACCCATAATTGACTGGGGTGAAAACAAGGCAAGGGTTCGAAGCGCACAGGCTACCCTGACTCAGAATCAGATTCAGCAGGATGCCGACAGGGTTACAATTGAACGGGATACCCGTACCACTGTCAGCAGATTGCAAAGCAGTCTTAAAAGATTGCAGCTTCTCGAGAAAAACGTAGTTGTTGCAGAAAAAAGCTTTGAGATTTCACGGCAGCGATACGCTAATGGAGATATAGACAGCCAGGCAATGGCTCTGGAACGTGAAAGGTTGAATAATGCGTATATATCACGTCTTGAGTCATTTATAAACTATAAATTACTTCTTTCTGATCTGATGAGGAAAACTTTCTTTGATTTCGAAAAGAATATTTCCATGCTTGGAAAGTAGAAACCCGTCAGTTCTTCACTTTATTTTATAATTGAATCATATATCGCCTGTAATATCCCTGATCTGATGTTCATATCGGACAACAGGCTGTTGTTCCTGGTCGGGTAGACCCTGTTGCAAAGGAATACATAACTTATTTCCTTTTCAGGATCAACCCAAACAAAAGTGCCGGTATAACCGGAGTGACCAAAACTGTATGGCGATGCACTTTTCGCAGGATAAGCCTCTTTATCAGTGAGTTCTGCATTATCTAAAAGTGGTTTGTCGAAACCAAGTCCTCTCCGGTTCTTGTTTTCGGGGAACTGAACTGTGGTATATTCCTTTAAAACATCACCGGCAATAATCTGCTCGCCTCCGTATTCACCCATTCTGCGATAAAGTTCCATGAGTTTCATCAGATCATTTGCGGTTGCAAACAATCCGGCATGCCCCGAAATTCCGCCAAGCATCGCGGCACCCTCATCATGCACAGTACCATGAAGTTGCTGCTTTCTGAACAATGAGTCATATTCTGTAGGTACAATCCTGCTGAGTGGATATCTGAGATATGGATTGAATCCTATATCAAAAGCACCGATTTTTTTATAAACGTTGTCAGTTACAAAATCATACCACTTTTCCCCTGATAACTTCTCAATAATAAGTGGTGTAATAATGAAGGTAAGATCAGAATAGACATACTTTTTCTCTCCCAGCTGACTCTTCCTGATCTCCTTAAACATTTTCTTGCTGTAATTCCTGTTTATATAGAGTCCGTTAGCTACCTCATATGGGTATTTTTCAGTCTTTTCGTTATCGAAAGTGTTTCGTTTGAACTTCCCGTCAGCTCTGATGGTTTCCTTCCAGAAAGGTATAAAAGGTGTGAGTCCTGCCTGATGTGTGAGGAAATCTCTCATCACAATGTTTCCTTTATTTGTCTTGTTGAAATCCGGGAGATAGAAGCCAAGCGTTTCAACCGGAGAGAATTTATCTTCTGTATCGAGAAGCATTAATCCGGGAAGGGTAGCCGCAATCTTTGTAACTGATGCAAGATCAAACAGATCGTCCTCCATTACCAACGTTCTGTTTTCATAGGTCTGGAATCCGTAAGTTTTATGAAAAATTGTAACCCCTTTTCTTGCAACCATAACTTCGCAACCCGGAAATGCTCTTGCTCTTAATCCATTATTTACTATTGAGTCAATTTTCAAGTTAATAAGTTCAGAGGAGACTCCAACACTTTCAGGAATTCCATATCGTAATCGAAGGTTACCCTGAGTCATTATTCCAAAACCGGAAGGCCATAGTTCATTTATTGTAACAGGAAGCGTTCCTCTGGCACCTATTCCTCCGAAAATAAGCTGGGCTGACAGATCCTCTGTGTATTCATTTTCCTGGTATGCAACAATAACCCCATATGTGTTCTGAAGGGAATTTATTTTTGCAACTGCATGAGGATTACCAAAATATGTAATAATGCATTTATTCCCTGAGTTGAGTTTAATCAGAAAACTATCAAGCTGCACAGGTATCCCGAAATTTGAAGCAGGCTTCTGGTCGGTACCAAAGATCCCCGCAATTACCAGGTCATATTTTTTCAACTTTCCAAGAAGACTGGTAACTTTTTTCTGGTTTAGTGTATCAATGAAATAGTTATCAACCTTAGTGTATTTGGAAATTCTCTGCTGATATGGGGTAATAGCTGCACTGTTTATAGCGAGTGTTGCAATTTTAAGATTGACGAGATTCCTTACCGGGATAATATTTTCATCATTATTTATTATGGTAAGTGCATTTGAATATAGCTCTCTTATTAAAGCTACTGTTGAAGGTTGTGATAAATCTTTCAGAATATTGTCTGTTGAAGCTGCAGTTGATTTGCTCAATCCGGCCCAGAATTTTGCTGCCAGTACCTTACGGCATTTTTCATTAATTGTCTCATTCGTTATTTCCCCTTTTTTGATCCTCTCCATTATTGTTTTAATTGCCTTTTCAGGATCAGTAACATATTCCAGAACATCTATTCCGGCTTTCAGTGACATTATTTCTACTTCACCCGGCATGGTATATTTTGTTAACCCTCCCATATTCATTGCATCGGAAAGGATAAGTCCTTTAAATTCCATATCATTCTTTAATAGTCCGGTAATAACCGGATATGACACGGTTGCAGGGAGAAAAGTACTTGAATCGAGACTTGGTATCCAGAGGTGTCCTGGCATTACACCGGAAATTCCATTATTAATAAGTGATTTAAATGGTACGAATTCTATTGAATCAAGTCGCTCCCTCGAATGCTTTATTATCGGTAGACTTAGGTGTGAGTCTACCTCTGTGTCGCCGTGCCCGGGGAAGTGTTTTGCAACTGCAAATATTCCATTATCCTGCATTCCATTCATATACATCAATGTTTTTTTCGAAACATTTTCAGGATTTTCACCGAATGATCTGAAATTTATTACCGGATTTTCAGGATTGTTGTCCACATCTGCAACTGGTGCCAGGTTGATATGTACTCCTGCTTTTTTAAATTGACCAGCAACAGCTTTACCCATTGAGTAAATAAGAGAATCGTTACTGATTGCCCCAAGAGTCATCTGAAAGGGGAATTTGACAACATCTGCCAATCTCATCCCAATTCCATATTCTCCGTCTGTAACAATCATCAGAGGAACTTTTGAGATATTCTGGAAATAGTTAATCATTTCAGTTTGTTTTGGAGCATTATTCTGGAAAAATATTACTCCGCCTATAGCATTCTTTTTGATAAGATCGCTTAGATATACTTCATGGCTTATATCTCTGTTCGAGAACGCCGCTACCCAAATAAGCTGTGCTACTCTATCTTCGACAGAAAGGGAATTCATCACTGAGTCGACCCAGGGATGGTTCAGGTATTTAAGAAATGGAGGTATCGTAATTTGTGCAGAAATGTTGTTCCAGAAAAGGATATAAAGAACAAGCGCAAATAAAGCTTTTTTTCTTATAAACATTGGTTAATATTATTTTGTTACAACAATTTTCCAGGTACTATAATCTGCCTTTAAGCTTATGTATACTTACACTTTGGGTATCCGGTTCCTGTGCAACAAGATTCAACCCGATAAGGAGTAAGAGAGATATCTGCGAAAACTTTTTCAGGACGTTTTGAAATATTTGTTATATATCTCCATGTTACGGTCAAGAAGGGCAACAGAAACTTCGTAAGCTTTAATGCTGTCCTTTGATTTTAAGGCACTTATTAACTCTCCCTGGTATTTAAGGGTATACTCCTTTTCACCTTCAATATTCCCATAGATGAGATTTCTCATTCTAGGAAGGAGAGAGTAAACAGGTTCCATACTAATTATAACAATTGGATTAGCAGTAGATTTCGACAGATTCATATGAAATCTGTTTATCAGATCAACCTCCAGTTGTGTGTTATCGGGATTGCATTTCTCCAGATCAATCTGGTTTTTGGAGAGTATATTAATATCTTCTTCATTTCTGTTCCTGGCAGCCAGACGTGCTATTTCCGGTTCAAAAAGTCGTCTTACCTCAATTATCTTGAGTATAAGATCTGAATTGAATCGCAGGTCGTAAAACAGATGGAGTGAGTTAATTGCGTCTTCAATCTTAAGTTCAGTAATGTAAATTCCGCTTCCTTTTCGTATGTCAATCAGTCCTCTGGCACTTAATCTGCGAAGGGCTTCCCTTAACGCAGTCCTGCTTACAGCAAACTGAGCACACAGTTCCTTCTCCGATGACATCTTTGTACCGGGCAGTAGCTTTTTTTCGCGTATAGCCTCTTCAACCTTACGTTCAATTTTCTGACTTAAGGTTACACCTGTTCCGATTTTACTGAAGAGATCTTCCATAAAAATTATTTATTATTTTCTTTTACTGGTAGTTTTCCTTATAAAATTCCAAAGCTTTTTTAACTGAACCATGCTGAATAAGTAAAATCCTGGCAGCTTCTCTCTGGATATTCAATTCGTCAACTATCATCCTGGTTCCCCGTTCTATCAGCTTCTTATTTGTAAGCTGCATATTTACCATCTTGTTTCCTTTTACCCTTCCAAGCTTAATCATTACAGTTGTTGTAATCATGTTCAGTATCATCTTTTGAGCAGTTCCTGCCTTTAGTCTTGTACTTCCGGTAACAAATTCAGGACCAACAACAACCACAATTGGAAACTCCGTAACCTCTGCCATCTTGCTTCCCGGGTTACAGGTAATACAACCGGTAAGAATTCCGCTTTCTCTGGCTTTTACAATACCCCCGATCACATACTGTGTAGTTCCTGAAGCTGCAATTCCGATAACGGTATCCTTAGTGTTGATGTTAAATATCTCCAGCTCTTTCCATGCTTTATTAGGATCGTCCTCTGCAGATTCAACTGCTTTACGCAGGGCTATCTCACCACCTGCTATAAGTCCGATGACATGCGTATCGGGAACACCAAAAGTAGGAGGGACCTCAGATGCATCGAGTACCCCTAATCTTCCACTTGTTCCGGCACCCAGGTAGAAAATCCTTCCCCCTTTCTGCATCCTCCTGACAATTCTGGTAATCAGTTCTTCAATCTGTGGAATTGCCTCTCTGACTGCTATATGAACCTTGGAATCTTCCAGATTAATATTAGTAAGTAGCTCATTTACAGTCATCTTATCAAGATTATCAAAGTTTGATGAAGATTCGGTTATGCTTAAACCCAGTTTTGAATTGTCAGATTCATTCATTGTATTCTTGTTAGTAATGTTTTAAGTGATAGCCAATCAGATTTTCCATAGGCGATTGAGAAATTATACCTCTGTTAAGATCATACTTTAACAATAATTCTTCAAGAAATGGTCTGAAATGGAATGCGATGCTTCCTGTAAAGTGAACAGGCAGATGTTTTACCTCGTGATATTGCAGAATATTCCTCCTGATAAAATCATCAAAGCTGGAAGTTATTATATATTGCAATTCAGGAACATCAATATTTAAAGCAATAAATTTTGCAAACTGGCCAAGAAATCTGTTAGGAAATGGCTTCATGTATACATTTTCAAGGATCTCGGCAGGTGTTAATTTATATGTTTCAAAGAAGTGATCAATAACTGTTTGAGGAACTTGCTTTTTTAGCACCCCTGCAACCAGTTTCCTTCCAAGTACTGCTCCGCCACCTTCATCACCAAGAATATAACCCAGGGGAGAAACATTTGATACTATTACAGAACCATCATAGTAACATGAATTAGATCCTGTTCCTATTATACATGCAATACCCGGTTTATTCTGGCATAGTGAGCGTGCAGCTCCTAAAAGATCACTACCGATAAATATCTCATCTGTAGAAAAAAAATGCTTAAGAGCCTCTTTTACAGTATTGTTTTTAGCTTCACTGTTACAACCTGTCCCGTAAAAGAATATCTTCCTGAATGAATTACCTGAAAGTAAAATCAGTTCACTTTTTAATAGAAGAAGCGTTTCTTCGGCTGATAAAAAATAAGGGTTAATTCCAGAAGTGAATTTTGACTCCTCCGGTATTCCTTCCTTTATTATTTTCCACTCTGTCTTTGTGGAACCACTGTCAGCAACAAGAATCATGGGGTGTATTAATAATGTATATTGTATTTATAATTAATTACCTTTTAAAAATGCTGAATACAAATTTAATTATTAATAATTGAAAAATGATGTTTTTTGTAAGATGTATGACAAATTTTAAAAAACTTTCTAATTTTGAACTATAATATGTAAATTACAGTCCAATTTTTTTTTCTGATGAATACTCATCTATATAAAAGAGCATTGATGCTGGTTTCTTTTACTTTGCTAAGCTTCCTGTCGGTTTATTCTCAGGATATTGAAAAGCTTAACCGCAAGGTGAGAGATAGGTTAGATACGTGGGAAAACCCTCTTCCGCAGTTTGAGCACATTGCCAAACCAAAACTGGATTCAGTTATAATTCTTAAAAATTCTGATACCATATTACTTAAATTTGCTGCTGGTCTCTCATATTACCCATTCAGAGAAGAAAGTACCGGGATCTTTGTCGTCTCTTTACAAAAAACACTTGGAAGAAGATTCCGGAACTACAGTATTGATGTGGTAACCAATAACTATTCGCTTAATCAGCTAATCCCAAATTACTTTAGGAAAGATACTCCAGTAGATTCGTCCCGTATTCCTCCGACAAATAAGGACAGGCCTGTATTAGTAAGGAGATTGAAAGAATATGAGCCTTTAAATGGTCTGTCAGGCAACTCTGTTGCTTTATGGCATAGTCATGGTTATTATTTTGAGATGAACCTCGACCGCTGGGAATGGCAGAGGGCCAGACTATTTGGCACAGTTGAAGATATTTCAATAATGGAATATATACAACCCTACCTTACGAAAATGCTTGAAAATGCCGGTGCTAATGTGTTTTTACCCAGGGAGCGTGATACTCAGTCAAATGAAGTTATTGTTGATAACGATAGGTCAACCGGCAGTTCAGAAGTTGTATTACACCTTAATAATAGTGTCAGGATCCTTGAAGAAGGATTTTTATTGACAGATACATTATTCCCGGGTTACAACCCATTTAAACATGGTACCTCCCTTCAGATATTTAACGATTCAGCTGTGTATATTCCTGAAATAACTGAAAAAGGCACGTATGCGGTTTATATTTCATATCCTCTGAGTGAAGAAAATAGTCAGTCGGTCAGGTATATAGTATCGCACACAGGAGGTAAGACAGAATTTCTTGTAAATCAAAGTATTGGTGGGGAAACATGGATTTATCTTGGAACTTTTCAGTTTAACAGAGGAAAAAATATTGCAGAAGGTTCTGTTGTTGTTAAAGGGTTAACAGACAACAATGGATATATAGCTCTTGATGCAATTAAATTTGGCGGGGGGATGGGTAATGTTGCCCGAAAACCTTCACCTGATATCATAAAGAATCAACAATCGTTGAACGGAAACTTGTCAGTAAAAGTGACTCAGGATTTATCTTTTACACCTGTTTTTGACTGGAAACTTAGCGGAAAACCAAGGTTTCTGGAAGCATCGAGATATTATCTTCAGTATGCTGGGATGCCAGATACTCTGGTTTATTCCCCAAATACTTATAAAAACGATTATAATGATGATTATCAATCGAGAGGAGCATGGGTGAACTATCTAATGGGTACTCCTTACCTGTCAGCCGATAAAGCTAAGGTGACCGGACTTGGAATTCCGATCGATCTATCCCTGGGTTTTCATACTGATGCCGGCGTTACTCCAAATGATTCTGTGATCGGGACTCTTGCAATATATTCAACAGGCGCCGACGATGGTAAGTTTCCTGATGGGACTTCAAGAATGGCCAGCAGAGATCTCTCGGATATCATTCAAACTCAGATTGTAACTGATATTCAATCAATATTTGACCCCAAATGGACCAGAAGAGGGTTGTGGGACAGACCATATTCTGAAGCCCGTAAACCAAATGCCCCTGCCATGTTGCTTGAACTGTTATCTCACCAGAATCTTGCTGACCAGCAGTATGGACTTGATCCCAGGTTCAGGTTTCAGGTTAGCCGCTCGATCTATAAAGGTATTCTGAAATATTTGTCCTATGTTGAACAGCGCGAATATGTTGTTCAACCTGTTTCAGTAACCGGTTTCGCCATTGTTCCTGTATCTGGTAAAATTATTAGATTATACTGGGAGCCAGTTATCGATTCTTTAGAGCCTTCATCAGGTCCAGATAAGTATATCATTTATAAGCGAACAGGAGAGAGTGGGTTTGATAATGGAATAATTGTTAATTCTTCAACAGCTGAGATAGAACTCGATAAGTATAATACACTTTATAGTTTCAAAGTAACGGCTCTGAATGAGGGAGGTGAAAGTTTTGACTCTGAAATCCTTGCTGTTGGTATCGTTGAAGGTGATACAAAACCGGTACTGATTGTAAACGGGTTTGACAGGATTTCAGGACCTGCATGGCTTGATGAGAAAAATATGGCAGGAGTAGCCTGGTGGAAGGATAGGGGAGTTCCATATCATTCTGAAATCAGCTTTGTTGGAGATCAGTACGATTTCAATCGTAATTCGCCATGGCTCGATGATGACTCTCCCGGATGGGGAGCATCTTATGGTGATATGGAAGGAAAGGTAATACCGGGTAACAGTTTTGACTATCCGTATATTCATGGTAATGCAATTCTGGCAGCAGGACACTCATTTTTTTCAGTTTCAGACGAATATTTTTGTGCAGATAATAGTAATGCATTGAATTACAAAACAATTGATCTCATCCTCGGTGAGGAGAAAGCAACACCATATATAAATGATACAACAAAGATTGACTATAAGATATACACTCCTGCCTTTATGCAAAAAATAGCTGATTTAACACAATCAGGAACAAATATCTTCATGTCTGGAGCTTATGTTGGTTCCGATCTTTTTTCTTCGGGCGATTCAACAGCAATAAAATTTGCAGGAAAGTATCTGCACTTTTCCCATCGAACAGGTCATGCTGTAAAAAATGGAGGAGTTTATTCAACTGATTATGCCAGGCCGGTGTTTTCAGGTAACTTCCGCTTCAATACTGCCTTTTCCAAAGAAATATATTCTGTTGAAGCACCAGATGCTATTGAACCGTCAGGAAATGGGGCATTATGTGCTTTCAGATATTCAGAAACTAATGCTTCAGCCGGAGTTTTATATACCGGTAAATATAAGACATTAATTCTTGGATTTCCTTTTGAAACAATTCCTTCTGAAAACGAAAGGAATCTGCTTATGAAACAAATTCTTAATTATCTTAAATAGTAGCTACTACCTGTAATTATGAACATAAAAGATTAAAATGCTTGAAAATCAATTTATTTACCCCAGC
>JANNKF010000278.1:0-9078 GCA_031396165.1 Bacteroidales bacterium | reverse complement strand
GTGTTCGATCTCATAAGTGTCCCTCCTTTCCCTCAGTGAACCTGCATAAGCCATGTCAACGGCAACCCTGTCATCGGGATGCACTGCATCGAGAAAAGCCTCATAAGTAGCGTCAAATTCTCCAGGTGTTAACCCGAAAATACGGTAGACCTCATCTGACCATGTTAGAGTATTGGATCTGAGATCGAACACAGGGTGGTTAGAAAGAAAACCTCCGAAATCCGCTATGTTCATGAAAAGTGCGAACATTTCAGAGATGAAACAGGGATTATTTTCCGGTCAGTTGGAATGGTACACGATATTACCGAACGGAAAATTGTAGAAAAGGAATTACTGGAATCTAAAGAAAAACTGAATATTGCACTCGAGAGTGGAAATATTGGTGCATGGGAATGGAACCTCCGGACTGATGAAATGCTCATCGACAAGAGGATGGAAGATATGTTGAGTCTTCAATGCGGCATTTTTGGGGGAAGTTATGCTGATTTCGAAAACCTGTTGAATGAAGAAGATGTTGTACATTTCAAGAAAGCTGTTTTTAAAGCCTTGAATGATGGTTCCGATCTTGAGACAGTCTTCAGAATAAAAGTGAAAGATGAGGAAGATAAATTTCTGACTGCAAAAGCCCTTATTGAAAAGGACAGCTTGGGTTCACCGTTAAAAATGACTGGTGTTTGTTTTGATATTACTGAAATGAAGAGGGGAGCAGAAAAAGTTCTTTTTGATCTGAATGAGGAATTATTACGTTCGAATAATGAATTGGAACGATTTGCTTATGTTGCTTCTCACGATCTTCAGGAACCTCTTAGAATGGTTTCGAGCTTTACCCAGTTGCTCGCTTCGCGTTATAAGGACAAACTTGACAAGGATGGTCAGGACTTTATTCAGTATGCAGTCGATGGTGCTATGCGTATGCAGCATCAGATAAACGACCTGCTTTCGCTCTCACGGATTCAGACAAAAGGAAAGAAATTTACATCAGTTGATACCAGGCCGTTATTAGACCAGGTATTAAATGATCTAAAAATTCTAATTCAGTCTAAAAAGGCCATAATCACTTCAGATTTCATCCCTGTTGTGAATGGCGACAGGGGTCAGATTCTCCAGGTATTGCAGAACCTTATCGGTAACTCATTAAAATACAGCAATGAGTCTCCAGTGATCCATATTTCATCCCGGGAGGAAGATGATCACCATGTCTTTTCTGTTTGCGATAACGGAATAGGCATTGAACAGCAATATCTCGATCGTATATTTCAGATATTTCAGCGGTTACATTCCATTGAAAGATATGATGGTACCGGAATTGGACTGGCTATCTGTAAACGGATCATTGAGCGTCATAAGGGGAAGATCTGGGTTGAATCAGAACCCGGAAAAGGTAGTACATTCTATTTCACCATTCCTAAAACTGCTTAAAAAAAACAAATCATCTGGTAGGGACACGAAATGTTGTGTCACTACTCATCCCATATGATAAACAGGATCCGCATTTCCCCGCCAATAATATTTATATGTATCAGCTATCTGTAATGAATATTTAACTTCATCGGCGAGGGATCCCCGAGGTTCAGTAGCATGATAATTGCCAGGTTTTATCAGAGATTCAGAGCAGCGAACCCCGAAGGGCTCGACGAAGTCAAATATTAAAGAATCCCTACGGGTATCACATCTTATGTCCCTACTCGATCCCATATGATAATCGGGATCCGTATTTACCAATCCGACTCATTAGTCCGGATTTCCCCGCCAATGACGTTAGCTTACCGAATTTTCTGTAACCTAAATTAAAAATGAAATATGGCGCTCTTAATCGCTTATTATCAGGTTTACGTTTCACGATGTTTTTAAACGAGTAGAAATCCTTATATATTTTTAAATATCCTTTTTGCAGATCATCAGCAGACATTTTTTCAGGTCGGAAGACAACTTTTGATGTGTTGTATTTACTTAAATCAAAATCGGTAATCCGGTTCTCTTCCAGGAACCTCATATAGATCTTTGTCCCGGGATATGGAGTAAGGATGTGCGCTGTCATGGTTTCAACCTTATTTGAAATCAGCCAGTCAAGCGTTTTGGGAAAAGTGTCGCTGGTGTCATGATCAAATCCAAAAACCAGACTGGCATTTACCATAATATTATTATCGTGTAATTGCTTTATCAGCATATCATATTTTATGGTTTTGTTCTGACCCTTATTTACACTCTCAATTGAGCCGGCATTAATTGATTCGAAACCTATGAACAGACTTTTACAACCCGATGCTGCCATATTTTCAATCAGCCCGGGATAATTTACCAGATTCGCCGATACAGCTCCATGCCAACTTATATTTAATAACTTTAGGTTATTTATTAATTCATATGTCCAGTTTACATCGCCGATAAGGTTATCATCGATGAACATTACACGCTTTGAATTCAGCGACTTAATTTCATCAATTACATTCTGAATGGGCCGATGTCTGTATTCATGGTTGATGTAGTCACAGCTATTATAGCAAAAATCGCATTTGAACGGACATCCTCTGCCTGTTACCACAATATTACTATATAAATAGTCCTTCCCGGAGATTAAGTTCCATTTCGGAAAAGGAACCTTACTCAAATCGGTTGACCCTGAATTAAAATATTTTTGTTTAAGATTATTATTCAGTATGTCATTTATAATAGACTCCCATAGTTCTTCAGCTTCCCCGATACACACTGAATCACAATGTTCAAGCATCAGATCCGGATCCGAACTTGCATGTATCCCTCCAAAAATAACTTTAACTCCCTGCTCGCGGTATCTTTTGGAGATCTCAAAAGCCCGGTAACTTGTGTCGACATTTACCGTGATTCCAACAAAATCGGGTTTGTCATAATAATTAATATGGTTCAGATTTTCATCCTCAATGTAAACTAAGTGAGGCTCAGGTGTTAAAGAAGCAATTGTTACCAGTGAAAGCGGGGGTGACATTCGTCTTTTGAATTCAGAATCCATCGGACGCAGGCTCATCCTGGGTGAGATCAATTTTATTTTCATAACCAAAGATAAATGTTCTGTTGGGATTGATCTGACCTGAGAGTAGCTTTTTAGTCATGTCGGGTAGTGAAGGATGAGTAACTAATCCTTTCCTGATGACCGGTAAAGTGAGTCGATTGTCAGAGCAAGGTCGATATCTTTTCCTGTTACACCATCTGCCGAATGTGTTCGCAATTTGATCTGAACATGGATGAATATAAAGGTAAAGAAGCTATGGTTGAAATCTCAGATGGAGTAAGAAGAGAACTTACATTGGAAATGGAAAAGGTCTGAGAATTGTCCTGCGGTCCCCGCCTAAGCGAGGTCTCCGCGGGTTACAATTTCCATTTTTAATGGAGCTTAATCTGAATCTGCAGATAAAAGTTGTTATGCAGCTTAATTTGGAAACACTTTGAATTTTATCGGGTTTCCCCGAACAAACTCATTCATAAGATATACCAGTGCTTTCTCCTCAAGATTTTCTTTAATTTTGTCTGTTACTTCACCAATGTCACTAAGGATAAAAAGTGCATTCCATGTACTGACTTTTCTAATGTCCTCCCATACAGTCTCCAAATCTACACCTTTCGCTTTTGTACTGTCGGGGTAGAATTTGTTAAAAGCCGGATCCAGATATTCTGAGTGTACAGTATGTCGGATTTTTAAAATCCATCTTTTTTGAGTCTCTTTATCTGCTTTTTTAATCTCATGAGCTGCATTTAGCAAATAATTAGTCAGATTGTAAATGATTAAGTCTTTGTTAATAACTGCTGTCATCGTTGATAGTTTTATTTGTGGGAAAATGTTTGGTAGCTGTTATATGGGTTGCAAAGTCGTTGCAATCGGGCAGGAATTCTCATGTTATTTTAAATTTGATCAGATGGCAAAGTCCAGTGAAACTGGAAGTCGTGTTTTTTAACTTAGCCTGTTTCAGTGGTTGATGCCATCGTAATAAAATTAGAGTTAATAATCTGTAAAAAATCTATCGCGAGAACTTAATTGTTTAATTTAATAGCACTATTGTTGATATAAATTTAAATTATTATTCTATTCCCTCCAAATTTTATTTATTGTGTAATTAAAATGAAATCCATTTAACACAGAGTTTCACTGAGTTCCACGGAGTTACACAGAACTCTAAATAGATTAACTCCGTGTAAACCCGTGTTATCCGTGGTAATAAAAAGATCTGTAAATCAATATACAGTTTCTATTGGTTCATGCAGCGCTGAATACATCAAATCCTTTAATCACGGGTTACACGGAGTAACACGGAGAATTAGACCTAACCGCAAATAGGAGCCAGGATTAAATACTATAAAACCGTGTTACTCCATTTATACTCAGTGTAACTTCGTGGTTAGGTGTAAATGATTTGTACAATGCCTACCCTTTGCCTGATGACCGGTAAAGTGAGTCGATTTTCTGAGCCAGATCAGTATCTTTTCCCGATACCCCATCTGCGGAGTGTGTTCGCAATTTGATAAGTACTTTATTATAGACATTGCTCCAGTCGGGGTGATGGTCTCTTTTTTCTGATTCCAGAGCGACAGATGTCATGAAGGAGAATGCATCCACAAAGTTCTTAAATTCAAAATTCCTCAGTATAAAATTTCCGTCAAAGCTCCATCCTGTCAGGTGTAGTGACAGAAATTCGGTTATCTCATTTTTGTTTAGTGGTTTCATTGTATAGAGTATTCGTTATTGAGTCCACGGTATCGTGGTTGTATATGTAAGTCTCCAGATATGTTTTTTTGATAGCAATTCCTGCTTTTTCTGCCCTTTCGTAAAGATCGGCATCTTCTCCGATGATGAATCTTTTAAATCCTCCCAGACGCAGGATCAGACTCCTTTCAACAAAAAAAGTACCACCTATCACACACTGGTTCAGATTTATGTTTTTTCCATTGTCAAATCTGTCAGGAACAAACTGATTGCCAGTTATTTTGGTACCTCCATGCAAAAAGCTGATTGAAGGATCTCCGGAAAGAATCTTCATCCTCGATTCAAGATGTTCGGGTAAATATTCATCATCTGAATCGAGAAAAGTAACAAACTTGCCGATTGATGAACAGATGCCTGCATTTTTCGTCATCCCGCTGCCATTATGTATTTTTCTGATGTATCTTATCCGGGGATATGGCCGCAGGTAGGGGAAAATTTTAGAATATGTATTATCTGTACTTCCGTCATCTACTATTATTGCTTCCCACTCTTTATTTGTCTGCGAGATCAGTGAATTTACTGCTCTGGGTAATAAATCAGACCTGTTGTATGTTGCGATTATCACTGAAAAGTATGGTTGGTTCAACATATTGTTTTGTGTTATATTCTGAAATTGTATAACAACTAATCGCAATGATGGTTTAAAAAATCAGATCTGATTTTCGTGCTAACAATTCGCTTTAAGGATTGTTAAATTAGAAGAAAAGCATGATGGGTTATGCAGGAAGAATTAATCAACAGGTCAGAGACGGACAAATCAGCCATTCTATCCAGCCAGCCGGTATGGAAAAGTATCAGGGATGCTATAAGAGGCACAGAGGCTGATTATACTACCATAAACCTTAATAAAGCGATTTTACTTCTGGCAATTCCCATGATACTCGAGCTGGTAATGGAATCCACTTTTGCGCTTGTGGATATTTATTTTGTTGGCAAACTTGGTGCTTCAGCCGTTGCAACTGTAGGACTTACGGAGACTTATCTTTATCTTCTCTATTCGCTTTCTGCAGGTCTTTCAATGGCTGTTACGGCGATAATAGCCAGGAGGATAGGTGAAAAGAAGAGGGAAATCGCAGGCAGAACAGCAGTACAGGCAGTTTTTATTGGTGTCTTATGCTCTGTACCATTCTCTATCGCAGGAATATTCTATTCTAAGGAATTGTTAATGCTAATGGGTGCCGATCAGTGGGCCCTGGAAAATGGTTACCGTTTTACACAATGGATGCTCGGGGGAAATATTGTAGTAGTCCTTTTGTTTGTAATCAATGCTATCTACCGTGGAGCCGGCGATGCAGCCATTGCTATGCGGATGCTTCTAATCTCAAATGGAGTGAATATTGTGCTCGACCCGATACTTATATTCGGACTGGGACCTATACCGGCAATGGGAATAGAGGGTGCTGCAATAGCAACAGTGTTCAGCAGGGCAATAGCAGTGTTTGTACAGTTCTGGCTCCTCTTCAAAGGAGGGAAACATATCAGGATTATGGTTTCTCAGTTACACTTTGATTTTAAGATTTTTGCCGGCATTATCCGTACTTCTATTGGAGGTGTCGGTCAGATGATTGTTGGAATGGCCTCCTGGATTTTTCTGATGAGGATATTGTCGGATATTGGCAGCGAAGCCGTTGCCGGCTCTACCATAGCATTACGCATAATGCTTTTCACTCTAATGCCTGCCTGGGGAATATCAAATGCGGCGGCTACACTCGTAGGACAAAACCTTGGAGCAGGGTTTCCCGACAGGGCCGAATCAGCAGTATGGAAAATAGGTTTATATAATATGATCTTTTTAATAGCTGTTTCATTTGTGTACTTCTTCTTTAATCGTTCGCTTATGAGTATTTTTTCCCAGGATGAGACTGTTATTACCATCGGAGGAACCTGGTTGAGGATCCTTTCTTATTCATATTTTGTTTATGGTTGGTGGATGGTTTCGGTACAGGCATTCAACGGAGCGGGGGACACGCGGACACCCACCTGGATCAATCTTGTTTTCTTCTGGCTGATAGAGATCCCATTATGTTACATTCTGGCAATCGCACTTGACCATGGCTATTCAGGTGTTTTCTGGGGTTGCTTTTTTGCAGAAACATCAGTAGGATTGTTTACTTTATGGCTTTTTTCAAGAGGAAGCTGGAAAACATTTAAGGTCTGACCAATCAGTACTTCTTTGACAATTCCGTTGAGCTTAAACTCCTAAATCCTTATAATGGCAAACTGACCGGTTCATTAGTTGGCTGACCCTGAGGGAAGAACAATACTGTTTACACTATCTGTATTTTCTCCTGAAACGCTTATTAAATCATATGTCTTCATAATCTTCAGTTCAGCTTTAATCATTTTTTCGCTATCCCTTATAACTGCTCAGGTATGATATATGTCTCAATCAGAAGTAGATCGCTATACATCGTATTACTTAAACTACCATTAATTCTTGTCTTTAACCAAATTGATCCTCTCGAGAAGCTTCTTCATTTTATTAAATCTGTCCTCAGAATAAGTTTTGTATTCTGTGTCAATAAACCTAAACAGTATGAATGATTTTTGTGAATACTCAAGCATCCCTGAGCTGTTTTTCCTGGCAGCACAAAGTTCAGCCTCTGCATAAAAAAGTTCAGCCAGGATCTCGAGATGCCCGTTTGTATAATTATGCTCAGATAATAGCGTTTCAGTAAGCTTTTCTCCGGGGATCTCCCTGAAAAATGCTGCATCTTCCTTAAGGATATCATAATAGAAGTTCTCCAGACCTTCTGCCGCCTCGTGAAGATCACCGCCCTTTATCTGTCCGAGAATTGCTGCCAGAACCTTCGCTGCCATTTCAATAATACGCAATATATAATCTTTCTGATACACTGAATTTGAATCAATTAACAAATTTAATATTAACCACAAGAATTTCAGATTTCCCCGCAGTACGTACATGAGGGCCCCATAATCTTATTCCGCTTGAGACAAAAAAGTGGGTCTTTTCTTTTTTCATATAGCCCCGGCTTAATTCGTAAACACTACTGGTAATAAGGTTTATCGGAAATAATTGTCCGTGATGAGTGTGTCCTGAAAAGACAATATCAGCAGGAGTCAGACTTAGCGGTCCGGGTTCGGTAGGCCGGTGGTCCATTACAATAACAGGCAGATTTTCAGGAGCTTTATTTAAAAGTTCGGAGGCACTCATTCTCGTCGTTTCTCGGGCATCATTCCTGCCTGCCAGTGTAAATGACCTGCCAACAGATATTATACTGTCTCTCAATAACCTGATTCCTGATCTTGTGAAAAAATTTGATGTATCACTTCTGGTCAGCCTGTCGTGGTTTCCGGGGACGCCGAATACCCCGAATTTGGGTTTTACACTCATTAAGAGAGTCTCAAAGCTCTCCATGTTCCCGGGACTGCTGAATCCTTCCACTATGTCTCCCCCATATAGTAAAAGGTCAGGTTTAACAGTTTCGATCTTCTTTACAAACCTATTCACAAATTCAACTGAAGTCTTCTCTTCAAGGTGAAAATCCGAGACAAAAGCAATTCTCAGATTTTTCAGATCCGAGAACTTTCCAGGGACATCAATATGGTATTCAGAGACCCTGATAGTATTGAAATTGATTATCCCGGCAATTAGCACTATAGCTGGCAACGAGAGAATAACTATGAGCATTCTGTTCCTGAAAGTCCCTGCCCTCACAATCTCACGAGGAATGATCTTTATTCCCCGGTTTATGAGCAGTAAAATGTCTGTAACCATTATACACAGGAAAAGGTAGAGGAAGTAAGGCAGCAGATAATTTGAGGCGGAAGAAAGGATCTCGCCAAATGCTCCGGCTTCATTGTCATTTATTAGGCTACTTAAAGGATATAGTGAGAAGAGGATTACAAATACAATAAAAAACCGAAGTCTCTGTTTTTTTTCAATATAGAACTGCCAGAACCTGGTAAAAAGGTAAATAGATGGTATTGTATATGAAAGGGATATGATCGTGTGAAACATTTTTTCCCATATTTAAAATTCAATGCCAAGATAATGTTTTTCACAGTGAACTTCAATGGCTACAGGAGAAACAAACAACTGACTTACTCAGTATTGTCATCCCGGATTGCGCCCAACGCAAAGGCCCGTGGAACTCTGTAAAACTCCGTGTTTAATGGATTTCATTTTTTTATATATTTATAGTCAATTTTAAAAGCAGATTCTTAAAATCTAATATGACTAACAGGAATCAATAATAAGATATTAATATTAAAAAATTGTAAAATTTATAAGTCTAATAATCAATTACTTCCATTTCATTTTAATTACCCCCTTTCCCGTCCCGCCTAAGCGGGAAGCTTTGTTTTCTGCTCCTTCCCCCCTG
>JANNKF010000273.1:0-7930 GCA_031396165.1 Bacteroidales bacterium | reverse complement strand
ATGTTTTAATTGGTATAACAGTTATCTATTTTGCAGCTGCTTTCTATTATTCATTATTATCAGTGCAAAAAAAGTATCATCTAATCCCTTTACTTTCTTTTTTATTCCTTATTTTGAATTTTTTTTACTGACTTGGATCACTGTGGTGACTTTTCAAGTTATCACTGTACAGATTAAATTTGTTAAAAGCTTAAGGAAATTACATTAGACTTAAGATTTAATAAATTTTAAATTATTTAAATGGAATTATTTCTTAAAAGAATATTTGATCTGCTGATAAGCATTTTAGGTATAATATTACTGTTACCAATATTTCTTGTTATCTCTGTATGGATCAAATTATATGATAATGGAACAGTATTTTACAAGGCGAACAGAATTGGAATAAATGGGAAACCATTTTATATGTACAAATTCAGATCGATGGTTCAGGATGCAGATAAAACAGGACCATCATCATCAGCAAAGTCAGACACCAGAGTAACTCCAATTGGCAGGTTCCTGCGTAAATATAAATTTGATGAATTACCCCAGCTATTTAATGTGTTTCTGGGTGAAATGAGTATTATAGGACCAAGACCTGAAGAAAAAAAATTTACTGATTTGTTTTCAGAAGGAGAACGTATTATCTTATCTGTCAAACCGGGGATAACTGATTGGGCTTCACTATGGAATTCGGATGAAAGTGAACTTCTTGAGGGTTCAATAGATCCTGATGACTTTTATTTAAGGTACATTCGGCCAGAAAAAATACGTCTTCAGTTACATTATGCTGAGAAGCATAATTTTTTTGTAGATTTGCAAATATTTTTTTTAACTCTCAGGAAAATCCTCTTAAGAAGATAAAACTATCAGATTAACTATGGGGCACTCGAAGAAATTATTGAAAAAACTATATCAGATGATGAAGATGATCAGAGTGTGTGAAGAGAGCCTGATCGATTCTATAATTTCAAAGAATATTTTATGTCCTGTCCACTTATACTCAGGAGAAGAAGCCATTGCTACAGGTGTATGTGCAGCCCTTGAAAAAGAAGATTTTATTTTTGGAAATCACCGTTCACACGGACATTACCTTGCAAAAGGTGGCGATATGAAAAAGATGGTTGCCGAAATTTACTGCCGGCAAACCGGTTGTGCTCATGGCAGGGGAGGGTCTATGCATTTAATTGATCCGGAAAATGGGGTAATGGGAGTAGTTCCCATTGTTGCCGGTACTATACCTTTAGCTACTGGTGCTGCCCTGGCCGCAAAATGCAGAAATGACAAAAAAATAGTGGTTTCATTTTTTGGCGATGGAGCATCAGGTGAGGGAGGCCTCTATGAATCAATGAATTTTGCTGCCTTAAAAAAACTTCCCATCATTTTTGTTTGCGAGAATAATCAATATTCAACACATCTTCCGCTTGATGAAATCAGGGTTAATAACAATATTTCTGAAATAGCCAGACCATTTTGTATTGATACATATACTGCAGATGGTAATAATGTTCTTGGTGTTTATGACTTAGCTCTGAAGGCAGTGAAAAAATGCAGGGAAGGCGAAGGTCCTGTTTTTCTTGAGTTCATTACATTCAGGCTAATGGGTCATGTTGGCCCAAATGATATTATTCAGGGAACTCATAAAGATATAAGACCTAAAGAACTTATCGATTCCTGGAAGTTAAAAGATCCGTTAATACATTTCAAAAAATATTTGATCGATAATGAATTATTTTCAGAAGACGAGATTTCCGGAATAGATGATTTATGTCACAGAGAGGTTCTTGAGGCTAACAATTTTGCAGTTGAGAGCAATACTCCTGATGTTAAAGATTTAAGCAGATATGTCTATAAAGAGTAATAATATTACATACAGTGATACCATTAACATAACCCTGGACTACCTGCTGGGAACTGATAAATCAGTTATGGTAATTGGTCAGGGAGTTAAGAGCCCCTGGTATGTCGGAAGTACATGTAACGGGTTAGTTGAAAAATATGGTGAGGAAAGAGTAATTGATACTCCTATTTCTGAAAATGGTATAACTGGGGTTGCTGTTGGTGCTGCCATTGTTGGTATGAAACCTATTGTAGTCCATCCACGGATGGATTTTATGCTTTATGCTTTTGACCCTATAATTAATGAGGCGGCAAACTGGAGTTATATGAGTGGTGGTAGATCTAATGTTCCTGTTGTTTTCTGGGGCATTATTAATAGGGGGGGAGAACAAGGTACCCAGCACTCCCAGGCACTTTATTCCATTTTTGCCCATATTCCGGGTTTGAAAGTTATAACTCCTTCCACACCATATGATGTTAAAGGTTTATTAATCTCAGCAGTTAATGATCCAAATCCTATTGTTTTTGTTGACGACAGATGGCTCTATTCAATAAAGGGCGAAGTGCCATCCGAAGAATACACAATCCCTATTGGAAAGGGTATTGTTCGCAGAGCTGGCACTCAGGTGACAATAGTCTCTTTTTCTTATGCTATGCATCTGGCTATAGAGGCTACCGAAATTCTTTCAAAGGATGGAATAGATGTTGAATTAATTGATTTAAGATCAATAAAACCTTATGATAAAGAATTGCTCATTGAATCAGTAAAGAAGACAGGAAGATTGATAATAGTTGATGAATCATGGAAGACAGGTGGTTTTTCTGCTGAACTCTCTTCATTTATTTCTGAACATGCGTTTAAATATCTGAAAGCACCGATAATGAGGATTAATTTGCCTGATATCCCAGCTCCGGCCAGTAGAATTCTGGAAAGTGGATACTATATAAAAGTTGAAGATATTGTTTATGCAGCTAAACAAATTATTTGATTACCCGACTTATTGATTATGAATTGTTTAATTGTTTGTTAGAACTTCTGAAACCTCCAAATGATTACTAAAGTCCCTTTTGTAGCACCAGCCAGAATATATCAGAAATATAAACAGGAACTTGATAATGCCTTTCATGAGGTTATGTCAAACGGGGATCTCATTGACAGGTTCCAGTTGAAGAAGTTTGAGTCGGATCTTGCAGCATTTGTTGGAACAAAATTTGCGGTCGGACTAAATAGTGGGTACGATGCCCTTCATATTTCCTTACGTGCCTTGGGTATAAAAGAGGGTGATGAGGTTATTGTCCCTGCTCATACATTTGTTGCAACCTGCTCAGCTGTTGTTAATGTTGGTGCTACTCCGGTTCTGGTAGATGTTAGAAAAGATTTTAATATTGATACAAATAAAATTGAAGAAGCTATCTCTGAAAAAACCAGGGCAATAATACCTGTTCATTTAAGCGGATGGATGGCTGATATGCCTGAAATAATAAAAATTGCAGACAGATATAAACTGAAAATTGTAGAGGATGCCTGTCAGAGCCTTGGATCTGAGATCTTTGGAAAGTTTGCAGGAGCATGGGGAGAAACAGGCTGTTTCAGTTTTTATCCATTCAAAATTCTTGGAGGTTATGGTGATGGAGGAGCTATTACAACCAATGATGAGAACATAGCCATCTTTGCCAGGCGAATGAGATTTAACGGAGAAGACAGGGAGACCGGTGACTATATGGGACATGGATTTACCTGTCTGTTAGATAATCTTCAGGCTGCCTTACTTGATATAAAACTAAAACATCTTCCGGAATCTATTGAACGCAGGAAACACATCGCAGGTCGTTATTATGCGGCTCTTAATGATATTAAGGAACTGATGTTGCCACATTATTATGTTCCTGGTTTCAGCCATGTTTATCAGAACTATACCATCAGATCCAAACAGGGTAATGCTTTTTCCGAATTTATGAGGAATAATGGTGTCGAGGTGTTGACCCAATTCAGAAAACCATATTACCGGCATGCTGCACTTAAACTTATCGACAGAGGATTTCCCGAAACCGAATCTTTAAGCAGAGAGGTATGTTCATTGCCGATGAGTCTGGAACTTACTGATTCAGAAGTTGATTATGTTATCAAGACTGTACGATCATTCTATAAATCATAGTTTTTGGATTCAACTAATTCTTCTGATAAGCCCTTTTTAAGAAATTTATTGAAAGTCTTTTATAATAAATTTTTCCCTTCCGGCACTTTTGCTCACAGACTCTTCTGGAAATTCAGATTTTCCGGTTCAAAATTTAAGCTCAATGATTCAATAGTTAATTCCACTATCAACCATGCTCATCGTCTTGTAATTCTGGTCGAATTAAAGAAGTTCGGGGAGATTGGCAGTGTTCTTGAATTAGGTTCATCTTGGGGTGCCAACCTTCTATTGATAAGAAATCATTACCCCGGGCTGAAATTTGTTGGTGTTGATATCTCAAAAGAAATTGTTGATTTAGGAAATAAGTATTTTAGATCACGGAAAATTGAGAATATAAATCTGATTCGCAGAGATATGACCTCTCTGAATAGTTTTAGAGATAACGAATTTGATATTATTATTTCAGATGCTTCACTTATTTATATTGATAAAAAAAAGATTGCAAACTATGCAAAAGAAATGTGCCGTATAGCCAGGTATGGTCTTATTATTGTTGAATTTGATAATGACAGTAATGACGCCGGAGGTACCGTTTACCAGGCAAACTGGGTCAGAGACTATAGAACTGTATTTCAAAAGTTTTCAGATAGAATTGAAAAAAGAGGTTTTGATGAAAATACCTGGCCGGGTAAGTGGTCTGAGTTCGGAAAAATCATAACAGTTTTTTTAAAAAAGGAAGAATAGCTTGAAAGATTTATCATATATAACTGACAGGTTCACTGAATCTGTAATAAGAGAAATGACAAGGATCAGTGATTCTATAGGTGGAAACAATCTGTCGCAGGGATTTCCCGACTTTGAATCTCCTGACGTACTGAAGAATGCTGCAATCGAAGCTATCAGAAATAATTTTAATCAGTATCCTGTTACTTTCGGAGAACCTGAATTCAGGGAAGCCATAAGTAAAAAAGCGAAGTGGTTTAATCATATTGACTGCGATCCGGAAACTGATATTACTGTTACCTGTGGAGCAACAGAAGCTATGATTGCTTCTCTTAAGGCAATTATAAACCCGGGAGATGAAATAATAATTTTCGAACCATTTTATGAAAACTATGGACCGGATGTATTACTCTCGGGTGCAATCCCCAAATATGTAAGGCTTAATTCTCCTGAGTGGGATTTTGATTATGATGAATTGAAAAGTAATTTCAATTCGAATACCAAAGCAATAATAATAAACACTCCAAATAATCCAACAGGAAAAGTATTCTCAAAAACTGAACTATCAGAAATTGCTGATCTCTGTATCAAATGGGATGTTATTTCAATTACGGATGAAATATATGAGCATATTGTATTTGATGGGAAGGAGCATATCTCAATTGCGTCATTACCCGGAATGGCTGAAAGATCTATTACAATAAACTCATTATCAAAAACATATTCAGTTACCGGATGGAGGATCGGATGGGCTATCTCATCTTCCCTGATTACATCGAAAATAAGAAAAGTGCATGATTTTCTAACCGTAGGTGCCCCAACTCCCTTTCAGCATGCAGGCATTGCCGGGTTAAAATTGCCACTTGAATATTACATTTCTTTACAAAAGAGGTACCTTCACTCCAGAGAACTGTTATTTACAGCATTGACAGATGCCGGATTTAAAATAACTCTGCCGTCCGGTGCATATTATTTTATAGCTGATTATTCATATTTCAAATCATTTATTGAATCGGTAAATGATCTGGATTTTTCAATTAAGTTCCTTCATAAAACAGGTATCGCTTCTGTGCCCGGGTCTTCTTTCTATTCAGATTTACAACGAACAGACAAAATCCGTTTTGCTTTTTGCAAACGAACAGAAACACTTGAAACAGCAAGACAAATTTTATTGAATATAAAGATCTGAGGATAGTAGGTTATTAATATCTTGGCAAAAAAGTCATTGCAACTATTTAGGTATCTAAACAAAATTAGTATTAGTGAATCCTTTGATTCATTAATTAAACAGGAGGCATTATCCTTTTATTTTGCGTCTGCATGTGTAATATTGTTACCTGTTTATGTCTGGTATGTTCCACCATTTATGATTCTGTGGGGTTGTAGTCGTATCCTGGAAATTGCGAAAAACAAAAAATCAAAGCTCATTTTGTTTAGCTTTCCAACATTCCTATTTATATTATTCATTGCTTATTTCTCATGGCAGCTTGTTAGTCTGTTGTATTCCGAGAATATTAAAACAGGGTGGAATGTACTATTCAGCCGATTGTCTCTTATTCTGTTTCCTCTAGTTTTACTAATACCGGGTGAAAAAATCTTGAATAATATAAAATTCTTATTGAAACTGTTTTCGATTAGTACTGCAATTTTTGTACTATTCTGTTATTTTCATTCACTTCTTGTATCCATCTCCTTTATTAATGGAAATATTGTTTTTAATCCACATCCTCCCGAAGGTTACTGGATGAGTTATTTCTTCGGAAACTATTTTTCAGTAAACCAGCATCCTTCCTACCTGGCTATGTTTGTCATATTTTCTACAATATATTCATTTGAAACAGGTTTTGATCTCTTAAAGAAATCGAAAGCAAGCTATTTTTGGTTTGGGATGGGAGTATTTCTTCCTGTTTCATTGTATTTTCTTTCATCCAGATCCGGAATATTGAGCTGTCTGATACTTTTGCCTGCTTATTTTATATACAGGTTCCGAAACAACCGGAAAAGGATATTTCTGCTTTTGTTAGTCTTCGTTTTTGTATTAATTCCTGTCCTTAGTACAAATGAGCGGGTGAAAATAATTATTGATGAAGTCACAAATAACAAAGTAATGAAGATTGTACATGATGATGGAAGACTCAATATCTGGAAATCTACTATCAGAATTATCAAACAGAATACACTATTGGGTGTTGGAATCGGTGACGTGCGTGATGAACTACATAAGGAATATGTGAAAATTGGCGATCAGGATCTGATTGATAATAACTATAATGTCCATAATCAATTTCTTGAAGTTTTTGTTGAAAGTGGAATTGTTGGACTTTCCATCTTTGTTCTGATTTTACTGAGCATTCTGTTTATGTCTTTCAGAACAGGGAATATCCTTTTCGCTTTGTTTCTATTTATGATGATTATTTTTTTTATGTTCGAGACTGTATTATATAGGTTGGCAGGGGTGGCTTTTTTCTCATTGTTCTCGTTCCTGCTTACATACTATCCGCAGAAAAGCGATTAGCAATCTATCTTTTAAATAGAAAAGGGAGCCGAAAGCTCCCTTTTCTTAGTATTTATAATATACTTCAGAAAGTTTCCGTCTGTTTGCTAAAATAATTAATAAAAGCAGGGTGACAATAAAAAAAAGCGGAACATAGATCTTAACATAAAACATCCCTCCGTTATCCCTTTTGGATGGGATCGTAAATTCACTTAATACAGTTACAATTTCACTATACAGGTCGCGATCTGATTCAAGTGTTTGCTTTCGTGTGTAGAGTGGCAAAATATCCGTATAGAGCAATTGAGTTTTTTGCTCCTGCAGGAATATCATCTGACTTCCAATCTTAGGCTGCTTGGTCCGTGATTCTTCAAATATTATTTTTTGCAGACTGTCAAGTTGAATAATATCTGTATTCAACCTTGTGATCATCTCCTGATTTTGTCTCAGTCGAACCCTATATCTTTGCTGGAACAGCGAGTCATCATTTATAAATTTGATTATCCCATCTCGCACATTATTTAGTCTCTGTGGCGATTTTGTTCTTACCCGTACATTAAGCCGGTCCCTCATTCTGATATTTACAGTATCATATACATCTTGCTTATTCTCGAAGTCGACAAAATCCGGGATACCATCATGTCCATTATCAATGACCCAAAAAGCACTGATATCATCAATGTTTTCTATTTGCTCAATGTCAAGAGCCAGAAGACTGGCTAAAAGCACATGGTTATGTTCTCTTGAATAAGTGTGA
>JANNKF010000205.1:0-8763 GCA_031396165.1 Bacteroidales bacterium | reverse complement strand
GCCCGCGAGCATGAAGGCCGAGTCGATTCCGGTTCCGGCAACCCCTCGCCGGCTGGGCATGGCGGCCACAAATATTGTAGTTACACAGGCCTGGGATACAGATGCGGCTGCCTGGACCGATTTAAGCAGAACTACCTACACGTATAACGCATCTGGTAAAGTACTCACCTCTGTTACAGAAATGTGGCTCGGGTTCTGGCTAAACTCGCTGAAACAGACTAATACATATGATGTTAATGGTTACCTGACTAACTCGTTATTGCAAACCTGGGTACTTCTTTCAAGTCTCTGGCAGAATCTGAGCCAGGTGAATTTTACCAATAATCCAAATGGAACAGTTAATCAGGAAATAACTCAGGGATGGGATAATATGGCGTCTTCATGGAATAGTTCGAGCCGGACAACTTATACATATACAACAGGTAATAAAGTACTTACATCAGTCACTGAATCAATTACAAATGGTATTATTCTGAATGAATCGATGGATACTTATACCTACGATCTAAACGGCAATTTAACAAATTCCCTGTCAAAAATTTGGGTAAATTCTACTTCAACCTGGATAGATGATACACAGGCTAACTTTACAAATAATTCAGACGGATCAATAAACCAGATTGTAAGCCAGGACTGGAATACCACTACCAGTCAATGGACTAATACTGAGCGCTTAACATTTACTTATTCTATTGCTACCAGAACCCGGGAAATTACCCATAATGAAAGTTATAATATTTATCCGAACCCAACCCGCGATAGAATCACTGTTATATCGGATAATAAAACTCTGAAAGCAAATTCTTATACTCTCACTGATGGGGCAGGACGATCTGTAAAAAGAGGTAAAACTGAGGAAGGGGCAACATCAATTCCATTGAATGGGTTACCTGCAGGCTTATATTACCTAAAACTCGGATCATCACCTAATCAGATCTTTAAGATTATAAAGGAGTAATACATAACTCTATAAAGTCTTGTCAGAAAAATGGTTGATATCCTGCAGTACAAGGATCTCAACCTTTTTTGATCTTGACAACTTCTTCTGGAAGCCTGCTGACAACCGTCTGACAGCAGGAATAAGTTTGATTATTTCCTTTTTTAATGTACTTCTGAAACTCATAAAAACAGAATTTGAGTTTACTGATAAACCCTTATATAATCTACTATCAAATGTCGCTTAAATCGGGTTGTCTGATCAGGAGAGCCTGTACCGATACCTTCCGCTACAAAGATAATAAAGATGGGAAATTTAGTAATCAATCTAAATAACACATTCATCGCTCCATTTAAATTGAATATGATTGGTTTAAGTGAAGATTATACTACTTTTATTCGTCTGAAAAGGCTCATTATGAGACATGCCCTCATTTCAATATTCTTTTGTTTTATTCTATTCAGCCCCGCCCTGGCTCAGGAATTTACAGACAGTAACCTGCCCATAGTTCTTATTAATACCAGTAATAATGTACCGATTACAGATAACCCCCGGGTACTGGCTTCAATGAAGATTATAGACAGGGGTAACGGAGAAAGAAATTACATGACAGATCAGAATAACCCGGTCTTCCTGAATTACAATGGGAAAATTGAAATTGAGATCAGAGGTTCTTCAACCCAGGCACTTCCTAAGAAACAATATGGTTTCTCGACTCTCAGGGACGATAATATAACAAACAACAATGTAAGACTGTTGGGCATGCCTGCCGATAACGACTGGATATTCAACGGGATGGTTTTCGACCCTTCATTAATGCGCGACTACCTTTCATATAATCTTTCGCGTCAGATCGGGGAATATGCATCACGTACTGCTTATTGCGAAATAGTCATAAATGGTTCATATAAGGGCTTATACCTGTTACAGGAAAAGATCAAATCCGACAACAACAGAGTAGATATCATCAGGTTAAATAAAACAGACAACACCTTCCCCGGGCTTTCCGGCGGTTATATCATAAAAGCAGATAAAACTACCGGTGGCGATCCGATTGCCTGGACTATGTATAGCATGAGGGGTTCACCAATCGGGTATATTCACCATGAACCTGAACCCGATGAGGTTACGCCGGTACAGTCAGATTATATCAGGAGCCAGTTTCAAGTACTCGAAACACAGGCATTTCACCGGAATAATTCCGTAACTACCGGAATATCCTCGGTGATTGACATACCCTCTTTCATAAACTATATGATTATCAATGAACTGACTTCAAATGCTGATGCTTATATGTTCAGCACTTTCTTTCATAAAGACATGAACGGAAAGCTCAGGGCAGGACCGGTATGGGATTGCGACCTTACTTTTGGAAACGATATATTTATCTGGGGTTTCGACAGAAGCAAAACGAATATCTGGCAATTTGCAAACGGAGACAATGAAGGGACAAGATTCTGGAAAGACCTTTTCGACAATCAGCTCTACAAATGTTATCTGTCAAAACGATGGAACGAACTTATCCGGCCAGGTGAGCCATTAAACATCGGTAATCTGGAATTGTATATCGATTCGGTAAAAGAGAAAATAGCGGAAGCCGTAGTGAGAGAGAACTCTCTCTGGGGAGGAATTGGAAACCATCAGGATCAGGTCACTAAGATCAGGATTTTCCTGCGTGCAAGAATTGAATGGATCTCCGCAAATCTACCTGCATTCTCCGAATGCTCAAATGTTCCTGTTCCGCCCCTGGTTATCTCAAAAATTATGTTCCATCCAAAGGCTTTTGCGGAATTTACTGATAATGAAGATCTTGAATTTATTGAGATTACGAACAACGGCAGTCTGGATCTCAATATGGAAGGAATCTATTTCAGAGGTACAGGCTTTGTTTATCAATTCCCGTTTTACTCAACACTGAAATCAAATGAATCAATAATTCTTGCAAGCAATGCTATAGCATTCAGAACCAGGTATGGTTCTAATCCCCATGGCCAGTTTACCAGACACCTGTCCGACAAAGGCCAGAGTATTGTCCTTGCAGATGGTTTTGGCAATATTATTGATGAGGTTCACTACAGCGATACAATACCCTGGCCGGAGGCTGACGGAAACGGAAAATACCTGAAACTGAATAGTCTGGATCTAGATAATAGTATTGCTGCCAACTGGTCAGCCTCAGAAGATATAATTGTTTCCGAGCAGAGTATCTATTTACCGGAAGATCTCATCCTGTACCCAAATCCGGTAATAGATAACCTCATTATAAAAGCCCGTACCGAGATAAAACAAATCTCCCTTTTTGATTTTCAGGGCCGGCTACTTTATGAAATATCTGTAAATCAGCTCAGTTACGAGCTGGATACCCGTCAGCTATCAAAAGGATTCTATATCATAAATGTAATTACCTCTGAAAGAGCTTATTCAACTAAAATTGTAAAGGAATAATTATCTCCGGTTAATCTTACTTCCAGTTCATTTAATCTGATAAACCATCAGTACATCCCCGTGCCTGACATAAAGTCTCCCTTTACTGATTACAGGATGTGCCCAGAAAGGCCCTTCACCTTTTGTGATCTGAAACTCACTTACAATATCGAGTTTTGCAGGATCAGGTTTTGCGAGTGCCACATGACCTGATTTTTCTTCATAGAGGTAAAGCATTCCGTCGGCTGATATAATTGACCCTCTGACATTCCATTTTGTTGTCCAGAGTGTTTGGCCTGTAGTCCAGTCAACACAGATCCAGTTATCAACCGGTTTCGACATATGAGTTGATCCGAATATATAATTTCCAAGCAGTACCACTCCACCTGTCTGAGGGTCAAAATTTCTATTCTCCCAAACTTTTTCCACTGAAGTCCCGTCGGCTGAGAGTTTAAGTTTCATAGCAACCCAGTTGTAACCGTTTGCGATAAGGATATGTCCATCTTTATACAAAGGCGTGGTAGCGTGATTTTTCATTACCCTTCCGGTTCCAGCATTTTCAGCGGCATAGTCTACTTTCCATATTACTTTACCATCTTTCGCATTAACAGCAAATATATTAGTGCCCATAACTGTTACAATCATTTTTTTACCGGCATGCTCAATAAGTTTTGGATTAACATACTGCGGATCCTGATTAAGGGCTTCTGTTTCCCAGATAACACTACCATTATTTATATTGAATGCGACCATAGCTGCCTTTTTCCCTCCGGGAGAAGCAATTACCATATTATCAAAAACAAGAGGTGACTCGGAGATCCCGAACATTATCGGTTTCCCTTCATACAGAGCATAATGGTTTTTCGACCATTTTATCTTTCCGTTCGAATCGATACAGACTATATCACCGCTTCCGCTGATGACAAAAATATTACCGTTATAATATGTTGGAGTACAACGGGAACCGGTGTGGTTAGCCATCCAGGCTTTCCCATAAATTGTCTCCCATATTACTTTCCCATCAAGTGAAAGAGCAATGAGAACATCGGATTCTTCTTTTCTTCCTGTTATATAAACGGCTTTATCAGTAACAGTTGCAGATGAATAACCATCTCCCATTCCTGTAGCTTCCCAGGCAAGTTTGGGTCCGCCTTCAGGCCACTTTTTTAATAGCCCTGTCTCATTATATATCCCCGATCTGTCAGGTCCCCGCCATTCATAAAGCTGGCTATAAATAATACCAGTTGAAGCTGCAAATAAAATAAATGAAAAAAATACTTTTGACATGATTGACTTCATAAACTTGTGTTTTATTAAGTATTAATATTAAGAATTATAATGGAAGAGTTTCGGTTTTCATTTTATCCGCTATCTCATATAAGACAGAGGTATCACAAATCTTATTCCCTTTAATTTCTACAAGGAACCTTTCGTTAATAAGAAATATCATATTTGATTCCACACAGCCGTAGTCGTTTTTATAAACGCTCTCTTTGCCGGTATATTTCCCTTTTACCTTAATTGCTTTCTCCTCATTTCTTTCAGGTGCAATCATAAGGAGTGTGAATTCTGAATTTCCTGTTTCATCATTTATGCTGACTACTATACTCTCGGTCTGATCGGCGGTGCCAGCTTCTCCTCCATTACCATTTTTTAATAACCTGCTGAATATCAGACTCACCTGTGCAGGGCTGGTTTGATTCACCTTTACCTCTCCTTTATTGAATCCTGTTGGTCCTGCTGCCGGTAAAACACCGATTAATACGGAAGGATCAACGGAACTCTGACAAAGAATAATCTGATGAGATAAAAAACCGGGAAGTATTAATGCTGCAAAATATATTATTAGTGTCTTCATTCAATAATATTATTTTTAAAAAAAGCGAATATACAATGAAAGGTTATTTAACTTTATATGCCGGACAAAATAATGAAAATAACTTACCTTTATTGTTAAATAAACCTTAACGTGAAAAAAGAGGATATGAAAAAATTCAACTTTACAATAATTCTGGCACTGGTGGCGCTTTGCAGTTTCGGACAGAAACTCCCCGTGCCTGCAGATAAGAAGGCAACCAAAGAGACCATCAGGCTTTTTCAGTCACTTTACGAACTTCAGAAAAAGGGTGTTATGTACGGTCATCAGGACGACCTTATGTATGGAAGTAAATGGTGGTACGAGAAAGACCGTTCCGATACGAAAGATTTTACAGGTGATTACCCCGCTGTGGCAGGATTTGAACTTGGTCACCTCGAGCTTGGAAAAGAACGGAGTCTCGACTCGGTTAGTTTTTCCCAGATGACAGAACAGATAAAGGCCCACTATTTGCGTGGCGGAGTGGTTACAATCAGCTGGCACCCCGATAATCCATTAACAATGCAAATCCCTGATATCCGTACAAAACGCCAGGGTGGAACAGCCTGGGATGTGAGTTCAAAAGAGGTGGTGTCTTCAATCCTGCCGGGTGGAAAAAATCACGAAATGTTTAATACCTGGCTCGATCGTCTGGCAACATTTTTTATTGGGTTAAAAGATGATAAAGGAACTCCGATACCAGTTATTTTCAGGCCTTATCACGAACATTCCGGTTCATTTTTCTGGTGGGGTACCAATATTTGCACTGATGAGCAATATTCAACACTCTGGCGTTATACTGTTGATTTTATGCGTGATAAGAAGAAAATACATAATATTCTGTATGCTTACAATACCGACAGGGTAACAACACTTGAACAGTACCTTAAAGGATATCCGGGCGACGACATTATTGATATGTTATCAATTGATATGTATGACCGTGGTGTACAGTTCGGACCTGAGCTCGATGCTGCTCTGGCGTTTGTCACAGCTGAAGCAATGAAGAGAAATAAACTAACTGCGTTAAGCGAAACAGGAGGAAGAAGAGGTATGGCCGACTGGTGGTCAACGGTCCTGCTGCCTGTGGTTAGCAAATATCCAGTCGGATATGTTCTTACATGGAGACATAGCTTCAGACCTCGGGCTACAATGCCCGGCGGATCGGGTCAGCCATTCCCCGAAGATTTCAGGATTTTTTACAATTCTCCAAGAACTCTGTTCCTGAAAGAAGTACAGGAAGCAAATATTTATAAACGTAAATAATAAAAATAGAGTCAAGAAAATCAGAAAAAAAGAGGTAATCTCAAAAATTAAATCTATTAACCGCGGAGGTCGCCAAGAACAAATCGCAAAGCACGCAAATAGCTTAATATCTGCAAATTATCTTTGCGCACTTTGCTTAAACTTTGTGCCCTTTGCGGTTAAATAGTTGATTTGATCCAACCTCTTTTAGTATTTTGATTCGGGATCAGTAACCCCATTTCTTCATTATTTCAAGATCTTTTTTAACGCACTCCATTGGTGTTTTTCCCTGATATGATTCCTGTTCAATTATGTAGCAGGTTGTACCTCCGATTTTTGTTGCGAGGTCGACCACTTCTTTACAATGTACAATACCCTCACCAAGAATAGTACTCTCGTACATGTCGCTTCCGCTGGTGGCTTTTATCTCATCTTTAACATGAATGTTTTCAAATCTGCCCGGATACTGATTTACTACATCAAGAGCAACAGCCCCTCCGTTATACATATTCCCGATATCAAGCTGTATCACAACAAGTGCTGGGTCCATGTTTTTCATCATTATATCAAACAGCTTAACTCCGTTCAGTTTTTCCTTGAATTCAAAATCGTGATTGTGATATCCGAATTTCATTCCCTGTTTTTTACATAACTCCCCGCACTTGTTAAACACATCCATATAACGCATAAAATCATCATATTTACCTCTCATGCTGTCATCCATCGAAGGACTTACAACATATTTCTGCTGAAGTATACCGGCATCTTCAATGGTCTGTTTCCAGCTATCGGAGAAATCTTTCTTTGTTTCATCCCAATGCTGTTTCCCCATAACGGTATGTCCGCTGACCATCTTAAGTCCCAGATCATCAAGTACCTTCTTGAATTCAGTTGCAGTATAAGTGTAGAATTTACGCTTTACATAATTTGCATGTTCAACATATACGTATCCCATTTTGGCAAGTTGTGTAAGCGATCCAAGCGGGTCCTTAGTCATCTCATCCCGTATTGAATACAACTGAAGCCCTACTATTCCTTTAACTGCCGGAAAAGCAAAAGCTGAAGCCGGAAGAAGAGCGGTTCCCAGTGCAGCCAGAGTGCCGGTCTTAACAAAGTTTCTCCTTGATGTTTTCATTAACTGAGTTATTATGTTTGTATTATTAAGAACACTTTTAAGAAATAAGTGTTCATAAAGTTATTAAATCATCTATATAAAACAAAATTTGATTTACTATCTTCATCAGGCCAAACGACCGGCTGATGGCAAAAACCGAATTAACTGTGAGGAATAACAAAATGAAAAAGTTTTTTACATTATCACTACTGATAGTATTTATTATCTATCCGGGTAGTCAGGCCCAGTCAAAATCTGAAAAACTGTTCAATGGTAGCAACCTGAAAGGCTGGCATACCGATGTTCCTGATATGGATAAAAACGCTTCGCTAAAGAGCCCGTTTATTATCCGGAATGGACTCCTTGTAAGTATGGGAACCCCCGGTGGACATCTCATTACGGATAAGGTTTATCAGAATTACAGACTAGAGGTGGAGTATCGTTTTGCCGGAAAACCAGGTAACTGTGGTGTCCTTGTACATGCCTCAAAGCCAAGAGCATTGTTTGAAATGTTCCCTCAATCAGTTGAAGTCCAGATGGAAAATAAAAACGCGGGTGATTTCTGGTGCATTGTTGAAGATATTAAGGTACCCGATATGGTTAAAAGAAGGGGGCCTGAGGAGACATGGGGTATTACTGAAGGTAAGAACCGGAGGATTCCCAACCTTACGGATAATTCAGAAAAGACTCTTGGTGAATGGAATACAATGTTAATTGAATGCAACGGCAGGGAAATAAAAGTTTGGGTAAACGGTGATTTTGTAAATCATGGATTCGACTGTACGGCCCAAAGCGGACAAATTGCAGTGCAGGCTGAAGGATCGGAGGTTGAGTTCAGAAAGATAGAGCTAACCCCGCTAGCAGAGGAATGGACTTCTCTGTTTAATGGAAGAGAACTAACTGGTTGGGATGTAAAGATCACCGGACATCCCGTAAATGAGAACTATAATGAGACATTCCGGGTTGAAGACAATATGATTCGAATTATGTATGATAAGTATAAAGAGTTCAACAATTCATTTGGTCATATGTATTTTAAAACACCGTTTTCATACTATAAACTCCGTTATGATTACCGGTTCACAGGTGACCAGTTAAAAGGAGGAGCCACCTGGAATGTAAGGAATAGCGGTATTATGCTACATTCTCAATCTGCAATAAGCAACAATCCAAACCAGACTTTCCCTG
>JANNKF010000184.1:0-3454 GCA_031396165.1 Bacteroidales bacterium | reverse complement strand
GCGCAGAAGCAGGATACTGTAAAGCACAGGATATTAAAGCAATGGACACTCTCCCGTGATTTCTCGGAAGAGGTCGCGCTTCCATTCGATACAGTATTCTCCATGTTTCACCGTTTCAGGGTAGCTGACAGGCATTCTCCTGTAAATGCCACACTTGGTAATTACGGCCTCCCATTTTATCAGATGAGTTTTTTTGACCGGGTAACTGATCCCGACAGATTTCTCACCAGTACGTATTATCCATTTCTCTTCCTCCCTGAAAGAGCCATATTCATGAATACGCAAAAACCATTCAGTGAAATTGTATGGAGTTTTGCTGGCCCACGTGAGACATCCGAGCAGACATTCAGGGTGAGGCATTCCCAGAATGTGAACCGTTTCCTGAACTTTGGTCTGATCTACGATATTATTTACAGTCTTGGCCAGTATAATTTCCAGCGTGCTGAAAATAAGAGCTTTACCTTTTTTTCATCATACACCGGGAATAAATACAAGTTGTATTTTTCTGCCGGATTGAATAATATTGTTTCATATGAAAACGGAGGTATTACCGATATAAAGGAGCTTGAGAAGGACAAAACCCGTCAGGCTGCAGTCTCACTTGGTTCCCTGAACAAATCTGTCAGTCTTCTTAAGAATAAAAATCTTTTACTTATTCAGCGATATACAGTGGGTGGAAATCCCGTGGACAAATCAGATTCTTTATCTCTGAAAAAATCCGGGTTTTTAGGTCTGAGCGGAACACTCTCTCACATTCTGCTTTTAGAATCTGATAAAAGAACATATACTGATTATTCACCCGGATCAGGTTTTTACGATACAACTCTGATATCCGATATCTTTACTTTCGATTCTGTGGCTTTCAGCAGCATAAAGAATTCAGTGAGGTTTGACTTTACAACCAATGAATCCAGAAAGTTCAGACTGGGAGGTGGAGTAGGGATACGCAATGAAATTCAGAACTATCATTCAATAGATCCGGTAAATTATTTATTTATACCTGTTCCTTCTGATTACAAGAGATTGAATAATGCGGTACTCGGGAAATTGTATAACAATATAGGAGACAAGTTCCGATGGGCAGCCGAGGGGGATTTGTACCTGACAGGTTACAGGGCCGGTGATTTTAATCTTAACGGAGAGATTACCAAATCATTTGACCTGAAAAAAGGAAGGATATCCTGGATGGTTACAGGTGATATTATCAGCAGGCAACCATCATTCTGGTACGAACACTGGGGTAGTAATAATTTTAAATGGAGCAATAACTTTGCAAAGGAGCTCAGGGTAGATGTAGGATCGGCCATCGCTTATCCGGCTAGAAAAGCACTCATTAAATTCAATTATGCAATTATTGATAACTATTTAGATTTTGATACCACAGCACATCCATCGCAGTTTTCCGGCGGGTTATCGGTTGCAGCGCTTACTGTCAGTAAAGAGTTCAGAGTCTGGAAATTTCATCTGTCTACAGACGTAATACTTCAGAAAAGCAGCAATCCTGAGATAATAGACCTGCCCTTAGCCAGTGTCAGATCAGCTGCATACTTTGAACATCTCTTCAGGTTCGAATCGACCGGAGGAAGACTCAACCTTCAGGTTGGCGCAGACGGCACCTATAATACAATGTATCATCCATATGCATATATGCCTGCCACCGGAAGGTTTTACCGGCAGGATAAGATCAGCACCGGGAATTATCCCTTCATTAACCTGTTCTTAAACTTCAAAGTGAAGCGAACAAGAGTATTTCTTATGCTCGACCATCTTAATGCCGGATTGATGGGTTTTAAGTATAACACAATTCCTTCTTATCCCATGAATATCAGGATGTTCCGTTATGGGCTTGCCTGGACTTTTTATGATTAAAAAAATTGTTGTATCTTTGCACCCGTTTTATAAACAAGTGTTTAACTAATACAACACCTTTGATTAGAAAGTACATTTTTCCATTTTTACTATTGGGAACATTATTTACCTCCTGTTCCTGGTTTAATCCCGGCTCAAAAAACAATATTGTAAATTCCGTTGATATAGATCTTGATTCAATCAGAACAAGGGGAAAGTTGATAGCTGTAACTGATTTCAATTCAACGAATTATTTCATTTACAAGGGAGAGCCAATGGGTTTCCATTTTGAACTGCTGAAGGCATTCTCAGATAATATCGGAATAGATCTTGAAATTATTTCTGAAAATCAGCTTGATAAAGCTTTTGAGATGCTTCAGACAGGTAAAGCAGATCTTATGGCTATTGGACTGACTGTTAATTCATCCAGAAAAAGCAGCATCCAGTTTACTGAAGCGATCGATGAGACGCGGCAGGTACTGGTTCAGAGAAAACCTCGTAACTGGCGCTCATTAACAGCAGATGCTGTAGATAAAAAAGTCATCAGGAATCAACTTGATCTTGCAAAGAAAACAATTTATGTCCAGGCAGGCTCATCTCATGTGGAACGTCTTGCCTCTCTTGCTTCCGAGCTGGGCGATTCGATAAATATTGTGGAAGTTCCGTACGAGTCGGAAAAACTGATACAAAACGTAGCTGAAGGACTCATTGACTATACAGTGTGTGATGAAAATATTGCCCTGGTTAATGCAACTTACTATCGCGATATTGATGTCTCCACTCCTGTCAGCTTTCCTCAGTATATTGCCTGGGGAGTAAGAAAAGAGCATTCAGAACTGTTATTGAAGGAACTCAATCGTTGGATCACCTCATTTAAAATGACAGGCTCGTATGCCCTGCTTTATGCAAAATATTTCAGGAACACAAGGTCGAGTATTATTGTAAGGAGCGATTATTATGCTCTGAATACGGGGAAAGTCTCTCGCTACGATGATATGATACGTAAATACAGCGGACGGATAGACTGGGACTGGCGGCTGCTTGCATCACTCATATGTCAGGAGTCGCACTTTGATCCTGATGTTGAATCAGGTGCCGGGGCATTTGGACTTATGCAGATAATGCCGCTTACAGGAGTAAATTTTGGAATAGATATAACTTCTTCTCCTGAAAGTAATATGAAAGCAGGGATTGAATACATAAACTGGCTTCATTCCGTTTTCGATCCTAAAATTCCAGATGAAAAAGAGAGGTTAAACTTTATTCTTGCAGCTTATAATGCTGGTCCCGGACATGTTCTTGATGCTATGAAGCTGGCTGAGAAGAATGGTATGGACCCTCTGATATGGGATGGTAATGTAGCAGTCTGGTTACTCAAAAAGTCTGAACCAAAGTACTATAATGATGCAGTTGTTAAAAGCGGGTATTTCAGGGGAACAGAGTCTGTGGCATTTGTCTCGCAGGTCATCGACAGGTATGAGCATTATAAGAATATTATTCCCGAGGAAAAGTTGAAATAGAATTTTTATGAACATGTGGGACTAAAGTCCCTGATGAGGGGGCAATTCCTTACCGTTGGCTGAAGAGGCTGTGTGAAAACACAGCC
>JANNKF010000093.1:0-1562 GCA_031396165.1 Bacteroidales bacterium | reverse complement strand
TTTATGTAACCGGACAATTCTTAAATCTCTTCATTTCAGATAATACTGTGAAATAATTAACAGACTAGGGAGAAAGAATGTTACGCATGAGAGTTTTTAGTTCCTATTCAAACTTTCTACCGTGACTATTTCGTGCCTCCGAGACAGTTTTAAAATTAGCACGTAACCTAACAACGCTGGTAGGTTTAATTGCCTTCGGCAGCCCGGACAAATCCTCAATAACTCCAAAGTCTATCAACGCAAATTACACACACTTATTAAACTTTTTCTACCGTGAGTAATCCTGCTACCGTTAAAAAGTCTATGGGGCTGCCGGCCTTCGCGCCGTTGTCATGGTTTTTGAATCTTCATCTTGACACTTTTTTCATAGCGTGACAAATTCGTATCATTTATCGGGACTCAGTCGTCTGGACACCTTTATCTTGACACGAAACTTATCGCTATCTATCGGGACTGTGCAAAAACACATGCCAACCCTGACACGGACGGCAACTCAAACCTACCAGCGGGCCGTTAGCACATATTGTTCAGTATGTGACGATTAAGCCCTCGCGCCATGTTAATAAAGGTTACCTTGACAATATAAATTCAGTACTTTATCGGGACCTGCCAGCGCGCCTTTGACAGTTGGCCCTCCCGCCGTCACAAGAAACTTCTGTTATATAATTAACAATACTGCTTTTTACCGGGACTCTCCCATCGCACACTTAAAAAACATGTGCTAACAGAAAACCCCATGAAAAATATCGTGATAAATAAATCGTTTTTTCATGAGGTTTAGATTTGTAAATTAAAATTAATGTACTAACTTTGTAATTACATTTAGAATAGATATTATGGAAGTGACTGTTATCAAAATAGGCAATTCAAGAGGGATTAGGTTAAGTAAAACTCTTCTTGAACGATACAATATCCGAGACACAGTAGATTTAATACTGGAGAAGGGACAAATAATCATTAAACCGTTATCCCGGCCAAGAAAAGGTTGGGAGAAAGCATTTATGGAAATGAATGCCAATGGCGATGATAAATTGCTCATCCCAGACATATTTGAAGACGAAAATTTCGAAGAATGGAAATAAAGCAATATCAAATAATCCTTGCGAGTTTGGATCCAACTATTGGTAGTGAGATCAAAAAAACAAGACCCTGTGTTGTTATTTCTCCAGATGAGATGAATAAACATTTAAGGACTGTCGTAATAGCTCCAATGACAACTAGTTCTAAAGATTATCCCACAAGGGTTGAAATCAAACATGATAATAAAATTAGTTGGATTGTTCTTGACCAAATAAGAACGATAGATAAGCAAAGGATTATCAAAGAGCTAGGAAAGTTATCCAGACCAGAAATTAAAGAAGTTAAGGAAGTCCTCAAAGAGACATACGTAGATTAATAACTATCAGGACAGTTTACTATACGCATGATAATTTAAACATTACAACATGTGCTAACATCGCTGGTAGGTTTAATTGCCTTCGGCAGCCCGGACACATTAGTTATCAACCAAATACATCAGTCGAAATTTTCTTCAAACTTATCAAAATTCCAGTACCGTGACT
>JANNKF010000068.1:0-9974 GCA_031396165.1 Bacteroidales bacterium | reverse complement strand
GCCGATCGTAGCGGGCCGCGCGTTCGACTCGCGCGACAGCCGCGACAGGTCGAAACTGGCTGATGCCGCATGGGCTAAACCTGTTCCAAAACAGCTAATGAATTATTTTACCAATAGCAAGGCAACACTTCTTCCGGAGATGCAGGAAGTATGGGGCCGTAACGGATATAAGACTTCAGGTACATGGTCGGAAGTCTTCGGTAACGATGAATGGGCTGAAGAGGTATTTATGGCATGGCATTATTCGGTTTATATCAACAGAGTAATTGTTGAAGGGAAAGCAGAGTTGAACATTCCGATGTATGTCAATGCCTGGCTTGGACCACAGCCTGGTTCCGTACTTCCCGGCGACTGGCCAAGCGGTGGTCCGGTTGCAAGGGTAATGGATGTATGGCGCGCCGGGGCACCTGACAACGATCTGCTGGCTCCTGATATCTACGTTCAGGATTTTAAAGGTGTTCTCGCAGAGTATGCGAGGTCGGGTAATCCGCTCTGGATCCCTGAAGCCAGAGACCAGGTCGGCAACCTGTTTTGGGCGCTGGGTCATCATGCAGCATTGGGATGGGCAATCTTTGGAATTGATGATCTGAATGAGAAAAGCCAGGTGGCGAAAGCTTATGCAGTACTTGGTGAAATGTTGCCCCAGCTGGCAGAATGGCAGGCCGCAGAAAAGATTGCCGGAGTGCTTATTTCAGAGGGAGAGGAAAACCAGATAATTTCTTTGGGCGGATATACTATTACAATCTCAAAACCCCGTCAACGCGGACCGGTTTTGGAAACTACTGCTGCCCCGTCAACACTGGGGCTCGGTGGGGTAACGCTAAACAGCCGGGCGATGCCGGCTGATACCCGACCATTTGGCCTGGTAATCAACACTGCTCCTGATGAGTTCCTGTTCATCGGATCTAATTTTGTGCCATCCTTTTCGGCTGAACAGAAGGATTCCGGTAAAGTCGCTATCGGGTGGATCGACGAGGGACAATATAAAAACGGTAGCTGGGTAGCAGGCCGCCGCCTCAATGGTGATGAGGGCAGACCGGCATTAAGTGGTGATTCTATTGGCATGGTGAAAATCAGGGTGTTTAAATACAAATAGGTATGTAAATAATAGAAAAATGCCCTTTCATTTGAAGGGCATTTCACTTATTATTATTACGGACGTCGCTGTTTTCGCGCTCGTATTATTGTGCAACTTTGACACACATTAACCTTGTTTGATCACGTATCAGCAGTTTCCCATCGGCTAGTGCGAGCGGAGCCCAGTTCTGAGTAGGGAATCTCTGATCGCCTGTTTCTCCTTTAAGCAATTCCGATGAAGCAATCGGTTTAAAGGCGGAGGGATCCGGTTCAATGAGATACAATTTGCTGCTTCCATCAGTGGTGAGAAGTAAACCTTCAACGAGAATCATGCCTCCTTTATCGAACAGGGGAGCCCTCCTGGTAATCCATTTGATTTCACCTGCCATACTCATGCAAACCATTCCGTCTTTTCGTTCGTTGGTCGAATACTGGGTATAAAAATAGCCATTGTGCAAAACCGGAGGTTGCGTATGTGCTCCAAAATCAGCATTTTTATAAAGTTCGGTCACACCATAGCTGCCGTCTGTTTTCTTTTCAACTTTTATCATTGCTGCTCCTGCATTATATCCGCCTGTAATAAGTATTCTTCCTTCACCTGCATCAACTGCACCGGGAGCAGGAATTGAACATTGCCAATTTGCATATTCCCAAAGGATTTTTCCTGTAAGAGGATCAATACCTATCACTTTACCACCACTTGCAGTCTCACCACGGCCAGCTGAAGCTGTTATCATAACAACATGGTCTTCTTTACCGACTTTTACGATAGCCGGGCTGACATATCCGACAGGACCAAGAGAGGGTGTACTCCATTTAACTTTGCCTGTAAGCTTTTCATAAGCAACAACCCCGGCCTGTGGTGCCTGTGAAGCCACAATAAGCAGATCGCCGTAAACCAGCGGGCACTGAGTAATTGCCCACCTGGGAATCTCACCACCGCCAAAATCAGTCCAGACATTTTTATTCCAGATTGGTTTGTGGGTGTTGATGTCTATACAATAGAGCTGTCCGTAAGGTCCGCAGGAGTAAACCCGGTTGCCATCAACAATTGGAACACTTCTCGACCCGGGAAACATCACGGAGCCGGGAGCATCATAGCCAAAACTCCAGAGTTCTTTTCCGTTGTTGAGATCAAAACATCTGAGTTTATCACCAACTTTGTCATCTCTGTCAAGTAAATAGGCTTTTCCGTCTTTGATAACCGGTCCGCCAAAACCAATTCCAACCGCAGTGGTCCAGAGAACTTCTGGACCCTGCTGAGGCCAGGTTCGTAAAATGCCTTTCTGAGCTGACATACTATTTCTGTTTGGGCCAAGATACTGGGGCCAGTCCTGTGCGAAGACATTGGCGACGCTAACTACCAATACAACCAGCGATATTAACATCTTACTTTGTTTCATTTTCATAATTTCTTTAATTTTTGTTAGCATATTATAACTGTTTCAATCTTATCATTTGATTCTTATTTTTCAACATACTCTTTATTGAAAGAATACCGGAGACTGATATTCCAGATAACGTCATTATCAGCAGGTATGTTCGATTTTAATCGCTTATTAATCATTGCAGAAAGCGAAACCGGAAAATTTTTCTTCACCATATTAATGGAGGAGTTTAAGTAAAAACCTTCATTTTCATCCATTTTGAGATAATAGACCTGGGGATAGATCCCCATAAAAAACTGATCTGAAATATTTATATTTGAGAAATTAGTTCTTATTGCAATCAGATTAGTATTTTTTGTCAGTACTTTTTCGATGCCACGGGAATAAAGATAATAAGCTCCAACACTGACGTTTTCAGAAAGCAACCAGACGGGAGATAATTCACCGGCAAGATACCGATACACAACCATATTTTCGCCCGTTATACTGTCGATTGTAGAAATTTTATTTCTAAAGGCGAGCGCAGGATGCGCACCAATACTTAAACGAAACTTATCGGTTTGTATCAGTTTATACCGCCACCAGAACAGGAAGGACCATGGTTTTCCTTCAAGTGCGAATCGTAATTGAGGTTCAAAACTGAATCTTTTACCCACTGTAAAATCAAAAATAACCGCAGGTTTACCCAGGGTCAGATTAGGAACTATGGAAATTCCTTTTGTAGTAATTGTGACGGCCCCGCCAAAATTTCGAATGGCCTTCGTGCTGTCACTGATTTGCGAAAATGAAATATAAGTAAGATTTTGAAAAACAAATAGTAACAGAATTATTTTTATGATTATCCCCTTTCTATTGTTTTTCATCAGTCTGTATGTTAGATGTTTTACAGCTGCAAAGTTATTTATTGTGTCGTTGATTTTATAACAGAATTCAAAATTTTACTTACGATTTTCAAAATAATTTCTCAAAATCAGGACGAAAGACCGAAGACCGAAGACTCAAGTCGGTGAATTAGAAAATTTTATTTAAGTTCGCAACCTGACTGAATCTTAAATTATTGGAAGGACTATTTGATTACAGCCTTTGGGGACTATTCCTTGCCAGTTTTCTGGCAGCAACTGTTGTACCTTTCAGCTCAGAGGCACTGCTCTCATATCTCATTATAAATGGAACAGATGCCTATACAGCAGTATTGATTGCAACAGCAGGTAACTGGCTTGGAGGCATGAGCAGCTTTGCAATCGGATATCTGGGTAAATGGGAATGGATTGAAAAATATCTGCGTATAAAAAGGATAACGATTGAAAAATGGCATAACCGGCTTTATAAGAGAGGTGCAATTTTTGCATTTCTGTGCTGGCTACCAGCAGTAGGTGACATTATTGCAGTCGGACTTGGTCTTTTACGTGCTAATATCATGCTGACTGCAGTTTTTATGCTGGCTGGCAAATTTTTACGCTATGTTATCTGGGGCTGGCTGACAGGGCTGGTATTCTGAGTCTTTCAGTCTTTGTTATTTCATTAACAGCCTTTTTGTCCGGCTGTAGCAGGATCATATTTCCACCATAGTGACGTATTGAGTTTTTTGTCATTCGAAAGCAGAAACATAATGCGTGGTGGGGTCACAGGTGCTGTTTTTGCACTTTTTTCAGCGGAATTATGCGGAACAGGTTTTTTGCTTCCTGAAATGAGGGCAATTGCCAGTACCAGCGTAAAAAGAAACAATATTTTTTTCATGGATAATTGTTTAAATTAATAATCACGACTTTTATAATAAAACCTGATTAGAATACTCATTAGATATAAACAATTAGAAATACTAAAAGTTCCTGATTAGCTTTTTTTTGTAAAATGCCGGCGAAGGAGATTCCTGTTCCGACATTTTAATCCGGATTTTAAACTTTTTTTTTGGAATTATGTTTTATGTATAAACAGACATTATTAAGAAGTCTGATGAAACTTAAATGGCTGTATCAAAGTCGCACACCGTGGAAGAAAAATAATCACGAAACTTTCATGGTTCCTGAGATTCTGACACCAGAGGATTAGAAGAAATGAAAATCCAATGGTAGGGATTTTAGGAAATATCAAGAGGTTAAGCCTTAGTAAGAATTTATCAAAACTACTAACATGTCAAGAGGTAAAATTATTTTAGGCGTTTTGGCAGGAGCAGCTGCCGGTGCAATTATTGGGATTCTGTTCGCACCTGACAAGGGAAAGGATACCCGTAAAAAAATAATTCATAAAGGTGAAGAGTATGTTGATAATCTGAAAGAGAAAGTTAATAGCCTTCTCCGCGATGGTAAGAAAATGCATGAGACTGTAAATGAATCTGCAGGCTGATCCATATGAAAAAACATTTTTTGTTAAACCTGGCAGGTAATAATGATAGGCATTTCATTATGAACCTGCCATTTATTTTCGTCCTTGGTTGTAGGTTTTGAAATATTAGTTGTCTTGGTAACATGAAAGAAGATTCAGATTTAATTGAAAACCTGTTCAAAAGAGTATCAGAGCTTGGTCTGGCTCAAATTGAACTTGTTAAACTCAGAACAATTAGCAGGACTACCGGTATTATTTCTTCAATAATTCCTGATCTGGTAGTTGGTGCACTTTTAGTGATATTTCTGTTATTCTTAAACCTGGGATTGGCTTTCTGGCTGGGTAATGTCCTTGGGCAAATTTATTTTGGATTCCTGGCAGTTTCCCTGTTTTATCTGGTGATGGGATTTGCTTCACATTTTTTTATACGGAGACGGATTAAAAAAGCGGTGGCAGATTACCTGATCAGGCAATTTTTCAGACAATAAGATACACTATGTATAATATAACAGGCAAACAGGATCTTGATGCGGCTATATTGCTGATGGAGAATGAGGTGGAGGAACAAAAATTTCTTCTCACTGATCATGTCAGATTTATATACGAGAGTTTCAGACCGGTTAATGTCATTAAAGATGTATTTAAAGAAGCTGTAATCTCTGAAGACTTGAGAAGCAATCTACTCACTGCTGTAATAGGGATTTCGACAGGTTATCTTACAAAAAGAGTATTCTTCAGAAAAAGTAAAAATCCAATTAAGGGATTATTAGGATACCTTTTTCAGTATGGTGTTGCAAATCTGGTTATAAATCCATCGAGGTTTATTAACACAATACTGGCTCCGTTTAAGGAGTTTTTTGATTCAAAACAAGACGATGAACCCATCAAAAAGAAGAAAAAACAATAAAATTCCGATATTCAATTCGGGATCCTTATACCCGAATTCCTTTATAATTTTTTGCCTTTTTTACTATATCAAATTCTATCTTGCAAAACTAATCAGAATTGATGTTTGAGGTTTCTACTACTGACTAATAGCCTGTGGTCCGGAAGCATTTAGTGATTATGAACTTCTCAATGAAATTCAACAATTCTGCCGGTTCCGGCAGATTCTCTGGCTGCATCGAGGATTCTGACAACCATTACATTGTTTTTCAACGAATAGGGGTCGTACTCTGTCATGGTTATATTTCCCCGGATGACATTTGCGAAATATTCAAAAGGATCTTCGAAGACTTTTATGTCTTTCGATGTTATTATCTTGCGCATTTCAACCTTTGATTGCTGGTTTCTGATCCGTATTTCTTTGTCGTTCTGTGCGATAATGTATCCTTTTTCTCCATAAATTTCCATGTCCTTTCTGCCAAAGGGCCAGTTCCACGATGCCTGAATAATACAAACGGAATTCTTATAATTCACAATGATTGTTGCATCATCATCTACTTTTGGATAAATCTCCGGTTTCAGCTGTCGTGTTACAGCAGTAACGGAAACAGGTTCTTCTCCACGGGTCAGATAAGTCATCAGGTTGGCACCATAGCAACCAAAGTCTGTAAGAGCTCCACCTCCATTTTGAACCGGGTCGGTGAGCCACTCCAGGAACTCCTTACTGCACCCTATCTCCTTGGGTCCATTATGTCCGTCGTGTATTACAACTCTTTTGATTCTTCCCACAAAATTGCTGTCATTTACCAGCTGCCACGATTTGGCAGTAGAAGGATACCAGGAAGTTTCAAAATCGGTGAGAAGATGTATTTTGTATTTTATCGCCAGTTCCTGCATTCTTATTGCAGCTTCTAATGTAGTGGCAAGTGGTTTCTCTACCATAACATGAATCCCCCGTGGAGCACAGGCCTCTACAACAGCCAGATGCTGATAGATCGAGCCAAAGGCAACCACTGCTTCAGGTTTTACCCGGTCGAGCATGCTCTCCAGGTTATTATAGATAAGGGCTGTATCCAGTTTGTAATTCCGGCAATGCCTTTCTGCAAGTTGACGATTGGGTTCACAGACCCCTACAATCTGCATGTATTTTACATTATTCCTGTTAAGGATAAAACCGATATGATCATGTGTCATTCCTGCAACAGCAATTCTGACAGGTCTCTGACTCTGATTCTGTCCCCATAGGGTGACGGATGTTAGAATCAGGAGAAGTGAAATAATCTTTCGTAACGGATTTTTCATCGTTTTTTATTCAAAGATATCTTTTGGTGAAGATCCAATCATAAATTCCATATGAAAATTTTTATAAACCAGGAAGGAGCGGTAGCCGGACTTGTCAATTTCAGTTACTTTCTAGGGTCCTGTTATCTTCCCTGCGTTCCTGGATTGTAGTTTATTTTCTTATTAGCCCATTCAATAAAATACTTCATATTGGGTCCGTCGGTATGGCCGCCATCGTGCTGGCGCCAGGCAAGCTCCCCGTCGAGAAGGCCTGTATTAACTGTTGGCATTATTTCCGCTTTGTAATCATTTGAAACACCTATGTCTTTTACTCCCAGGAGTTTAAAAACAACACCTGCAGCAACTGTCGCCATATAGCTTCCTCTCTGATCGAGCCATTTTGCATCGCCTTTTTCAGGGATTCCATAGCTGATGAAAGTAAACCGGGGAGCGCACATCGCAATAAGGCTATGGGAATCAACATGCATCTGGTCAGCATTCCCGGTTCCTGAAGTTGATTCGGCAGCACCATATTTCAGATAATTGCCTGCCATCCAGTGATATTCACCGGTGCCTGTGAGACTTTCCACTGCTTCGCCGAAATTGCGCCGGTGAAGAGTAGCTCCTCCTTTTCCCGAAGACCCAACAAGTGCCAAAGCAAAACGCTCTTCAAATGCGAGTGTAACCAGGGCTGCTTTTCCATAGCGTGATACTCCCTCAATACCTACGTGTTTTGCATCAACTGCCGGGTCGGTTTCCAGGAAGTCGAGTCCGCGTGCAGCACCCCATGCCCATGCTCTTAATGAACCCCAATCATAGGGTTTGCGGGGCTGTCCTTTATTTACAAGACCAATGATACCTTTTGTCAAACCGGCTCCATTGTCGGCCTGAATACTTGAAGGATCTATCTTAGCATAACCCCAGCCGGCAGCCAGAAGCTGCTGTGTGGAAGGAGGATCTGCCTTATTGATAACTTCAGGTTCATTCCTGTTTGGCTGGGCCGGTGCGGGCATCCTAGCCATACCAAACATCATCAGCACAGGTACCGGACCTTTTGCGTTAGCCGGTGTAACAAGTACCATCGAAATATTAACATCAATAAGAGGAAATTCTGAATTATCGACGTGCCCGGTAAGCTTTTTAGCGATAACAGGAATGAAACCAACCATTTCTCTCTCTGAAATATCCACTTTCCAGCTAACGGAAGGAATTCGTTTTGGAAGACGTCCATAAACTTCTTTTTCCATATCGTCAACTATCTCCGGACGGCGTTGTTTCCACCAGGTCTCAGCAGTTGTCACTTTTTTCCCATTCCTGAGAGTTAATAAATCTGGCAGAACAGGATATGGATTCGCAAGGGACTCATCATAATTGGCGTGGTTCGGTGCTGACTCATTACCACTTGGTCCGGGACGAAGGCTCTTTATTCCCAGCTGATCCATCATATTCCGGTGGTCCTGTGCGGCAGTGTACTGTACAGGTGCAGAATACTGACCGGTTGTAATTACCTGATTCTGGGCAAAAAGCCGGGGGCATACAAACAATATTAGAAACAACAGCGATTTTTTCATATATATTTTAAATGAAAAGTTAAAACTCAGAATTGTTGACAGATTTTTCATGATTCAGCATTGTTATGAAATCCAGAGTCATACTTCTGTTAAAATCAATATGGAATAATATGATTTCGTGTGCTTAAAACTACAATTAATTTGAATGGAATTATTATGTAATTAGTATTTTTCATAACCTGAGGGGTCAAACCTGTAAGAGAAAACAGATTCTATCCATAAAGAACAGTTTTGAAAGCACAAAACATTGAGTTTATTGTTATTCTAAAACAGGTTTTGAAGAGAGGGCATCATTAGGCCTTCTTAATCTGAACTTTACATTATTAATTAACAACCATCCGATACATGAAAAAAATAGTACTTATAGGTGCAAGTGGCTTTGTCGGATCTGCAATCCTGAACGAAGCACTGGAACGCGGACATGAAGTAACGGCTGTTGTGCGCCACCCTGAAAAGATAACAACACAACATAAAAACCTTGTTGTGAAAAAGGGCGATGTTTCTGACAAGGGAATTGTAACGGACATTTGTAAGGGTGCCGATACCATAATAAGTGCATACAATCCGGGCTGGACGAATCCGGATATTGTGGCAGAAACAACCAGTGTCTACAGATCGATAATTGACGGTGTCAGGCAATCCGGAGTAAAACGGTTCCTTGTTGTGGGAGGGGCAGGGTCTTTGTTTATTTCACCCGGGAAAAGACTGATGGATGCAGGTCTGCTGCCCGAATCTTATCTGCCTGCCATAAGGGCACTTGCAGATGTTTATTTTAAAGATCTTGAATCTGAAAAAAGTATTGACTGGGTATTTTTCTCTCCGCCAGGTGATCTTCATCCGGGAACGCGAACAGGGAGTTTTCGTCTGGGGAAAGATGATATGATTGTTGATGAAAACGGAGAGAATAAAATTTCTGTACAGGATTATGCTGTTGCAATGATCGATGAACTTGAAAAACCTGCTCATCACAGGGAAAGATTTACGATTGGGTATTAGATAACCGTTCAGTCAATAATATTTATCAGGTAAATTCATTCTAATCGCTATCAACATTCCTGAATAAAACGATATTGGACCATTTAGTCTTACTTAAGTAATTCGAGTATTTGCAGGTTTCCGTCGTTAATGGCGGCTATCATATATTTTTTTCCCAACACTTCAATTTTGACTGCCTTTCTCGCATCCCCTTTTATCTTAAGGCCGCTTATTACCGGCATCAGTGGTTTATACCGGTAACCGGTATCTCCCAATAAACACAGGCCATAACTCGCATCATAGCGACCCATCGCGGGTCTTACGGTATAATCGTTTCCAATCAGTGCCAGGTCCAGAATACCATCCATGTTAAAATCCTGAACCATAATATCACGAACAGGGGAAACCTGGGCTAATATTGGAAGTTTTATAGTTTCAAAAGTGCCATTACTGTTGTTCAGGAACACACAGCTTT
>JANNKF010000390.1:0-2445 GCA_031396165.1 Bacteroidales bacterium | reverse complement strand
AAAGTGTTGGAAAAAGCCAAACACCTGTATTGATTTTTCAAGGATTGGATGACCCTTTTACAACGATAAATGATGCGAATGAATATGTTTCACATAATAAAAATGCGAGATCACATGGAATTGTAGCCACCTTCAATCATTTTATAAAATGACGAAAAATATTTTGGGCGATTTATATATAAACGAAATTTCAACATTCATAAGTAATTAGGATATTATTAGATAGTATTACATTGCCCAATTTGCAGAGCCATCTCGCTTCAAATTCTTCCTAATCAAATTCAGTTTCAATTTTGAATATCTTTGATAGGAATTTTAATATTTTAATCTTTCATCATAGATCGAACTGATAATGAATCATTATTAAGCTGCCTTCTTGTGTTGATACTATCGAATTACAGCGAGTACTATATTATTTAATTACTAACCTGAGTTCGATTAATATTTCCTGTGTAGCCTCACCCTATGAGCGGTTAGGGTAAAGGCAGATCGTATGTATGAAATCGAGTTAGTATAAAAGCAAAGAGTTCTTGAAAAAAGGTTGTAGATTAATTGTGAAAACCATTAATAACAAACACTTAATACCAAGAACTCATGAAACAAGGTACACAATTAGACTTTAGTGGTCAAAAGATTTTTGCCGGAATAGACGTTCATAAGAACTGCTGGAAAGTTTGTCTGCGTAGTGAATACATGGAATTAAAGACATTTTCACAGAATCCATCCGCTCAAGAATTAAGCAATCATCTGCGAGTAAACTACCCGTTAGCCAGTTACCATGTGGTTTATGAAGCAGGGTTTTGCGGATTTAGTTATCAGCGGGAGTTTACTAAGGAAGGCATTCATTGCATCATTGTCCATCCGGCCGACGTTCCCACTACGGATAAGGATAAACAGCGGAAATCAGATACCGTAGATTGCCGTAAACTGGCTAAAACATTGAGCGAAGGAGGGCTTACCGGTATCTTTGTTCCGGATGTGGAACAACAGGATGACCGGGGTATTATCCGGGTGTATCAACAGATGGTCAAAGATCAGACCCGCTACAAAAACCGGATTAAAGGATGGCTTCACTTCCAGGGCATATTGATCAGCAAAGAAGTGGATTCTTATTGGTCCAATAACTTTTTAAAGTGGCTTAAAGCGCTTTCCTTAACTCCCTGGGCACGAGTTAATCTGGATGTTTTGCTACAAGGATATGAACAGGCCCGTGCCTTGGTACTGGTAGCTACAAGGCAGGTGCGGGTTCTTTCGCGGGAGGAGCGTTACAAAGCGAAGATCGCACGGATCCGGAGCATTCCGGGAATCGGTGAGATTACCGCTTTGCTATTAACTACTGAAATAGGAGATATCAACCGGTTTAAAGAACTGGATCAACTATGTGATTATATCGGTTTGGTTCCCCGCATCCATGGCAGCGGAGATAAGGAAACGGTATTGGGGCTTACCCACCGGGGGCATCACCAACTTCGCGAAAAACTGGTAGAAGCAAGCTGGACCGCTGTCCGGTTAGATCCGGCCATGACGATGGCCTTTAATGACTTTTGTAAACGGATGAAAAAGAACAGGGCTATTATTAAAATAGCCAAAAAACTACTGAATCGTATTCGTTATGTGATCAAGAATCAAACCGACTATGTTTCAGCAGTTGTTCACTAAATGAAATCAGAATAGCTTATGCGCCTGGTAAAACCGATTAGTTTTTTTATCAAATGGGCAAACCGAAATAAAGACTATGCAGCCCGTCAGGTGTCTGCTCCCAGCAGATTACGGTTGCCATTTTTTATCAAATAATATAAACGCGATCGTGCAGTCCGGGTACCGGTGTCTGCTTATAGGAGATTGATTGGTAATTTATCACCGCATTTGAACCGTATTCCAAGCGGGTGACGGTTTTTTTAGCCATTCATGAAAAGGGTAAAACCATAAAAAGCCTCCTTGAGAGAGGCCTTATTTACCCAATTCAGCAAATCATATTGCTGGCAGGTTGCTCCGCAGCAGAGCCTGCTTCCTCTTTTGATTTGTACATGAAAGTTAAAAACAAAATACCTGTTTTGGAAATTATTAAAGAAAGGACTTATATGTAATCTGTAATTATTCTTCAGGAACGCTTTTAATAAGCATATCGACACATTTCATCATAGGAGAGTCTTTACGGTCTCTCTCCAATGGAGAGGGATGTTCTGACAGTGCAAAAAGCAGTTCCGAAAATAGGGTCAGGCTTAAAGCATTGACGTAAATGGATATTTAATAATCGAACTCAGGTTTGTAGCAACTAACACCCGTGGTTACAAAATGGGCCGAGTCGATGCTCTAACCAATGTTTTTTGTAAATCAAGTGCAGAGGCGTAGCCTTGGCCCGTGTTGTAGCAACGGATTTCAATCCGTTGAACAATGTCGAGAGCCCTAGGCTCGGCGCATATATTACAAAAAATAAAAAAGCAA
>JANNKF010000046.1:0-5932 GCA_031396165.1 Bacteroidales bacterium | reverse complement strand
ATTGTGTTATGTACCTGAGTACATTATTATCAGCAGATAATCTATATAATGTTCATTATGCTCCTGCCGGTTGAAACACCGGCATGGCTCCTGCTTCTCTTATCTTTTTTTACCGGAGGCATTATTGATTTTTTTTCAGGTTCACCGGGAATGCATTCTTCTGCAACAGTCCTCGCAGGGTTTATAAGACCATATGTTCTGAGAGTCATTTCACCAAGGGACGGGTATGAAGCCAATTCTGATCCTTCCATGCTGACCTATGGATTCCGGTGGTTTCTGATCTATACACTCGTTATTGTACTGGTTCATCACACAGCACTTTTTTACTTTGAAGTTTTCCGTCTCACTGATTTTTTCAGGACCTTCGGTAGAGTATTATTGAGCTCGGTATTTTCCGTAACTTTTATTCTTCTGGTTGAATTTTACAGGAAAGGGAAGTAATATCCGGTATCATGAAAGATGCATTCATAAATAGAAAATATGTAATTATAGCACTTGTTATGTTTGCCTCGATGGCATTGATAATAAGGCTCTTTATAATTCAGGTTGTTAAAGATTCATATAGATTATCTGCTGATAATAATGTACTCAGGTACATAACACAATATCCGGCACGAGGTCTTATCTACGACAGAAACGGGAAGCCGATAGTAACTAACCAGGCAGCTTATGATCTTATGGTTGTTCCTGCACAAACATCTAAAATAATAGACACAACTGGTTTTTGCAATCTGTTGGGAATCACTAATGAAATTTTCAGAAAGCAGATGAAAGCTGCTGTAAATTATTCAAGGAGAGCACCCTCTGTTTTTCTGAAACAGCTATCTGTTGAGACATATGCCACGTTTCAGGAGAAGATGTTTTTATATCCCGGTTTTTATGTTCAGCCCCGAACGCTCCGAAAGTATTCACAGCCCGTTGCAGCACATGTTCTTGGATATGTGAGCGAGGTTGATGATGGTATTATAAGAAGAGAACCTTACTATAAATCAGGAGATTACATTGGCAAAACCGGTATTGAAGAAGCATACGAAAAAGAGCTTCGCGGCAGGAGGGGGGTGAAAATATTTCTTGTTGATGTATTCAGCAGGATCAAAGGCTCGTATGCCGAAGGGAAACTTGATACTCTGGCAGTTCAGGGTTCGGATATTACATCCTCAATAGATCTGGTTCTGCAGGAGTATGGAGAGCTTCTTATGAAAAACAAAAGGGGAAGCATTGTTGCAATTGAACCGAAGACCGGAGAAGTACTTGCACTTGTTTCGGCCCCGAATTACGATCCGGGTCTTCTTGTTGGCAGGATACGATCTGAAAATTTTGCAAAATTGAATGCCGATACAGCTCTGGAGCCACTGTTTAACAGGGCTTTGATGGCATCCTATCCTCCGGGATCAACCTTTAAACCAATAAACGGATTAATAGGCCTGCAGGAAGGGGTAATTACCCCGGATACTCATTTCGGATGCGAGAATGGTTATCTTTTTGTGGCTTGTCACTCACATTCTTCACCACTCGGTCTTGAAGGTGCTGTTCAGAATTCATGTAACTCCTATTTTTGTCAGACTTTCAGAAAAGTATTGGAGAACAACCGCTATGGGTCAATAACAGAGGCCTTTAATAAATGGAAAAGCTACCTGACAGAATTTGGTTTTGGCAATAAACTCGGGACCGATTTTGTTAATGAGCTATCAGGATTCATCCCTGCACCTTCATACTACGACAAATACTACGGAGTGAACAGATGGAAAGCACTTACTGTCATCTCAATGGCTATCGGACAGGGAGAAGTGGGAACCACGCCATTACAGATGGCAAATATGACTGCTGCAATTGCTAACAGGGGCTATTACTATACACCTCACATTGTAAAATATGTTGGAGCTGAAAGAGCAATCGATGAGAAATTTACCACAAGGCATCAGATAAGTATCGATACTGCAAACTTTGAGGCTATAGTACGGGGAATGGCAGCTGCAGTAAACGGGGGTGCCGGCGCTACTGCAACAGTTGCCGCCCTTAGTGATATAATAGTTTGCGGGAAAACCGGAACAGCACAGAATCCGCATGGCGATGATCATTCGGTATTCGTTGCGTTTGCGCCTAAAAATGATCCTAAGATCGCAATTGCAGTATATGTTGAAAATGCCGGATTCGGTGCTACATATGCTGCCCCGGTGGCAAGTCTGATGATAGAGAAGTATTTAAAAGGAACTATTACCAACAAGTATCAGGAACAGAGAATGCTTGAACTGAACCTGGAAGAAAAAATATTGAAGAGTGAAGCGGAGCGTTGACATATGGAATGGGATAGATAAGACTTCTATCCTGCTTTTCCTTGTGCTGGTTATTATGGGCTGGTTTAATATTTATGCGGCTGTCTATAATGAGGAGCATAAAGATATTCTTGATTTTACCCAGCGGTATGGTAAACAGTTTATATGGATAATTGCCTCACTGATAATTGCTGTTTTTGTAGTTATTATTGACAGCAGATTCTATTTCTATTTCTCGTGGTTCATTTATGGGGCCATGCTTCTGCTTCTGCTTCTTGTAATTATCCTCGGGAAGGAGATAAACGGAGCAAAATCATGGTTCGAGTTTGGGGGGCTGACTATACAACCTTCTGAATTTGCAAAGTTTGCAACTGCCCTTGCCCTGGCAGGATATTTGAATACACAAAGGCAGGATCTTACACGGTTCAGAGTCATTATACCAGCCATAGCGATAATTATATTCCCTGCTTTACTTATTACGCTACAGCCTGATATGGGCTCGACAGTTGTCTATTTTTCACTCTTTATAGTTCTCTTCAGAGAGGGAATGAGTCCTTATATATTTGTTTCCGGACTGCTTATGGTTGTTCTTTTCTTTTTAACTCTTCTGGTAGATAACCTATATCTGACAATCGGACTAATAGTTTTGGCAATACTGATCGTATGGTTTGCAACCAGGAAGTGGAAATTATTGCTTTTTGGAACGGGGATTTTCATAATAATTGCTGCTGCGCTGTATTTGCTTGATAATTACGTAATTAAAAGCATTGGTAATGAGTTGATTCTATTTATATCACTTATGATATCAGGAACTATTTATGCATTTTATATTTATAACAGAAAGGCAACTGCATTACTTATAATTTATCTTTTTCTGGTAGGGAGCATTTTATTCATCAACTCTGTGGATTATACATTTAATAATTTACTTCAACCTCATCAGAAGGAGAGGGTTGATATAATGCTTGGGCTTAAGTCAGATCTGCATGGTACAGGTTATAATGTTAACCAGTCGATAATCTCCATTGGATCAGGAGGATTTGCAGGAAAAGGCTTTCTTCAGGGAACGCAGACCAAATTCAAATTTGTTCCCGCTCAGAGTACCGATTTTGTTTTCTGTACTGTGGGTGAGGAGTGGGGTTTCCTTGGATCATTTGTTGTGATTGGCATTTATATCTTTCTGATTATTAGACTGATTATACTGGCTGAACGACAACGATCCGTCTTTTCAAGGATTTATGGTTACGGGGTTGCATCAATACTCTTCACACATTTCTTTATTAATATAGGTATGGCAGTGGGACTAGTGCCTGTTATTGGCATCCCTTTACCTTTCTTTAGTTATGGAGGAAGTTCGTTGTGGGGATTTACGATTCTTCTGTTTATTTTCCTGAGACTCGATGCCAGCAGAACAGAATATCTTGTTTAATCAGAATGGTATTGTGATCCGGTGGGAGATCTCTATCCCAAAATCTTTTTCGACGTAATCGATTAGCTGAGGAAAAAACTCCATGAAGTCATCCTGAAGAGAGTAATAATTCTTCTTAAGTGCTTTCATGGCAAAGCTTGTTTCATTAGGCAGGGTAGATCTTTTACTTAGTGTATTCAATACATGACGGATCCCGCTGGTGGTCTGATATGATTCTATCCAGTTGTTAATGATGAAAAAGGGCATCATCTGCCTGACATTTTCCGGCATTATTTCATAATTATTTACCAGTGCCCGGTAAAAGTTATAAGTGACACTCTCCAAAGGTCTTCTCGAATAAAAATCCCACTCCTTACACAGAAAATGATCGTAGAGAATATCGGTTATAACACCCGCATATTTATGATATTTCCTTGTAAAAAAGATCTTACTGCGGTGGACAACAGGGTGCCGGTCTGTAAACCCGTCAATGTGCCGGTGAAGGATAATGCCTTTACGTATTGGCTCAGGGTACTTAAGATAGTCCTTCCCTTTTACATAATCACCTATGTAATTGCCAATGATAATTTTATCAGAATCACCGGAAAGATATATGTGCGCCAGCACGTTCATTAGTTGATATAATAATACAAAGAATTTGTCATAAACATTACCATATCGAAAACATTTTCTTTAACATGTTTTTTATACATGTCAAAAGTAGCATTAAATTATAGTTAATCAAGAAGTTAAGACGATAAATCTGCACATTAAAAAATAAAATGAAATGCTCGGAATTTCAGTCTGCAAATTATAAATTTGTTGTTTCATATTAAAACGAAAAATCTTATACTTCAGATATTTAATTAACAAACAAGGAGGAATTATGACGAAGAAAAATGTCATTATAATTGGTGCTGCGGGTCGTGATTTTCATAATTTTAATACCTGCTACAGAGATAACACGTATTATAATGTTGTAGCGTTCACTGCTGCTCAGATCCCGGATATCGACGGAAGGAAATATCCAAAGGAGCTGGCCGGTAAGCTTTATCCCGATGGAATACCGATTTTTGCAGAGGAAAATCTTCCTGATCTGATTAAAAAATATAATGTTTCTGATTGTGTCTTTTCTTATTCTGATGTTACCTATCAGAAGGTTATGTCTGTGAGTGCAATAGTAAACGCCGCAGGAGCAAATTTTGTTCTGCTTGGTCCGGCAGATACAATGGTAAAAAGTACGAAACCCGTTATAGCAGTAGGTGCAATCAGAACAGGTTGTGGTAAATCCCAGACATCGCGAAAAGTTATTGAATTGCTTATGGCAAGAGGATTAAAGGTTGTTGCTGTTCGCCATCCGATGCCATATGGTGATCTCAATGCCCAGAAAGTCCAGCGTTTTGCTGTTGTAAAAGATCTGGAGAAGCATAAATGTACGGTTGAGGAGATGGAGGAATATGAACCTCATGTTGTTAGAGGAAATGTTATTTATGCAGGTGTTGACTATGAAGCAATTCTCCGTGACGCCGAAAAAGATCCATCAGGTTGTGATGTTGTTTTATGGGATGGCGGGAATAATGACTTTCCGTTCTATAAACCCGACCTTATGATTACTGTAACAGACCCTCACCGCGCAGGTCATGAACTGAAATATTACCCTGGTGAGGTGACACTCCGTATTGCTGATGTTGTTGTTATTAACAAGATGGACAGTGCGGGACCAGAAGCAATTCAGATAGTACGTGAGAGTATTGATAAGGTAAATCCAAAAGCAATTGTTATAGATGGCGCTTCGCCTATTAAAGTCGATGATCCATCGCTGATCAGAGGAAAAAGAGTACTTGTCGTTGAAGATGGACCTACCCTTACACATGGGGAAATGAAGATTGGGGCAGGTGTTGTTGCGGCCCGCAAATTCGGTGCAGCTGAAATGGTAGATCCGCGTCCATATACTGTTGGCAGACTGAGCGATACATTCGCACAGTATCCTAATATAGGGACACTTCTTCCCGCAATGGGATACGGTAAACAGCAATTAAAAGATCTTGAGACAACAATCAATAATACAGATTGTGATTCAGTTATTATTGCAACTCCGATCGATCTGAACAGAATAATAAAAATTAAGAAGCCAAATACACGGGTTTATTATGATCTTCAGGAGATTGGGGATCCGAATCTGACCGAAGTTATTGATGAATTCATCAAAAAACATAAGCTGAAAGGCGGAAAGAAATAGATAAAAAGGAGG
>JANNKF010000012.1:0-19048 GCA_031396165.1 Bacteroidales bacterium | reverse complement strand
GAAAATAGCCTGAACCTGGTTCCTGGCATTCTTAATTCGTCCATCCTTACATACACATCCCAGAGCCTCAATTTTGTTTATTTTCCCCTCCATTCCCAAAACCTGCTGAAGATCTTCAAGATAAAAAGAGACCCCCTGATCCATAATTCCTTTTCCCTCTTCAAGACGTTTCTCAACAGTAAAACTATACTGTGTCCCATCTGATCCTATAATAATAAATGGTTCATCAGACTTAATATTCTTAGCAACTAGTGCGCCCAACTGTACAGTACCCTTTTTAACATCAAAGCCCATCAGTTCCTGCGCGGGAAGGTATTTTTGCTGTGCTTCATCTTTGTATCCGAACAGTACTAACTGATGAGTCGAACCATTTGAATCTTTCCAGTCGGGATATTTGATCTGAAGTATCCCTGTCAGATGCCTCACTGCATCAAATGTTTTTGATTCGGCAAGCACATCTACATATTTATCAGGAAATGTTCCGGTGTTATTTACTGAATAGAAATCGATCAGGTTGGTACCCCTGGGAAAGATATAAAGGTTCAGCCCCTGCTCCCGCATGATCTTTCTTGTCTCATCCTCACTGGCTTTACTCAGCGTATATATTGCCACTGAAACTGAGCTGCCAACTATTACTGTGAGTAGTATAACAAAGGAAGTTAACCTTCTGTACCATAGCTCTTTAAAAACTAACTTAATCGGATTCATTATATTTTATTCCTGTACTTTTTAAGAATGTAAACCGTAGAAATTGCTGCTGCCAGTAAAATCAGGAGAAGTGTAATAACAAGCGAAATTTTCAATGAGTGATCCTCCTTAATTTCAATTTTCTGAGGCTGAATTGAATTTAATCCCTCCCTCTGATCTGTCAGCCATTTAGGCAAAGGTCTGTTATAGGTAGAATCGTATAATATAGTATCGTTCTGCATTTATTCGCCGGGCTGGGGATTATCATCAATTATTTTATTCAGCATGGCAGGTTGCGGATTTTCCCACCTTGAGGTATACAGAATATCAGTACCCGGAAGATCATCTTTTATCAGGCAACTGCACTCTGCTGTCAGATAATCAATCATGAAACCAATATTTTCTTCTGTAATTCCATTGCCAACCAGTGGTTCCAGCGCCTTAAACCTTCCGAATACTCCATATAACATTGGTTTCTGAATATTTTTAATATCGTCTTCTACATTTAGCAGCAATGATACGAAATGTGCTTCTTCCCTGCTGTTTCTGCTAAGCTCAACAATCGAGATTATGCTTCCAAAGGGTGAAGAATCTAGAGCTTTTTTTAAGGAGACTAAACCTCTGTCATCCAATTCTTTATTATCTGTCTTAAGGTACACCATGACGCAAAGCTTTCCCGCCATAAGTTCGGCAGCTACCATTTCGCGGAGCGGAGAAGTGGTCAGATTCCTGATTGCAGAAGGGGTATCATATTTCGAGAATAACCGATCTTCATAGTATAATCCATAGTAAGGAGCCTTAACATCAGACCTGGCAACTGTTCTGAAAAGGATATTAGCTGAATTGATCTGTTCTGAGATCTCAATGTTCTTGTTTTTCATCTCATCAGTCAGTTTCCCATTATGGAAACAGATCAGGGTGTACTGATTTGGCAATGCATTAAGCAGCACCCACTCCGACACCCTGGTTGTGCATGCAAGACTCAGAATTCCCGCCAGAACCAATATTTTAATATATTTCCGGTTCATCTGAAACTTATTGGGATTACTGAAGCTTTCTCCTCTACCAGTTCAATACCTGATATGAATGTATTACCTTTCTGAGGTATCATATCAATCCTTAAGGTTGTTCCTGCTGTGATACCGGAAAATGTTTTCACAAGTTCTTTATCATTCCCTCCGGCTTCAGTCACAATATCAAAGTTTTCCAGTACTTTTTGTCCCTGGATACTCACATCAAATACCCGCTCACCTTTCTTTGAGTTTTCAAGTTCTGAAAAATATAATCTGACTCTATAAGTCGCAGGAGGAACAACTTTTTCCTTTGATAATGTTATTTCAATTGATCTTATACCTCCGATTCCACTCGAACTTATCCATGAAGTATTTTCCGAATGAACTGATACCGGATCTTTCCGTATTGTGAAATAATTAACAGTATCTAATTTAACAGGAATTTCTGGTGAAGCACCTCCAACATTAGGAAATTCAAGCCACAGGGTATTATCCCGGGACGTCCTGTCACCAGGGGCATTCAGGTTCAAACCCAACTGTTTTATTTGTTTCCCGCTCCATTTATAGTTGCTGTTTGTCCAGTAGTTCATCCATGGCATATTTACAAATGCCAGAGAGGTTTGATTCTGATAAGGGCACTGACAGGTTCTGGTATAATCAGGAGAGTTGAGTACTCCATTTGCCACAATAAGGTTTGCAGAACAGCCTGCTTTAAAACCTCCCAGACTTCCTGTTCCTTCAATCAAATCGAGATTTATAAATCCGGCAGATGCAGAACGGAATGTAAGCAGATGCTCACTTGCGACCACAATACCACACCCGTATTCCCGCTTGAAATTCCATTTTTTATCTTCACCTGTGAGTAAATCCTTTTCAAAAAGGGGTTCTCCGGTAAGTAAAGAAAACCCTTCTCCGTTTGTATATATTTTATCACCTGAAATGATCGGAGGATTAGAGTATTTCATTTTCTTATCCCATATAATATTCTTATTTCCAACATTATATAATACCATTCGGTTCCCCTCCTCGCCATTCAGCATATCACTCGATGGAGCAGTAGCCTGAAGCAGAAACCTGTGTTCTGCTGAATAGCCCAGCCATGTACCAAAAATATTATTAGTCTCCTCATTGATTTTCATACCGGTATTAATATCGAGATAAAGAAGTCTTGAACCCGCAGGAGGAGCTTCACCTCTTCTTCGCAGTTTAGTCTCAAAATTCTGTGGCAGCTTATCGAGGCAGAATAGAATGTCATCACCTACAATAACCGAGTTATGAATAAATCCATGATTCGCCGGTATACTCCACAATGTCTTTCCACTGAACCTGTCAAGTATGAAAAGTTCCCTGCTTGCAGTAACATCATAGTTAGCTGCTCTTACATCCTCTTTTAAGGTATCAGAAATTGCTACTTTGGAGTATTCAGAATAATTATTGCCAAGAATCAGATAGTTCTTGTAAACACCAATGTAACCAAGATTCCTGGTACTGTCCGATCCGGTTTCAAATGTTCCGGTCAGCTCTCCGCTTTCGATATTCAGTAAGCGGCATTTGTTTCCTTCGATCACATAAACGTATTCTTTTGTTACAATGAAATTTGTTCCTCTCGAGTTGGCCCCAGGCAAGTGTTCCTGGTTATATTTGGTATCCAAAGGACTATCCTCATCGTAGGATTCATCATAATAAACCATCCAGTTGTCATCTTTAAGCGTCTCGAATTCGTGTTGCCAAAGCAGCCTTCCGGTGTAAACATCACGGGCAGTGATTGAATTGATACCCTGGATGATCAATCTACCATCGATAACCTGCTCAGATGGACCATGTCCGTGACGGGGAAGTACATCAAGATTCGAATTTCCTCCAAACCAGAGTATTCCAAGAGGAGCTTTTACAATATCATCATCTGATTTTATTGTATTTGAAATATTTCCATAGTTATGTGTCCAGTCGGATGACCCCTCAAGCGATCCTGTCCTGGAGATAATAGCGCTGGATTTTCCACCCTTAAGATCAATGCCATACAGGTTAAGTTTTCCTAGTGCGCTCAAGAGTTTTTTCTGTTTATTACCTTTGACATTAATCCAGATTTTACCACCATATGGACGTGCTGATTCATATATCCCATCAAGGATAGCGATATTATTATCCTGAAGATATTTTATATTGTCGATAATAGTCAAGGATGAAAGGTATTTGGGCAGCATAGGGGTCTTTTCACCGCAACTAAGAAAGCTAAGCCGGCTGGCTGTAATACCAAGTCTGTCAAAATAATTTCTGAGATAAATAACCCTTGCAGGGTCTTGGTCAAATGCTGTAATATTCAGAGATGTCGTCAATGCCAGACTTTTAAGAAGTTCAATATCATCTGTTCCCCAAATAACTGCATAGCCATCGGTAATCCCGGTAGTTTTAATAATCTCATCAGCCTTAGGGGAAGAGATTTTCACTGGTAACTCGGCATTAATTGATAGTAACTTTCCTTCAGAGGGTGCATTTCCGTAAACCATTATTGTTCCATCACCGGAGACTGCTATGAGTTTACCATTGGAAGCAATAAGACGTTCAACGGGTGATTTAGTTTTCACCGACCAGATTACTTCGGGATTATCCGAGTTAATTTTGACAGCCGTAATACCAATACTATCAGCGGCATAGAGGATATTGCCTGCTTTAATAAGATCATTCTTTGCAGAGACTTTTACTTTCCATGCTGACTCAAGTTTATTATCATCATTTAAGACTGAAGAGCTTACATCTTTTCCTGAAAAATAAACAGTATTTCCATCAATGACAGGATATTCTCCTGCATTTTCTGTTAATTTATTTCCGGTTTTGGAATCGAACATCCAGGTCATTCTTTCCCTGTAATGATTGAAAAAAACTTTATCGTTGGAACATGTAAATGCGCCTCCGGTTTTGCCGGAAGCAGCAAGCTGGTAATAGAGCTCTTCTCCTGTTTTCAGATTGTAAGCTGCAGGTACTGTCCTTCCACCTGCCACGAGCAATTTATCACCTGAGATAGTGAAGTTTCCCTGCGGGGCCACATAAGCAAAGGCAGGCGACCTGTGGGGCTGAAGAATATAGTTGCTGCCCGATCCTTCATTTTTCCAGATTATTTCTCCATTTGTTGCATTGATGGCATAAATAAATGTTCCCATCATCGGGAATATGCTTGCTGAAGTATAAATGATATTGTCTTTCAGAACTATTCCACCACGCGCCGGCCACATCGATATAAGTCTTTTATTTCCCAGAAGTTTATTTTCTGCAGGTGCCAGAAGAATTTTCCAAACCAGTGAGCCATTATCTGCGTTCAGGCAATAAATATTACCGTCGTCACTTATAAAGTATACGTTTCTGTTGAAAGATGTTAGAGGAAACCTTACAGGTCCGTCGGCATAATAATGCCACAATTCTTTCCCGGAATTTATATCGAGAGCTACAACCTTATCCTGGTCATTAAAACCCAGAAAGATCTTATTATCAGCCACTATCGGCTCAAATACCCTATCGAATTGCATCAGGTTCTGATTCAGCGGATCATCCCAAACAGGTATCCGGGGAGAGTATTTTACCTGCCATTGCAGATACAGTTTATCTGCAAGTTGTTCGGGAGTTGAGGCTGAGCGGTTATGATCGTACCGCCATGTTGTCCAGTCATAGAACTGACCACTGCATATTACCGAAAGAAAAAGTAGCACAAAAGATAGAATTATTCTCATAATCAGGACGTTTCGATTACGTAATTTGTTTTAGAAATATTGGCCGGAATCCTTTTTTTATCTAATGATTCAAAAATATCAATAAAAGTTGAAGATATCCGAAAAAAGTTGTCCAATTAATTATTTTTAACCTGAATACCGGCTTTCATCTAATCCGTTCCGGAACATTCTGAAGAAACATTACTGCAACCGAATCCCAGCGAACCACTTTAAAATTCTGTGGAGCAGCCTTGCCATTATCTGTATTGGAACCATCCTGAACCACAAGGACTCCAAACGGAAATTTGCTTCCTAATGACACGCTTGTAACATCCAGTCCATCGGTTCCTTGAACACCATCGGTAGTTCCGCTGACAATATTGAAACTGCCAAGATATCTGTACGGAGTTTCACGATTGAAAAGAGCATAGGAATTGTTTCCCTGTGACGAGGCAATAAGATACCCTTTCCCTTTTGGGAGAGTATAAATCGCTAATCCTTCAATATCAAATTTTACATTACAGTTCTCTTTTTCAGCACTGGCAGATATCAGGATTCCTTCAACGGAGTCATCCGGTTCTGCATTGAATTTCCAAATTCCGGCATCCTCCTCCCCAATGAACAGGGCTGAATTTTCATCATCAACCACCATTCCCTCAACCTGTGTGGCGACCTTTAACTTTCTGACTATTTTACCATCCAAAAGATTTCCGTCAGTAAAGAGTTCCCATTGTTCAATGTCTCCAAGCTTATTATTCAGAAAGACATAAAACTTCCCGTTAACCGGACTCTTATACATGCACAAACCATAAACTTCGTCGGACATTTCTGTCGGAAGCTGCCGTTTATAAATCTTTTCTAGCGAGCCATTTTCAGTTATATGATAGAGATCTACTGTGTTACCAGTCCGGTTGCTCGATGCAAGAATATCACACGAAGTATTTCCTATCTGAAAACCATATCGCAAATCAATATTATTCATTAATCCATGAGCATAATAATGAAGTTCTTTGCCCTGCAGGTTATAGACTGCCAGCCCTCCTTTTTTGTCAGTTCCTACAATTCGTGATGAGTCAGGAAAGACGGGATGTATCCAAATTGCGGGATCGTCGGCAGCATCATCTGTGTCTCCCCTTGGGACAGGCTCTGTCTCAAGATTCGCAATTAGGCTTTGAATGACACTTTGCCCTTGGTTACCTGATTCATGTTGAGAAGTAAAAAACCTGTCTGCATTTTTGTTGAAAATCTTATCAATAACTTTTTTCGGCAGATGTAACCCTCTTACCTGAGCCGGAAGGTTTTTTATATTTATTACTGAATCAGTTACAAGATAGATCCAGTTCGACTTCCATCTTTCAGAGAGCAACCTGAGTCTTTCATCAGGATTTGATTCACTGCTACTTATTGTTATATCAGTCCCATATAAAATACGGTCCTGATGCTTTATCATAAAAGCACGTACCTTATCATAGTCTCTTATTGATTGTGACTGTAAATGGGTCATTCTTGCTGATAAATCAATTTTGAGATTCGGGTACAGATCGAGTCGTCGGGAAATTTCATCAACACTCCATTCAAGACTCGCAAGATGGGCACCGATGAAGTCAAGTCCGGGGTACTTTTTCAAAAGGTTATCCCTGGCATTAATCTGATCCTCGTATGAAGGTGCTTCAGGATGCAGATACATATGATACTGAGGATTAGCCTTATAATATCGGAAATTTGAGGTGTCGGACATTTCATTCAGGGGGAGCCAGCAGTTTCGGGGTTCACCAAGATGCCCCATTACCGGAATCTTCATTTCTTCAAGATATCTGAATACAGGATCAAAAGCTGGATCGTCAACCATAACATAGCGGTCATTATCCTTTAAAACCATTCCTATATTTTTCCAGATTTTAATTCCTGAGGCTCCCTCCTTCATACACTGATCAATACGGTCAATTGTTTTTTCAGCAAAACCAGGAGTTCCGAAACTATCGACAGAAAAGGTTCCAAAAAACGTAAACCTGTCGGGCCAAGCTTTTTTTATAGAACCGGATGTACTTAGCTGTTCATCAACTGAAATTTTCGAATCAACATTGGGAGATACCACCCTGAATTTATACTTTGCAGCAAATTCCATATAAACCGGATCAGTAGAATTTATATGAAGATGCACATCGGTTTTAGGTACCCGGATAAAGTCATTTGCTGTATAAAAATCAGATTTTCTTACGCAACCGGTAATAACCAGGAAAATTGAAAACACCAGAACCATGCCGGGATCTGCACAAAATCCAATATTTTTTTTTCTTAGCATAAAGGTGAATTTTAATTTAGTTCAATTGGCAGAAAAGTGCTAATTCAAAACTAATTAAAATATTATGAGTATCGGGAAGTAATTATAAATTTCGATATTGAATTATAGATCCCTGACATCCTGTTCTTCCGGATCCTCATACAAATCTGAACAACTTGTTTTATGACAATTACCTGCTTCTGGCCGGAGATCCCTCGCTAACGCTCGGGATGACAGGACATTGCGGGGCCATAGTGGGGGAAGAAGTGGCGATTCGTTGCAAAATCTCTGATAATAACCCATTATTGTTTCGAATCGCCACATCTTCCCCCCTTCTACCACCTGGGCAGGGTGTCATCCCGAGCGCCAGCGAGGGATCCCCTTCACCTGTAGATGCATTCGGCATGTTCAATTACATGCGCCGGTTGTAAGTACATCCTATTGATTAAAATTCTGATCCGGCGCCGATTCCTGTTGTGTATTCCTTGCTACAAATATTCCGCCGCTCTGCGGCTGAAAACTAATCTCACTTTTGACTCCGTCATTGCGATCCCGTGAAGCGAGAGAATAATTAACATTATTTAACTTGGAAATTTGGGCATATCTCTAATTTTGTACATTCGAATTTTAAATCAAGATATTAATATGTCGCTAAATTTCAGGAATGTTCTCAGGAACATAAAAATAAGAGCATTTGATACAATTACTATTCTTTCGATCATAATCCTGTCGTTTTCACATACAGGGAAGCTTATTGCACAGGCTTCGAAGAATGCAGTTCTGAATTCCAAAACAATCGAGATCGACTCCGTAACTATCAGGGCAAGAAGAGAAACTAGGAGTCTGATGAAGAAACCTTATACCGAACCCAATTCACTCTCCACTTCCATAAGCAAGTTGAGTAATGCTGATATTAAAAGGCAAGGCGCAACCAACCTGGTTGAAGCCATGAATTTTATTCCGGGAGGATTGATCGAAACACGCGGACGTCAGGTAAAACAGTTCTTCTCAGTAAGGGGACAAAAATATCCTTACCCCGATTATGCCATTGATGGTGTATGGCAGAAGGAGTTCGAAGAACTGCCATACTTTTTTTCAACGTCTGATATTGAAGAAATTGAGATTGTCAGATCAAGTGCTGCACTGCTTACAGGGCTGTCAGGTATGGCTGGAATAATAAATGTAAAAACAAGGGAATATACAACTCCGGAAACAAATATTGAGCTTGAGTATGGATCGTACAACTCAATACACACGCACTTATCCAATGGTAGTAAAATCGGAAATTTCTCATATTCAGCTGGTATTGGATATGATAAAAGTGACGGCCCATCGGGTAAGCATTCAAAAGAAGAGATGGCTGATCTTTTCACGCAGGTTAAGTGGCAGCCTTCAGAAAAACTTTCTGTAAAAGCGAATGTTTTTTATCTCGACGGGAAGAGGGAATTACGTATAGCAGAGCTGCCTGCAGATAAAAGGTATCGCGATATGATCCAGAACTTTGATCCTGTAAGAGCAGTTCTTACAAACATTAAGACAGTTTATTCTCCCAACGAAAAACTCTCTTCTGAGCTTCAGGTGTTCTATTCATATCGGAATCCCACTTTTAATGACGAGGTAAAACTTACTTCATCAAACGAAAAAGATTCCGAGTATGGCCTGAACTTTATTCAATCGATAGCTGTCTCGAAACTCAATATTTTGCGTTTTGGTGCCCTTTACAACCACTGGGTAGCTCCAAACGGAAAGAGATTCTATACCGGCAAACGCTGTGATACTGAGACTTTTTCAGGAGTATTGGTTGATGAACAGCGCATTGGTCGGCTCACTATCGATGCCGGCATCCGTCTGACCCGGACCTACATGAATGATTATGGTGCTTTCAATATCGAGGGAGATGGCGCACTTTTCAGAACTGTCACTCCTATTCAGGATCTTTGGGAACCAGCTATAATACAGGGGAGCCTCGGCGCTTCATATCGTATAAACAATATGTTTTCTGCTTATTTAAATTCCGCTGCGGGACAAATTAAACCGCGTCAGGGAGCACTTACCACAGAACTTAGTGTGCCATTGAACGAACTCAGGTATAAATTTGATCTCGGAATAGTCAGAACTCTTGGAAGCAATGGAAAAGTATCTGCAACCGGTTTTGGTGTTGTTCAGAATGATGCAATTGCATTAAGTGGTTCCACATATCTTGATGCAGTAACAAATATCAACAGAGAGCTATATGTTAACCGCGATCAGAAACAATATGGAATTGAGCTGGAAATAATTTCACCTGAATTGTACAGGATGTTTGAACCTTTTCTGAATTTTACAGTAATGAAATCATCTCTCACAGAGTCAGGTACAAAGGTCACAAACAAAGAAAATCCTGTTATGATATCCAGCGGCGGTATCTACTTCAAAGTGAAAAAATTCGATCTCAATCTACTCTGTAAGTATGTTTCAAAATTTGAGAATAATCGATTCGCTGTTCCTGCAGATGGTCCGCAACCTCTCGGAGATTTTTTTACAGCTGATCTATCAGGCGGGTATTCAACAACAGGTAAAATCCCGGTAAGGTTTTATGCCAGAATTAAGAATCTTGGTGACGTAAAATATTCAACTGTAATAGGATATCCCGATTTTGGAAGGATGATTTACGCAGGAATTCAGATTAAGTTTATGAAACAGGATTGAGATGTGAGTCGTGAGTCGTGAGTTGTGAGTCTTTTAGTTTTTATTCAGATTAAGTCTTTTATTTACAGCATAGGTCAGCCAGGCGCAACCAGAACCTATAATGGCACCCGCCAGGACATCCGATGGATAGTGAACGCCAAGATGCATCCGTGAATAACCGACGGTGCCAGCCCAGGTATATGCCGGAACCGTCACATACCATTTTTTATAAACAAGGCTCAATGATGTTGCTGTTGCAAATGCACTGGAAGTGTGTCCCGAAGGAAAAGACGGACTGCCTGCACCTGATTTTTTAGTAATATCAGGGTATGATACAAAAGGCCTATCGCGATTTATTGAATATTTCATACCAACTGTAATCGCTTCATTTACAGCAATCGCCGCAATTATAGTACATGCATCTCTGATTATTTGTTTATCTTCTTTAATCAACCCGTAAGCACCCAAACTTACAGGTACTGCCACAACTACATAAGCATTTGAATTCGAGACGAAACGGAAAAATCTGTCTGATGGCAGTGATTCCTCCGAATTGATTGAACGCAAGATTCTTATATCACTATTCTGAGAGAAGATAGTTGCCCCTTCAATAATAAAAAGGAAGATGAAAGTAATTCTTTTGAATTGCATCAATTAAAGGTCATTGTTTTTCCCATTCAGTAAATGATGATTGACATTCTGATATATCTCCTTGAACCAGTAGGTATAGTTATCGGGATTTTTAAGTACATCCTTGTGAAGGTCATTGAAAGTAATCTTTTTCCAGTCATCAACTTCAGAAGTATTGATTACCGGATCGTTGTCGGAGATTCCGATAAAGACATGATCCAACTCATACTCAGTAAGCTCATCATCAAGCTTTTCCTTATAAATAAAACTGAATAATCTTTTCAACTTGCAGGTAATTCCCATCTCCTCAACAAGTCTCTGGGTAGCTGACTCAAGATCCGATTCTCCGGGTGCAGGATGGGTACAGCAGGTATTTGTCCAGAGCCCTTTTGAATGATATTTGTCATGGGCCCTCTTCTGCAGTATCCACTCTTCTTTTGTATCAATTATAAATACAGATACCGCCCTGTGCAACAACGCTTTCCTGTGAGCCTCCATCTTCTCCATAAAACCTGATGGTTCATCATTTTCATTAACCAGTATCACAAGAGTCTCTTTCATAAGACCTATTTCAGCAGTTTCTCAATATCATTTTTCAGATTTTCCGGAACTGTTGTAGGTGCAAACCGTTTCACCGGAATGCCATTTTTGTCAATCAGGAATTTGGCAAAATTCCATTTTATTTTTCTTCCAAATAAGCCGGGCAGTTTATTTTTCAAATATTTATAGATTGGGTGTGCATTCTCCCCGTTTACCTCAATCTTGGAAAACATCTGAAATGAAACCCCATAATTTATAAGACATCCCTCGGAAATTTCCATTTCTGTCCCCGGTTCCTGATTTCCAAACTGATTACATGGGAAACCAAGGATCTCGAATCCTTTTTCCTTATAATTCCGGTAAAGAGATTCAAGCCCTTCATACTGAGGAGTAAGGCCGCATTGACTTGCAGTATTAACAACAAGGAGAACCTTTCCCTTATATGATTCCATTTCGATCTTCCTGCCCTGAAGTGATCTGGCATTAAACTTATAAATATTATTTTCCATCATCGAAATACGGTATTTCTTATTTTAGTTTGCTTTTTATCTCAGCCAGCTTAAGAACAAGGTTAAGATCATCATTGTTCATAACCCTGGTAGATATAGCTCGTATTGATCCATAGCGTTTTGCCGTTAAAAAGTTATCCTTCACACTTTGGGGAAGATCACTTTCCATCAAAACGGGTTCAGCTTTGTTGCCGAAATAAAATGTAATTCTGAATGACCCGGCATGCATGGCTGCCCAGAAGAAAGTTTTTTTCTTATAAACCATTTTAAATAGCCATTGATGACCGTCATTATAATAGTTCCAGGTACCCGCCGAATTACTATAACCGGAAGTTATATCGTCAATTAGTTTTGACCACAGTGTCATATTATCACCAAGTACTGAAGACAGGAGCTTATCATCTACAACAAGATCCTTGTCAGACAGGACCAATGGAGCTAATTCTTCCATATTCTGATTATTGGTTTGTAATTACTTAAATCCTTTTACACACCTAAATCCCAAAGCAAAATCTACCTATGAAGATAAAAGTTCATAGGGGTATCAAGTCCTAATTAATTATATACTCTGCCAGCTGTTTACCTGTTATATCTTTAACAACAGCCTTAATCTCCTTATTATCAACCACAACCTCCACAAAAGAGTTATTTGAATTTACCAGAAGCGGGTAATTAAAGCCTGTCTTGCCCGATTCATAATATGCATTACGGTGAGTATGAGCTGATATCATAAGGTTGACACCAGACGTATGAAGCAGTGGGCCGAAATTATCAGACAGATATTTCATTCCATAATTTTGTTTCTGCTCTTTAAGAATTGGCATATGAACAATCACTATCCGCTTCTTTGCATTCCTGAAAGCTTCACTTTTAACTTCACTTTTTAGCCATTCAAGTTCTTCATCCCTGTAGCGATCATAATCAGCAAGACCAAAGTAATTTTTGTTATTATCAGGTTTGTCTTCCCCGCAATCGAGAATTGTAAAATGAATCTGTCCAAAGTCGAAACTATAATAAAACTTTCCGTCTTTATAGTCAAAATAGTTTTTCACTTGCCGGGCCTGATATCCCCGTGTTTCATGGTTTCCTCTTACATAATAAAATGGCTTTGTCTTAGCAAAATAAGTGACAGCCGAATCGATAAATCCAGAGAAAAGTTCCTCGGTTGATTGAAGAAAATCTACCATGTCCCCGTTAAAAATGCAGAAATCCTTTTCAGAAATATTACCATTCTTAAAATAGGACGCCATCTTCCCTGAATTGTTATGAACATCGTTCACTACCAGGAATTTTACCAAATCGGATTTTGAAGGCAGAGTCTTAAATGATTCTGGTTTTTTGATAAGCGTATCACCATAATAAACTTTATAGGCCTGGTATTTCATGACCTGAACAGAATGGATAGCATATTTGTAGCTGTTGCCAGGTTCAAGACCATCAATTCTCACCTTATGTAACACACCGCCTCCGTCAACAATACCATCGTGACTGTTTCTTACCAGGCGTACTTTCCCATCGGGAAAAGTAATATTTACACCGGGCACTGCAGGTTTATTCGTTGTCCAGATTATTGTTACACCGTTTGCATCAAGGTTTTGAAGCCAGGGACCATGTGTTACTGCAAGATTCTCATTATCAATTCTCTGCGAAAAGATTAAATTATTGAAAGTTATTATCATAACTATTAGAAAGCAGAGTTTTTTCATGGATTTTAATTGTCAGTGGTCCGTTTCAATTATCGCTATTAAGTTACAATTAAATCAGAGATACAACTTATCAGACCGAAAAAGTCTAAATTTGATCCTGAACCTTCAAACTCCCGATTAAATGAATATAATCTCTTCAAAAAAACTGCCGGCAGCATTGGTAATACTTTTACTTCTGATAGGTGGCACCTCCTGTACTAAAAGAAAGATAGTCTCCCTTAAAACATTATTGATTGAAATGACTGACAGGAAGAGTCTTACTGATTTTCCTGATCCCTATTACCAGTTGAAGCAGTTCAGCAGTTACGACAGGAAAAGTAATTCAGCCGGAGGTAAGGATTGGTTTGCAAACGATGATTACACCCAGTTCATTTCAGTTGATTCCTCCAAAGGAAGAAAAGAATATGTCCTATTTGATTCCGATGGACCTGGAGCCATTGTCAGGTGGTGGATGACTTTTGCAGGTTCCGGAGGAGACAGGGGAATTGTCAGGGTTTATATTGACAATTCTGAAACTCCTGTTCTGGAAGATAGTATCATAAATGTGCTGAGCGGACATCTTCTGGCAGGTGAACCTCTGCAATCAGCATGATTTCTTTGAAACTTGCTGCATTCGACAGAGAATATGCCTTGAGGTCAGTTGTACTAAAAATTGAATTCGATGGCAACCAGACAGTTTGGGTACCAGCCGGAGACTTTTTTGGAACAGGTTATAAAGTTACACAATCATCAACATGGAACAGCAGTGTTGATGAAAAGATGCAGATGAGATCATACTGGTTAATGCCATTCCGGAAGAACTGCACTCTGACTCTCATAAACTATGGAAACCAGAAGGTGGATATAAATCTTCTGTTGAATGTTTCAGACTATAAATGGAATAAAAGAAGTATGTATTTCGGATCATCATGGCATGAATATCATCAGGTAATGACTGCAGGTTCAGATGCCACAGGCGGGACCGGACTTCACCGCGATATTAGCTTTGCCGATATCAAAGGGAAGGGAGTTTATGCCGGAGATGCGGTTACCGTTTACAATACTGTTGATGCGTGGTGGGGAGAGGGTGATGAGAAAATTTTTGTAGATGGGGAGACTTTCCCATCAAGTATCGGAACTGGCTCCGAGGATTATTACGGATATGCCTGGTGCCGCCCCGAATTATTTTCACATCCGTTTATTGCCCAGCCGAGCGGTAGTGGCAACTTTCACCAGGGATTAACTATCAATATGAGATACAGGGCATTGGATGCAATTCCATTTTCATCATCAATAAGTTCAAATATAGAACTCTGGCATTGGCTGCCCGCTATTATTAATTACGGGTTAACTACTTACTGGTATATACTGCCACCCTATGAAATAAGTATTAAACCAGACAGGGAAAATGTGAGAAAACCAGTGCCTATTGATCCGGAAAAACCATTATAAGATTATAAGAAATTGCCTTCAGCCTCTGCTTTGGTTGATTCTTTAACCAGATTAGCCTCCATCAAAGCAGTAACACTACCATATCTCCAGGTCTTAAGAAAGATCTTAATGAATACCAATAACTGGGAAAGAAGAAAAAGTAAAAACGCCTCGTTGCCGCTTACCGGATTTTTTCCGGAAATCATTAATAAAACAAAAAGGACATATAGAATCAGAATTATAAGTATCAATAACATCATAGGGAAGGATGACCGGAAACTTCTGAATGATTCACCAAATCCGAAACCAATAGCACCAAAAGCAGCATGTTTCTCATTGGCTGCCTGCCATGCTCTTGCATAATCCGCTACTAAAAGAAGTGTAGGTATTACACTTATTGTTAGAAGTCCGGAAATCGATGCAATAATTATTGCGGTTTTTGTTGAAAGACCAGATGAAGTAGTAAGGATAATCAAAGGCACAACAATAATAATTCCTGAGATAAAAATTATTATCATTTTCATTAGGACTGATATAATAAGAAATGAACCGAATTTCTCAGCTGAGGTTCTGAAAAATTCCTGAAAGCTGTGATTCCCCGTATCTTTTTGCACACTGCTGAATAATCCTCCTGCAAAAAAAACATTCACAAGAAACCCGATAAGAAGTAAAAGAATTAATCCTGTAGAAAAGAAGGAAGCAATGGCTCTCAGTCCATGTCCCAGATCCATAAAAACAGCCGGATTGAATCCATCCCGCAGATTTTCAGTTACCAAACTTTTGCCAAACCCTGAATTTAAAGCACTTCTGAGAGGAAGAGCCAGAGTTGAAACAAGTATCAGCGAGAAGAGCCAAGTAATAAGGACACCTTTCCATGATCTTAAAGAGGCACCGGCTCCTGTAAATAACGATCGAAATATCTTCATATCATATCGATTTATAATGAACTGATACTTATAAGGAACTGCAAAATGGTCATGAGTTTATTAGTCATTCTTTTAACCGGTAAACGGTCAGGGGAATCAGTCATTGAATTATTGATAAAATTGATATCCATAGCTATCTTATACTCCGGGTCAATTTTAACCCATTCGATCCTGGCGGATGCTGCATATTCGAAATCCTTATACCTGCTCAGACCATCCCATTTTTCAAGTATTTCACTACCATCAGAGAAGTGTACAAGTACATCCACAGGGAGTTTAACCTCTCCTATTCTTTCCACCATAACAACAGAATTATAAGACTTATCGTTATTAACACCGATCGTGTCAGAGATCTCCTTTGCATTGCCTGGTTCCAAAATCCAGGTGTTTGTAAAGCCCGATACTTTGTAGTCGCATATTCCGGTACCGTAAAGAGTCTGATCAAAAAACCAGTTCATATCCTCACCGAACTTATCGCCATGAACTCTTTTTACGACATCATTAATAACATTCACAAAATCTTTTCCGGAAGGATGTTTGAAAGCCCACCTTTTATAATATTCCCTGAAAATCTCATCCATCGTCTCCTCTCCTACTATTCCCATTAATGTGTGGAGCCAGGTAGCTGCTTTGTTATACGACATCATTCCATATGTGCCGTGAGGATAATTCCAGGAAAACTCATTATTGGTAATCACTTGTTTGCTGCCTGAAACAGTATATGACATCCTGGCCATCGATTTATCCGGGAATTTAAAATAAGGAAGATCGATCAAACCGGAATTTTTACCGTAATAATGGTCCACGATCCTCGATTCCCAGAAAGTGTTTACACCCTCATCGAGCCAAGGCTCTTCAAACTCATTGCTGGCAAGGATGCCCATGAAATAGCCATGACCAAACTCGTGAATAGTTACCATTTCAGGCATATGTACAGAAGCTGGCATTATGAAAGATGATGCTGAAGTAAAAATTGTTGTATATTCCATTCCGCCGGCTCCGGAACCTTTTGCCGGTGGATCAACAAAGGTGAGATGCGGAAATGGGAAAGGTCCAACTCTCGCATCAAAATATTCAAGTGCATTTTTTACCGCCCGGAACTGCCTTTCAACCTGATTTGCCCTCACCTTAGGAAGAAGAAGTGTTATTTTTACATGCTTCCATTCATCAGTAAAAACGGCATAACCGGGCCATGCGGTCCATGCAAAATCTACTATATCTTCTGCTCTGTAAACCAGTGTCTTATCTCCATCTCCTGAGTCAGATTCACTTATCAGCATTCCTCCCGACCCAACGACGTACTCCTTTGGAACTTTTATTGTTACATCATACACACTGTGATCGGCATAAAACTCTGAGTGCGGGTGAAACTGGTGACAGTTCCATCGGCCTTTAACTTCAGATCCTGTTGCGGAGGATTTATAAACTCCGAATTTCGGGAACCACTGTGCCACAAAGTAAAAATCATCGGTATACCCGGTCCTGATTATTTTGGAAGGAAGTTTCGATTTGAAAGTAATATTAAGGAATACAGTGTCTCCCTGCTTAATGGGCTCAGGAAGGTTAATCTTAATTACCGTTTTGTCATCAGGGTTACCGTCATCAGGTGAAATGAATTCAATAGCCGTTGAAAGGTCTCTCCCGTTTTTATCAGAAAGAGTAATGATATCAATCCATCCAGAATCAGCGTCCGGACCACTATTAAAGCCCGCCCCCCCGTCATAAAACGTTGATTTACTGTTTCTGAACGCATTGAGGTATAGATGCATCTGAACATCGGGTATAATATCATCAGACTTATTAACCCAGTATGTTTCCATTCTGCCATCAACAGTTTTTTCATTCACATCGAGCTTTGCCTCAATCTTATAATATGTCTGACGCGGACTCAACGGATCTTTGAAAATGATTTGCGACTTGCCGGATAGCAGGCTGAATAAAAGGGTAACTATCAGAAAGATAAGCCTTTTCATACTATTACAATGAGTTAACCAATTGAAAATGCAGTGAAAGAACTCTATTTTACAGCTACCGTAGTTTTTGTAAGGGTAAGCGGAACTTCACCCTCCGTGTAGACTGCTTTACCAATCAATTTTGCATCAGCATCACCCTTCAGTGTGACTTTAATATCCTGACCTTCAAGAAATACGGAAAATGAAACTGAATCATTCTCAACCTTTACATTTTCACCTGTAAGTTTATATTCACTGCCCGTGAATGACATTGTAGCAGAATGCTTGTTTTCAGCCAGACCGATAACAATTGTACCGGTAGTATATCCCTCCGGAGCATATGGTGCATCGAATTTCCAGGATCCTACCGGATCTACTTTTGCTTTAGTGGTTTGTGCAGTGGATATTGCTATCAGTGCGAATAAAAACACTGCAAGAATGGTTACCCTTTTCATATCAAAATTTATTAATCAGATAATTGAACAAACTGAGTTTTAAAGATAACCAAAAATGTTTTATTACAAATAATTTAGCATCCGCCTGATGCTTTCTTCTTTTTGGGTAGTGGTTTTACAACCGGCCTGGCTGATGCAGTGCTCTGATCCTGAGCCGCCTGCACAACACCACCCCCACCCAGAGCTTGTCCGGCACTTTTACGAAAATCATATTTTGCAAACTCTTCATCTGAACTTGTGGAGGCAGGTTTTTGCGGGTTCATTATTGCATCAAACCAATAATTCAGGCCCCCCTCAAGTACAAAATTGTTACTGTATCCGAGTTGCCTGGTAACCATCCATGCTTCGTTAGCAGTGAGAGTGCCATTCGAATAGAAGATATTCATTTTAATATCCTGATCCAGAATTTCAGAATACTGGTCAGAGAGAAGGTCCGTAACAGGAATGTTAATTGCTCCAGGCAGACTGAATTTCTCGAACTCATCCTGACTTCTTACATCAATCAATCTGAGAGAGGGATCCTTTTTGACAATCATGTCGGCGACTGCATCGGGTGTCACATATTGCGTAC
>JANNKF010000006.1:0-7987 GCA_031396165.1 Bacteroidales bacterium | reverse complement strand
TATTCATGCCTTCAGTGAAGTACCTGTGATGTATGAAGAAAGAATTGGGATTATTCCTATGTAAAGAATTTATTGAACAGGGCGGTGGTTTCATTAATCTTAAGAGTAAAGTTGGTTCAGGAACTATCTTTTTAATAACATTCCCTTATCAGAAATAATTGTATAAATTATAATTAATTATGGAAAGCACAAATACTAACCATTCTGATTATTTAAAATTACATGCTGCCGTAGAATCTTCTGATGAAGCAATATTTATAACTGATTTGACAGGCATTATAACCTATGTAAATCCTTCATTTACAAAGCTGTACGGATTTAGTTCGGAAGAGGTGACAGGTAAGGTGACACCCCGCATTCTTAAAAGCGGTGTACTTCCTCAGGAATCTTATGAATATTTCTGGTCAACACTTCTGAGTAATAATGTTGTGAGGGGTGAATTGATAAATAAAACGAAAGAAGGTAAATTAATTACTGTAGAGGGCTCTGCTAACCCTATAATTAATGAGGAGAACAAAATTATTGGATTCATTGGAGTTCAGCGTGATATTTCATCACGGAAATATGCTGAAGAAGCTCTTATACTTAGCGAGGAAAAATTCAGAAAAGCATTATTAACAAGTCCCGATGCTGTAAATATCAACCGATTATCTGACGGTTTGTATGTTACAGTAAATGAAGGATTTGTTAAAATGCTGGGTTTCTCAGAGGGTGAGGTAATAGGGAAGACCTCATTAGAGCTTAACGTATGGGCAGATCCGGAAAACCGTAAGGAGCTTGTTGAACTTCTTAAAAAAAATGACAGGGTAGAAAATTTTGAAGCACGCTTCAGAAATAAGGACGGCAGAATTATTATAGGATTAATGTCAGCTTCGACAATTGAACTTAATGGTGTAGTACATAGCCTGAATATAACCAAGGATATAACCGGCAGGAAGCAAATGGAAGAGGCTTTTGCCCGGGAGCAATTCCTGGTTAATGCTCTTCTAGATACTCTTCCTGATCATATCTATTTCAAAGATTTGGAGAGCAGGTTTATCAGAAATAGCAAATCACATATACTTTCTTTTGGTTACAGCAACCCCGAAGATGTCAAAGGTAAAACTGATTTTGACTTTTTTGAAAAGGAGGATGCACAAAAAGCTTTTGAGGATGAGCAGACAATAATCCGAACAGGACAAGGAATAATTAAGGAAGAAAAACTTACCCGGACCAACCAGTCTGATGTGTGGTTCGCAGCTATGAAACTCCCATTATACGATAAAGAAGGTAATATTATTGGAACATTTGGAGTTTCACGAGACATTACCAGTAGTAAAAAGATAGAGGAGGAATTGGAGTCGGAACGGATAATGCTTCGTACATTAATTGACAATATGCCGGACAGAATATATGCCAAGGACCTGAATAGCAGGTTTATTGTATGCAATAAGGCTCTGATTAACCGGCTGGGAAAGACAGATAAAACTGAAATTATAGGTAATTCAGACTTTGAACTTATGTCGCATGAACAGGCTGGAATATACTACAAAAATGAACAGGAAGTTATCCGTACGGGTGAGCCACTCATAAATCATGAAGAATCAATGGTGACTGCTTCAGGCCAGAAGAGATGGTCATTAACAACCAAGGTGCCTCTTTATGATAATAAGGGAAGTATAATCGGAATAGTTGGTATGGGAAGGGATATTACAGAACTGAAGCGAAAAGAGATAGAGGCACAGGTATTATTTGAAATTACGGAAGGAATAACTATCACGGACAATCTCGATGAACTATTAAAGCTTATCCATCATGCTTTGGAAAAAGTAGTTTATGCGGAGAATTGTTTTGTTGCTCTCCGAGACAATAAAACCGGATTATATAGTTTCCCCTATTTTGTTGATAAGATCGATACAACTCCTGAACCTACTTCTATGGAACGTAGCTGTACCGCATACGTTTTCAGGACCAATGAACCCTTAATGCTGACCCAGGAAAAATTCGATAATCTGAGCAGCCGTAAAGAGGTTGAACTTGTTGGCTCCAACTCTCCCTCCTGGATCGGAGTTCCTTTAACTACACCTTCAAGTACAATCGGTGTTATGGTACTGCAACATTATGAACAGGAAAATGTGTATTCAGAAACGGATATGAAATTTCTTACTTCTGTTGGCAGCCAGATTGCCATGGCAATCGACAGGAAAAGGTCAGAAGAGGAGATCAGACTTAAAAACGAACTATTGCAGGCTCTCAATCTTGAAAAAGACAAATTCTTTTCAATTCTTGCTCATGACCTTCGTGGTCCGCTGAGTGCATTTGTGGCTGCCACTGAGATACTCGCAGATGAAATAAGGTCTATGAGTCTCGACGAAATCCAGGAGATAACTGCAACAATGAAGAACTCAGCCACAAGTATTTATGGTCTGCTTGAAAATCTGCTGGAATGGTCGCGTCTGCGACGAGGCGGTATGAATTTTATTCCGCAAAAGATATCACTTAAAGAATCTGCTTTAGGATGTACCAAAGTACTATCAGACTCAGCCGTGAAAAAAAACATTGACCTGATTGTTTCAATACCGGATGATATAGAAGTGTTGGCAGATAAGCATATGCTTGATTCTGTTTTCAGAAATCTTGTCTCCAATGCTATTAAATTCACAAAAAACGGAGGGAAGGTTTATATTGATGGTATCCGCAAAAATGATAACTCTGTTGAAGTAAAGATAATCGACTCTGGTATTGGGATGACCCCGGATCTTTTAAACAGACTTTTTCATATCAACGAAAAGACCAGCAGGCCTGGCACAGATGGAGAATTGAGCACCGGTCTTGGATTGTTGTTGTGTAAAGAATTTATAGAAAAACACAATGGAAATCTGGTAGTTGAGAGCGAAGTGGGTAAGGGAACCACTTTCACTTTTGTGTTACCATAACTGAGGAAAAGAAAAAATATAAAACTTAAACAGATGTCTGACGAAAAATATAAGTTCGACAATATCCTTTTCAAGGCCTGTATCGACAGCCCAAACGATATGATAATACTGGCCATTGATATGCAATACAACTATTTGGCGTTTAATGCATACCATAGTGAAATAATGTTGAAGGCTTATGGAAAAAAGATAAAATCAGGGATGAATATTTTGGATTGCATCACAAACCGTGATGATCTTGAAAAATCGAAGATTAACTATGATAAAGCCATGGCTGGGGAAGGCCATAAAACCATTGAGGAGTACGGGGAATTTGACAGGCAGTTCTTTGAGACAAGATATAATCCAATCTATAATGAAAGTAACGAAATTATAGGCGCCACGGCATTTTCTGCAAATGTTACCGCACGCAAACAAATTGAGAAAAGTCTGGGTGAAAGCGAACGATTTCTGAGGGAATCACAATCAGTCGCGAGGTTGGGAACCTTCGTCTGGGAATTGTCTGATGGATTGTGGAAAAGCTCAAAGATACTTGATGAGATCTTTGGAATTGATGAAAAGTTTAGCCGTACTTTGGAAGGTTGGGGAAATCTTATTCATCAACAGTGGAAAGGAATAATGGTTGATTATGTTACCATTGAGGTACTTGCAAAACGCCAGAGATTTGATAAAGACTATCAGATTGTAAGACAGTCGGATAATCAGACTCGCTGGGTACATGGTCTGGCTGAACTTGAACTTGATGAACACAACCGGCCTCTAAGGCTCATTGGAACAATCAGCGATATAACTGAAAGGAAGCTGACAGAAGACAAACTTATAGAACAATCCAAAGCACTTGAGGAGGAACTAACAAATAGGAAAAAAGCGGAAAAAATTCTGCAAAAATCACATAAGCAACTGGAAATAAGCAAGCTGGCTACACTAAATCTTCTTGAGGATATCAAGCTGGAAATGTACCAGCGAAAAAAAGCAGAAAAAGAGGTTCGTATCGTCAATGCAGCACTGGAAAAACGTGTTGCTGAGAGAACTGAACAACTCGAATCTGCCAATAAGGAACTTGAGGCATTCGCATATTCGGTTTCTCACGACCTCAGGGCACCTTTAAGGGCTATAGATGGCTTCTCAAAATTTGTAATTGATGAATATGCTCTGAAAATTGATACTGAAGGTGCCAGATTACTTGGACTCATACGAAGTAATACACAAAAAATGGATCAGCTGATTATCGATATACTCGCTCTCTCCAGAGTCTCAAGAAATGCATTGAGAAAATCAAAAATTGATATGACAAAAATGGCAGTATCAATGCTAAATGAAGTTGCTTCACCTGAAATACGGGAAAAATTAGACATTAGAGTAGGGACATTACCCGAAGCTTTCGGAGATTCAACATATTTAAAACAAGTATGGATTAACCTGATATCCAATGCTTTAAAATTTTCATCCAAAAAAAATAAACCAGTAATTGAATTTGGTGGTTATGCACAGAAGGGTTTCAATGTTTATTTTGTCCGTGACAATGGAGTGGGATTCAAACCTGATTACGGGCATAAGCTGTTTGGTGTTTTTCAGCGATTACATAAAGCAGATGAATTTGAAGGAAACGGTGTTGGACTGGCAATAGTGCAACGTATTATTCACCGGCACGATGGAAAGGTATGGGCTGAAGGAAAATCAGGAGATGGAGCAACCTTCTACTTTAGTTTGCCCTCTCAATTAATTAGTAATTCGATATTCAAAATAAATGAGCGCTCATAATAAATTAAGGATTCTCTTTATTGAAGACCTGCCATCAGATGTTGATCTTGCAGTACTGGAATTGAGGAGAGAACAACTGGTATTTGATTATCAAACTGTGTGCACAAGGGAGGATCTTCTCTCTATTCTTGAAAGTTTCCGGCCTGACATTATAATTTCTGATTATATGATGCCTTCATATGATGGGATGAGGGCTTTAATGGATGTCACGGAATTTGATAATGAAATTCCATTTATTCTTTATACCGGCTCAATAAATGAGGAAACTGCTGTTAAGTGTATTAAGGCAGGAGCAGTAGACTATGTTATCAAGGAACATATGACCAGGCTTCCATTTGCTGTTAAAGAAGCTTTAGATCAGGTAAGAATTAAAAAAGAAAAAAAGGCATCCGAATTATTGCTTAAGGAAAGTGAGGAAAAAATTCAGAGTATTTTCAGGGCAGCACCAGTTGGAATAGGACTGGTTGTGCGAAGGATCCTTATTGAGGTTAATGACACATTCTGTAAAATGACCGGGTACTCCCGCAATGAATTGATAGGCAAAAGTTCTAAGATGATATACCCATCCACAGAGGAGTATGAACTTGTAGGGACTGAAAAATACAGGCAAATTTCAAGTTATGGTACCGGGTCATTAGAGACAAAGTTTAAGAGAAAGGATGGTACCATTATAAATATTTTGATGAGTTCGACGCCTTTGGATATTAACGATCTTTTAAAGGGTGTTACATTTACAGCTCTTGATATAACCTCCAGAAAACAGAATGAAGATGAATTAAAAGCTTCACTCTCACTGCTTAATGCTTCTCTTGAATCCACTGCTGACGGAATTTTAATTACAGATGGTATAGGTGGAATAATAAAATGGAATCAAAAATTTGCAGAAATGTGGGAAATCCCTGAGGAGATACTTAATACTCAGGATGATAATGCTGCAATTAATCACATCCTGAGTAAATTAAAAGAACCGGAAAAGTTTGTTGAAATTGTACATTCCTTATACCATAATCCCGATAAAACAAGTTTTGATAAACTTGAATTTAAAGATGGCAGTGTATTTGAACGATTTTCTCAACCACAAAAAATAGATGGAGAAGTAGTTGGGAGGGTTTGGTCATTTCGCGATGTTACTGTTCGTTATACTGCAGAGGAGTCACTTAAGCTAAGCGAGGAAAAATTCCGTTCAATAGCCGAAAACCTGTCTGATGTTATTTTCTTAACAGATACCCGGGGTATTTTGAAATATATTTCACCTTCAGGCCGGATTCTGGGGTATGAACAGGATGAGTTTATTGATAGATTTTTTGGAGATTTTCTTATGGAGGGTGAACTTGAACAGGCGATGCCCTTGTTTCAGAATGCATTGAATGGAATTAATTTGACAAGTATAGTCAGATTAACTTTTAAACGTAAAGATGGGAGCACTTTCTTTGCTGAGCTCTCAGGCTCTGTTTTTAAGGTGGAAAATGAAATAAAAGGTGTCCTCGGGCTTCTTCGCGATGTTTCAGATAAGGTGAGAAAAGAGATTGAACTTCGCAAACTTTCGCAGGCTGTGGAACAAAATCCTGTTTCAATAATTATTACAAACACTAATGGTGTAATAGAATATGTTAATCCAAAATTTTGCGAAGTTACTGGGTATTCTAACGAAGAATTATATGGAGAAAATCCAAGTATTCTTAGTTCTCATGAAAAAACAATTGAGGAGTATAAGCACCTTTGGGATACAATAAAATCAGGAAATGAGTGGAAAGGCGAATTTCACAATAGAAAGAAAAATGGCGATTTATATTGGGAAAGTGCGCTTATATCTCCGATAAAAAATGAAAAGAATGAGATAACCCATTTTCTTGGAATAAAGGAAGATATTACCCTTAGAAAGGCTCTTGAGGAATCCACCGGAGAGAGTGAAAAACGGTACAGGGAATTATTTCTTAATAGTCCGGTTCCTACGTACATATTTGACGAAAGAACTCTCGAATTTCTCGAGGTTAATGAAGCTGCAGTTGAAAACTATGGCTATTCAATTGAAGAATTTAAATCGTTGACACTGAAGGATCTGCGATTGCCAGAGGAGATCCCGGTGCTCTTGGAATCAATCGGCAATCTGACACGAGATGTATTTCACTCCTCCAGTATGAGACACAAGAGGAAGAACGGAACTCTTTTTCCTGTCGAAATTATCTCTCACTCTATGCCCGAAAAGAATGGCAGAAAAACCAGGCTGGTTGTTGTTAATGATATAACAGACAGGATTAAGGCTGCTGAGCAGATGAATCTTGCAAGAGAGAAAGCAGAAGCCAGCGATCGGCTTAAAACAACATTCCTGAATAATATTTCCCATGAAGTACGTACACCGCTGAATGGAATTCTGGGCTTTGCGGAAATATTAAACCAGCAGGGAATGTCTGAAGAAGAAAAAAAAGAATCTCTCTCAATGCTTTATCAGAGCAGCGACAGGTTATTAAATACCATTACCAGTTATATGGATATTTCTCTGCTCACTTCTGGTGTCATGTCCGTGGTAAAGAAAGATTTTTGTCCTTCATTGATACTTTCAGACCTTTATTCTGCCTTCAACACGCTCTGCATACAGAAGCACCTGGAACTATCACTCAAAATTCCTGAAGGATCTGAAGCTTTGGTTATTAATTCCGATCCCGGATTATTCAAAAAGATAATCAGTCACCTTCTCGATAATGCAGTTAAATTTACTGAAATGGGAAGAATAAGTTTCGGTTATACCAATACGGATACCGAAATAAACTTTTTTGTCAGCGATACAGGTATTGGAATTGGTAAAGAAGCTCTTGATCTGGTCTTTAACAAGTTTATAAAGGAGGAGAGGGGCCCGCAACGAGTATCTGAAGGCAGCGGTCTCGGTTTGTCGATCGCAAAAGGTATTTCTGAAATTATCGGGGGAAAAATAAAGGTAGAGTCTGAACCTGGTGCCGGATCAGACTTCACACTTACTCTGCCTGTAATAAGTGCCATTGGCACTCCCTTCAATGTAAGGCCGGCACTGATTAAGGGTAATAGTCTGAAAAACAGTGCAATTTTAATTGCCGAGGATGATGAGACTAACTTTTTCTATCTGAAAGCTATTCTTACCAGAGCTACAGAAACAATTATTATACACGCAAGAAATGGAAGAGAAGCAATTGACTTTTTCATAGACAATCCGCATATTATTCTTGTTCTGATGGATATTAAGATGCCTGAGATTAACGGTATTGAAGCAACAAGACAGATTAAAATTATAAGGAGAGAGGTACCTGTTATTGCTATAACAGCATATGCGATGGCCGGAG
>JANNKF010000432.1:0-28047 GCA_031396165.1 Bacteroidales bacterium | reverse complement strand
GGCTTAAGATTAAGACCAACATTTCCCTCAAGTTTAGTATATCCTGCAAACAAAGACACATCGAAAGGAAGCAATTTATTACCGGGTAAATATTGCATAACACTATGTACCAGACCAATACCCCATAATGATATATTGCCTTCATTGATATTAATTTTCGGTATAAACCTTCCTTTCAATTCTGTTCCGAATGGCAAGCCGATTCCAACTTGTACAGTTGGTACCGGAATCATCCTCCAGTTGGTACCGGGAGCTGCTCTGAATGAAGCCAGTTGCACGCCACCTACGTTATAACTCATCTGAGGTCCGGCAGTATTCGGACCGGAAACTGTTGAAGCGGGTCCTGTGGCAGTTATTGCAGGCGAAAGGCCAATTGATGATAATTCAAATTTACCGGCTGATGAAGGAACCATTCCCACGCTAATTCCGGTTGTAATATCGAATCCTCCGAATTTATGAGGTTTCGCAGTATTATACCATCCACCGTTCAAACCTGATCCAAATGCATTGGCCCAGGGGGCTACATAAGCCTGAAGGTATTTTACTCCATCAGCCGGAGCGCTTCTCAGAAAATCAACATTGTCAATCTGTGAAAAGGTCACTGATGAAAAAATAAAAAGGGCGCTTAATAATAACCCTATTCGCTTTACTGCTCGTCTGTTCATAGTAGTTTAAATTGATATAGATTTCAACTAAATACAAATATAAATAAAAATGAATACTCAAAACATAATGCTTGTTGACTTCTTCTATATAACTACTTCGATACAGCAATGGTTGCCTGAGATACAAAAATTACCAGGACATTATTCTTCCTGTTTCTTTTTTTCCAGCTCTTCAAGCGTTTTAAGTTCCTGAATACCAATGTTTTTTGACAGGTCTGATATGTTTTTCATGCTTAAGTCGCCCTTAATTGAAATCAAAGAGTTGCCACCCGGGCCACCGGTTATCACCAGTAATTCAGTGATTATATTTCCTGTTTGCCTGATAAGGAACTTTGTAATATCACGACCCTGCTTTACCACCATAAGTTCTTCATAAACAGACAAATCCAGCTTCCTGCCTAACTCTGTATAAAAGTTAAGGTTTAAATTCAATGTAGAATCTTCCACTGACAGGATCCTGATGGATTTTAATCTTTTGATTAGGTTATCAGCGTCAGGATTCTCAGCATCCATATTAGCAAACATGCTGAACATGCGGCTGGAAATTGTAACTATTGTAAATCCATCCTTTTCCGAGTATTTATTGAACATTTCATCTACAGCACTGGATTGGGCATGAGTTATTAAGCTCAGGAATAATGCGGTAATAATCAAAAATGATTTTTTCATATCATCAATATTTATATTATTTATTATCCGGGGAAGTTCTTGTTAAACCGATTGCTGTCTGAATATATTCAAGGTTTTTCAGGTTCTTCTCAATATTATTTGATTTGACCTCATTCAATATACCCACTGGTTCGAGTGTTCCTGCAGCCTTATTCAGCTGGCCTGAAACATTCAAAAGGATCTTCACTGTTTCAGCATAGGCAATTTCAGGATCAGAATATGTATCACTCAGATTGCTTCTTCCATTGAAGAAAAAGTAAGATCCTGCCATAATCAGTAATCCTGCGGCGCTGCTTAATCCCAGCAGAGCTATTCTTCTTATTCTGTGAGCTTTGTGGCTTTTTCCAAATTCATCAATACCGTTTAATATCCTGCCCTCGAAGCCGGCTGAAGGTTCCGGTATGTCCAGATTATCAGAAGTATAGCTGAACAAAGCAATTTCAGCATCATATCCCCCGGGAATATTTTCACCTGCAAAGAATGTCTTAAGAAGAGACTCTTCTTCGTCAGTACTTTCCCCTCTATAATACTTTTCGAGTAACCTTTTTAACTCCTCTGTATTCATTGTTATACTTATTATATTCATCTCTCACAAAACTACGTGCCCTGGATAGATTAACTCTCAGGGTATTTATATTTTGTCCTGTTTTCTCAGCAATCTCTTCATATGAGAATCCGTCAATATCTTTTAGCATAATTACCAACCTGTACTTTTCATCAAGATCCCCTATTATCCTGTGTATTATGGCATCCGACTCAATCCGTTCCAACTGCTCATGCGGTGAAGACGATGTATTTGTCTGAAGTTCATCATTAGCGGTTGGGTTGCCTTGAAGATGTTTCTGTTTTCTTAACTGGTCAATGCAATAGTTTTTTGTCATTGTTGTTGCCAGGGCATCCACATTTTCATATTGATCAAGTTTTTCTCCCATTTTCCATAATCTGATGAATACTTCCTGAACCGCATCCTCCGCTTCCTCCTGGTTTCGAAGGATCCGGAAGGCAAATCCGTATAGTTTGCGGCTCTGCTGCAGGACATATTCATTAAATTCAGCACGGGTCATCAGCAAAAAAAGTAACAAATAATTCTCTTAAAGATAATTACATTAGTTATTACTTGTGAGAGGCTACAATATTCAACCCGTGGTTTTTCTTTGCATCCTCCGAGAATTTTTTTGCCTCTTTAAATGTCATTTCTCCTTTTATTTGAACCACAGCATTATCCTCACCTCCTGCAATAAGAAGGAACTCCCGGAATTTATTTCCCTCAGCCCTCACATACATCTTCAGGTTCTGATTTGTTTTTTTCACACTCATAAATTCCTCATAGTCTCCAACTTTAATGCCCTTCATAATCAGGTCGTAAAAGTTGTCAACCTTCAGACTATCATCTTCCTGTGCCAGTACCCTGATTTCGGTAACACTGGCCGGAATCGGATTATCATCATCTTCGTCATTCAGGGCTGATGCAAATTTAAGAAGATCCCCACTGATGGTTACAGTCACAAATCCTTCTTTGCCTGCATACTTATCAAATAAGGCATCAATTGACTTTTGTGCGGATAATGTGCTAGCTGTTAATAATATAACAATAAAAAATAGTACTTTTTTCATGGCATAATTTTTAAGTTTTGAACTGTTTCAATGATATGACGTATCACATGACAATTCATTACAACTAAAAGCGAAAACCAGAACCACAAAGCCCAAAAAGGATTACACAAAGAGCGCAAAAAGCTAAAATACAATACTTTACCTCTGTGTTCTTTTTGGCTAAATTGTTTCTGATTAAACTATTTTATCGGGGATTTGGGTTCACGGGACATTTCGTAATAGTAAACCCAATCGACAAAGGCGGGTACAATTCGTTGGAAGAGGGCCGTTAATCGTCCATCCCATGTAAGCAGTTTGTTCCTTTTTTTCTTCCGGATACCCTTTAAAACCCATTTGGCAACATATTCAGGAGACATAAGATTTCGTTCGTTACGCGGAGATTCTCCCTGCTCTGCACCGGTAGAAGTAAGTGCATGCTTTCTGATATCGGTTGAAGTAAAACCAGGTGCAATAATCATTACATGTAACCCTTTGCGAAGATTTTCAATTCTTATGGTCTCAAGAAGGCCATGAATTGCAAATTTTGATGCTGAGTACCCTGTACGTCCGGGAAGTCCATGGAATCCCGCTACTGAGGATACACCAATAAGCGAGCCTTTACTTTCTAGAAGATAAGGCAGGGCATACTTGGTACAATAAACAGTACCCCAAAAGTTTACATCCATTAATTTGTGTAACACTTTCAGATCAACATCCATAAAAGTTGCTCTCATTGAAATACCTGCATTGTTAACAAGAATATCAATAGTGCCATATTTTTCAATAGTTTTTTCGATAAGGTTTTTACATTCTGATTCATTGCTTACATCAGTCTGAATGAAGGCTACCTCACAATTCACAGATTTTAAATCGCTACAAATTTCTGAGAGTTTATCACTGGAGCGCGCAGCCAGAACTACCTTGCTGCCTCTATGGGAGAACTCCCGGGCTATTGCTTCGCCAATGCCCGATGAGGCTCCTGTTACAATTACAACTTTATCTTTAAATCGATTTTTCATTATCGAAAATTAAATAAGAGACGTGTTTATGCTAAGTTAATTCAATTAAAATAAATAGGAAACTGTATATTCAATTTTGATGAAGGAAATTTTATACTTTTTTTTTGCATTAAATTAAATTTATCATACATTTGCACTCGCAAAAACAAAGGAGGATTCAGTAGCTCAGCTGGTAGAGCACATCCCTTTTAAGGATGGGGTCCTGGGTTCGAGCCCCAGCTGGATCACAAATAAAAAAGACGCCCAATTCCGGCGTCTTTTTATTTTCTGCTTAAACCTCTGTTATTCAAACAATTCTTATCGTGAAAGTACAGGAATTTGCCTGTTTATGGATTCCTCAAGCGATATTAAAGTTTCAGTCCGGACTATTCCCGGGATATTCTGAATTGTATCTGTAAGGATCATCCTAAGGTGTTCGTTATCTCTCGTATAGACTTTAATAAACAATGAATAATTTCCTGTAGTATAGTGACATTCAATGATTTCAGGGATTTCCCTGAATTGCTTTATGACATCTCTGAAGTTTCCCGGATGGTCGAGGAATACTCCTATATATGCACATGTTTTAAATCCAACCATTACAGGATCCACTTTGAATTCAGATCCTCTAATTACACCAATCCTGATAAGCCTCTGAACACGCTGATGTATTGCTGCACCCGAGACTCCACACTCCCTGGCAACTTCGAGGTAGGGAATCCTTGCGTTCTTCGTAATGATGTCAAGAATCTTTTTATCAAGATTATCAATTTGTAAATTTTCTGACATTTCTGTATTGATTATTTAAATGAATGAAACAAAACTTAATAAAATTCTTACAAATTTATAGTAAATATTACAAAATATGAAATTGTTGTATAAAAATGTTCTCAATTTAAATTATGGATAAAATGCAGTATGAAAAGTCCTGTTATACTTTCCGATTAATAAAACCTCTTATCTCTTCAATGTCTGAGAAGCCTTTCTTAAGCAAAAATTTCTCTATACCCTCAAGAATTTTTATTGAAACCTGTGGATCAATAAATGAGGCAGTACCGATCTGTACTGCACTTGCACCTGCGAGAATAAACTCAAGTGCATCAGAAGTAGTCATAATCCCTCCCATCCCGATTACCGGAATCTTAACCGCATTTGCCACCTGCCATACCATCCTAAGGGCAACCGGCTTAATTGCCGGTCCGGACAATCCACCGGTGATAGTTGAAAGGGAAGGTTTCATATTATTGACATCAACCGACATTCCCAGCAATGTATTTATAAGAGAAACAGAGTCGGCACCCTCTTCCTCAACGACCTTGGCGAAATCGACAATATTTGTAACATTTGGGGATAATTTTACAATGAGCTTCCTGCTATATGACGCTCTGACAGCTTTAGTCACTTCACGGGCTGAATCGAGGTTTGTGCCAAAAGCCATCCCTCCCATTTTCACATTTGGACAGGAGATATTGAGTTCAATGGCGGGGATCTTTTCTAGCTTGTCTAATCTGGATGCAAGTTTTACATAATCTTCAAGATAGCTCCCGTTTATATTTACAATAATATGTGTATTATAATCTTTAATACGTGGATAGATAGAATTCTCGAAATAATCAATTCCTTTATTTTGTAATCCGACAGCATTTAACATACCTGAAGGCGTTTCAGCCATCCGGGGGTACTTGTTTCCTTCTCTGGGTTCAAAAGTCAATCCCTTTATAAATATGGCGCCCAGTCTGTTAACATCTATAAAGTCATCAAATTCAGGCCCATAACCAAAGGTGCCAGATGCAGTCATCACCGGGTTCCTGAAATGCAGATCACCTATATTAAAACCCAGATTTACCATTTTAAGTCTTTTATATTGAATATAGGTCCCTCAGTGCAACTACAAAGATTACCTCTTACCGTGTCGACTATACAGCACAGGCATACACCAATCCCACACGCCATAAGATTCTCAAGAGATACTTCGCAGGTTATGTTATTCAATCTGGCATATTTTGCAACGGCTTTCATCATTGCATCTGGCCCACAGCAATAGATCCTGCTGAATTTTTTTTCTGACAAAACCGAATGTTTTGTTACATGACCTTTTTCGCCTACCGAGCCATCTTCCGTAGTAAGATAAACCTTACCTATTTGAGAATATTCATCATACTCCAGTATCCGTTCCTTACTCCTGAAACCCAGCAATATGTCCGGAGTAAAGCCCAGCGATTTTACATGTTTTCCAAGATATAATAACGGCGCAATACCGCATCCACCGCCAATGAGAAGAATTTTATCATCTTTTTCAGGCTCAGAGAACGAATTGCCCAACGGATAAATTAAATTAAGATTATCTCCGGTTTTTAATTTTGAAAGAGTTTCAGTTCCTTTTCCGGCTATCTGCACCAAAAGCCGCATTCTGTTTCTCTTGTAATCAACATCATGGACTGAAATTGGCCTTCGAAGGAAAGTTTCCGGACTTCCATCAACACGGACCTGCATAAACTGACCGGGTAAAATTTCAGGAAGTTTTTGTTCCCCCACTATATCAATAATATGAAATCCAGTGATAATGCGCTTATTTTCAACGACTTTAAAATCTTCTATGCGCTTGGTCATCGTTATAATTTGCCACAAAGATAATTCTTAAGAGTGATTTCAGAAAATATAAGAGTCAGTAAATTAATCCACAGTAATATTCAGTTTCATCTTACCCACGCGGGTAATACTCTTCAAAACTGTTATCGTCGAAGAACCAGACAATACGGGAGACAGGAGCGGTTTTAACGGATTCTATTTCCGGCTTTGACAATTCAGAAACTGACCGATCCGGAATTATTTTATTACTATTTATAATAACATCCTGATTTCCGAAGAGATCAGGCTCTCCTTCAGTGTCAGATGTTTTTATTTCTTCAAACAAAGTCTGCATCCTGCTATCCTTATACATTGATCCTCTGCCAAATAACAGCCATTCTACAGACAGAAAACGGTATTTTTCAAGCATTTTAAGTACAAAATCCAGGCTCGGATTATTTCTACCGGATAGGATATGGGAAATTCCCGATGGCTGTACGCCAATCTCTTCAGCGAATTGTGCAGAAGATATATTTTCTGCTTTCAGAAATTCAAGTATCCGATCCTTCATTTTATTAAAAATCTCTATTACAAATGTAAATAAAATATTATTACCATTAGTAACTTTAACTAATTACATTTGTAACTTTTAATTGAACCAAGATATGAATGGTTGTCATCTGGTAATGTATATACATGAATATCAGTACTTTAAAAACAGAAAGTGATAAAGTAATGCCAGAGTTTAGGTATATAACTCTATGGTATACAGTAATCTATGCTTTAAATCTAACTTATATTCTTAAAAGTTTTAGTATCTGTACCTGTTTATCATCTCTAAGACTTAATTTAATCAATGTATATTATTGATTTTTAATATGTTATTTATACAGGTTAAATCTATTAATTAATAATTAGAATTGTAAAGATCAGCTGATGAAATTATGATTACATACGTGAATTAATGTGATTGTTTTCTGTGTTTACATTTGTAACCCCTGTAATTGATGTACATTTGTAATGCGAATTGATTTCAGTTATTATGACAGAAAATCAAATAAACCAGAATGTATGGCAGAATTAAAAATTCCGGGATATTCCCCACCCATTGCCCAAATATTCAATTCTGGGGAGGATAAGAAATTCTTAAATTTATTCAGCTTACAGGCTATATGGAGGATGATTGATGAAATTAAATATGACTCCGTCAGTTAAAACTGGCGGCAATTGGCGTTCATTTATAATAATAGACATTTATTCCAAAGAATTTGAGAAAATCTTTGAATCAACATTGGCTAATATCCGGGGATCCTTCGCCTGGCTACTAAAGACAAGGTTATGGGGGTCAGAGAAGGGTATTTATAAACAGATTCAGCTACAGCCACCTGAACAATCTGATTTCTCATGGCCGCCGCAGCCAGAGCAAGAGTGACCGGCACCCTGTATTTCCTCATCGGAAGCATCGCGGATCTCGATTATTTTGCCTGAAAAATACAAATCCTGTCCTGCCATGGGATGATTGAAGTCCATTTTTACGTAAGTATCTGTTATTTCGTTTATTATGCCATTCAATGGATTTCCCTCGGTATCCATCATGGGAACTTCAGATCCAACCCGACAAATATCCTCATTTAATTTCCCATCCGTTTCAAAAACTGCAATAGGAACATTTATTATCATATCTTCTCTTTTATCGCCATAAGCCATTTCAGAACTCAGAGCGAACTTGAAACTATCTCCGGCGGTCAGTGTTTCGATGTTTGATTCAAAAACAGGCAGGAGCCTGCCGGTACCATATACAAATGTCAGCGGTTTAGTCTCTTCAAGAGCTTCAATAATTCTGCCTTCAGAAGTACTTTCTCTCAGTTCATAAATCAGAGAGACCATTCTATTTTTTTCAATCTTCATATTATTTATTTTAAAAACCGGTTCAAATATAATTTAAAAACCGGAAGGTACTCATCATAAAAAATATTTATCATATTCGGGGCAATCCAATCTGACCTGCTTTATTCATAAACCTTTGTGAACCTTTGTGTAATCCTTAGTGCGCCCCTGCCTACCGGCAGGCAGGTTTGTGGTTAAGCTTTTTTTACCACGAAGCCCGCCCGGACGAAGTCCGTTCGAACGGGGAACACGAAGTACAGCACAAAGTAACACAAAGGAATAGAGCATCTTAACTAAGTTTATGAATAATTCAAGGTAAATATGCCTGATTTCAATCAGGAATTAATCAGAAAATAATGCTTACCCTAATTTCCGGTTTGCCATAAACATCGTAAATTGACTCATTCAGAGCCCATAAGACCATAAAATTCATCGACGATCGCCTGCCAATCTGCTGACTGATTCCACCTCCGGCGAGAATGGTATTTACTGAGAACCGTTCGGAAAGATGTGGGGGATTTTTCCAAAATTCTGTTTCCAGACTCAATAATTCATCCTCAACATGAAAAAAAATGCCGGTATTTCCGCCAATCGGAATAATTGAGTTCAGGTTCTGAATTATGACCAATTCCGCGTATGCCTTTCCTCCATAAATTATTGTCTTATCGTATCTGTCTTTATAGAAGCGGTAGTCGGGACCCACTGCTACAGCTATTCGTGGAAGTAACCATATGCCAACTACCGGAGATACCTGTATATCAGTAATTGTTCCAAACTGCAATCCAAAATTACCGCCAAAAAAAAGCCTTTCCTTTAAAGGAGGAGGTTCTTCTCTCTGTCTTTGACCAGATAAAACAGGTACAACAAGAACGCAAAGAAGGAATATCAGTACAATTATCCGCGTTTTTAGTTTTAGTATTGAGGCAGTTGTTATTTTAAACATTTTATGTATTTGTAACTTTTTGTGTGATCGCTACAAATAAACGAAAAAACTGCCATCCTTAATATACCCTCCACTATTTTTCTATTTTGTCAAATGAAGCCACAAGTCCTTTAATTAAGGATGAACTGAAACCGTTATGCTCCATTTCGTTCAGTCCAACTATTGTACATCCTTTCGGGGTTGTAACCTTATCAATCTCAAATTCAGGATGCTGATGGCCCTCAATCAGGAGTTCAGCTGCACCTTTGACTGTCTGATTTACGATTGCACTTGCAGTAGCTGCATCGAATCCGATCTGAATTCCACCCTGAATCATCGCCCTAATAAACCTCAGGACGTAGGCAATTCCACAGGCGCCAAGGATTGTAGCTGATTCCATTAAATCCTCTTCAATCGTCATTGTCGTTCCGACACTGTCAAAAAGAATATTAACAGCTTCGGCATGTTTGGGAGAAGCACCATCGTGACAGATGCAGGAGACAGATTTTCCAACACTTGCTGCGATATTTGGCATTGCCCTGAAAACAGGGACCTCCTTACCAACAGAATTCCGGATCTGGCTTATAGTAATCCCTGCAGTGACCGAAATGAGAATGTGTTGTCCAGGGACCAGGTGTGAATTAATCTCTTCAAGCAGGTTTGAAATGTTATATGGTTTCACAGCAATAACAATCAGCTGTGATTCCTTAATAGCTACGATATTATCACTCGTAAGTCTGACTCCTGTCCCGTCAAGCTGGACCAGATCACCAATATTCCTTCGTGTCGCGGTAATGCTTTCCGGAGCCACTGTTTTGGCTTTCAGCAATCCTTTAATTATAGATATTCCTATATTACCGCATCCTATAATTGCCACTTTGTTCTCCAACATTTTACATTAAATTTATTTTATTAACACTTTAATAGCTAATTCAAAATCATATTCGCAAATATATTGATTTAGATTAATATTTTACTATTTTTTAGGACATATAATTACATTCATTAATAATTATTAATCTGTATTATAAATTGGTTATGAATCATCTTGGTCAAATCTGAAATTGCACAATATTAGTGATGCGTTAACTTTTAAATATTATTTGTAATTTACTGATATATATAATTATATGAGTTTTTTGATTTTTTGATTTGAATTGATGTTTTAACCACGAAGGGGTTTAATTTATATTGAAATCAAACGCATCAGTAGTAATTGCACAACAACAAAGTTTTAAATATCTTAGTGAAATATTTCAAAAAAAACCTGTTTAACTCAACTTTGGTGAAATGAATATAATAGTAAACGGTGGAACCCGGGGAATCGGGTTGGAAGTTGTGAATAATCTTGCCAGAGACCGGAAAAATAAGGTTTTGGTAACAGGAAGAAATGAAATAGCGCTCAATAAACTTAAAGCGGAATATCCCAATGTAAATACACTTACACTTGATCTTTCAGTTTTCGATTCTCAGTACGAATCGGTAATCAGTTATATAAGAGGTACTTTTGACAGGATTGATATTCTTATTAATGTAGCGGGCTTACTGATTAACAAAGACTTTACCGATACGAACAACAGTGAAGCCAGAAAGATGATGGAAACTAATTTTTTTGGTCCGTCGTCGTTGATCAGACTTATTAAGCCAATTATGCCTGCAGGTTCACATATAGTGAATATTTCAAGTATGGGGGGATTTCAGGGCACTTCGAAGTACAAAGGCCTCGCCTATTACAGTGCATCTAAAGCGGCTATGGCATGCCTTACAGAGTGTCTGGCGATGGAATTTAAGCCAGATGGGATAAAAGTTAATTGTCTTGCTCTCGGTTCTGTTCAGACAGAAATGCTGAAGGAGGCATTTCCAGGATACATAGCCCCGGTAAGTGCTGATGAAATGGGAAGATTTATAGCTGAATTTGCGTTAAACGGTCATAAAGTATTCAATGGAAAGATATTGCCGGTGGCTGTTACAAATCCATAATTGGCCACACATAATTGGCCACACAATGGTCGGCCACCCAATGGTCGGCCACACAATGGTCGGCCACACCATGATTGGCCACACCATGGTTGGCCACACCATGATTGGCCACACCATGGTGTGGCCCTACGGATCCATCATATTATGGGATTGTAGGGACATGCCATGGCATGTCCCCATGGCATGTCCATAAAAAAGACATTTCCTCAGGAATAATTTTTAATTTCTATTTTACCATCAAGTGCGAGTAAGCCATTAAATGCCAGCGCCTTCATCTCATCTTCGCCCGGATAAACTGCAACTACGGCAATATAACTTACCATTTCCTCAATTCTTTTTACATAAGGCACCTCGTACGCCATTCCTCCGGTAAGCAAGATAGCGTCGACATTGCCTTTCAATACAGCTGACATGGCACCAATTTCTTTGGAAACCTGGTAGACTGCCGCTTCACAAATCAACAAAGCCTTCTCATTACCCGACTGTGCCATTTTGCAAACTTCCATAAAGCTGTTGGTTCCAAGATACGCCACCATTCCTCCCTTGCCTGTAAGCATCGACTTTATTTCGGCATGGGAATACCTTCCGCTGAAGCAAAGTTCTGCAAGCTGTCCGGCAGGCAGGCTCCCCGCTCGTTCAGGTGAGAATGGACCATCGCCATCAAGAGCATTGTTTACATCAATTACACGGCCCTTCTGATGTGCACCAACACTTATTCCACCACCCATATGGGCAATGATAAGATTCATTTCTTCATACTTTCTGTTAATTGAGGAAGCATAGATCCGGCCAACAGCCTTCTGGTTCAGGGCATGAAATATTGAGCGTCGTTCAATTTCAGGATGTCCTGAAATTCGTGCAACTGGCTGAAATTCATCAACAACCACAGGATCAACAATATAAGCCACAGCCGAGGGTAAAGATGATGCAATGTCATCAGCAATAAGCCCTCCCAGATTACTGGCGTGCTGCCCTAATATGCCTTCCAGAAGATCCTTTTTCATCTGCTGGTTTACAATATATATACCTGATTCTATTGGCTTTACAAGACCACCTCTCCCAACTACAGCATTTATTGTACTCAGGTCCGTTTTTCGCACAACCAGTTCATTCATTATAAGATTTTTCCTGAAATGAAACTGGTCGGTAATCTTTTTGAATGCTTTAAGCTCCTCAGATGTATGTCGAAGATTTTTTTCAAAAACGAGATGATCTTCCCGAAAGAGAGAGAATTTGGTTGACGTTGAACCAGGATTGATTGCCAGTATTAATCGGTTTAAAACACTCATTGAATTAAGTAATATTTACCTGACTGAGAATCAATTAAGCCATCAGGCATGATAATGCAATACAGAAATATTTTGATTTTTCGCTTTCACTTCTGGACATTACAATTACAGGTTTTGTTGTTCCCCTTATGAGTCCGGCAAGTTCACCCCCGGCAAAAAGCATCAGACCTTTATAGAAAGGATTACTTGATTCCAATGACGGGAACAAGAGGATGTCAGCATCTCCGTTAACAGGAGTATCCACTCCTTTTATCTGAATACTTTTTTTATCACAAGCCAGAAAAAGATCAAGGGGCCCGTCCATCGTACAGTTCTTTATCTGCCCCCTTTCAGCCATCTTGCACATTATAGAATAATCTGCAGAACTTGCAAAATGACTGCTCATTTTTTCCGAGGCTCCGATCAGGGCGATCTTAGGCTTTTTAATGCCAAACTTTTGTGCCATCGCGATAGCATAGCCAGCCATAGCAATTTTCTGATCAAGATCGGGAAAAGGTATGACCGCAGGATCTGTAATAAACAGAAGCTTATGATATGCCGGAATCTCCATCGCACCAACATAGCTGAGGACAGCATCAGGCAGCATAATTCCCTTTTCCTTATCCATAACGGCTTTAAGGAACTTGTCGGTTCCCACCAGCCCTTTCATAACAATGTCTGCTTCACCTGTTTTAGCCAGTCCGACAGCTACTGAAGAGGCAATAGTCTCATTTTCAGCTTCAATTAGTGTTAATTTATTCACACTTAGACCTTCAGCCTGACATGTTTTTTTTATTTCAGATATATTACCGATAAGCAGGGCTTCAGCAAAACCCTTATCAATTGCTTTGCCTATTGCAACGATGCTATTAGTATCCTGCGCCCAGGCAACTGCAATACGGAACTTCCTCCTGAGGTTTAGTACCCTTTCTTCCAACTGTTGAAGAGAATTAATCATAATCAGTTATCTGCATGAAGCAGCAGCCAGGAGTATGCTGTCGTATTTTGCTTGTTCGGAATCAGATCTTGAGGTGAGTACAATTGGTACCAAAGCACCAAGAATTATCGAAGCGACCTTGGCTTTTGCGAAAAATACCAACGACTTGTAGAGCACATTACCAACTTCGATATCAGGCATCAATAAAAGATCTGTATCACCTGCAACCTCACTTCTGATGCCTTTATGCTGAGCGCTTTCCAAACTGATAGCATTGTCGAAAGCAAGCGGTCCGTCGATTATGCAATTCCTGATCTGGTCGCGCTGATTCATTTTTGACAGTAATGCTGCATGCAACGTTGCTTCCATATTCTCGTTAACCATCTCTACAGCTCCTAAGACAGCCACTTTTGGCATTATATAACCAAGTCTGTTCAGACAACTTACTGCATTATTTACAATTGCAATTTTGTCCTGCAGGTTTGGTGCGATATTCATAGCCACATCGGTTACAGCGATTACCTTATGATATGTATCTACCTCAAAAAGAGCAAAATGCGACAGCAGGTTTCCTGTTCTCAATCCCCACTCTTTATTGAGAACACATTTCAGAAGTGTTGAAGACCCAATCTTTCCCTTCATAAGGATATCGGCTTGTTTGGAACTGACTAGTTTCACTGCCTTCTCCACAGAAATCTGAGGAACCGGCTCATGAATAATTCTTAATCCGGTCAGATCATAATTATTTGTAGCACAAATACTTTTAATCCCTTCTTCATCGCCAACAAGGATTGGTTCAATAATATTACTGTGCCATGCCTTGATTACAGCTCCTAATGAGTGCTGATCCTGTGCTGCGGCCAGAACTAACTTTTTCCTTGGTCCTCCTTCTACAAGGCGTCTCAGGTCATTCAGATTCTTTAACACCATTGGCAAATGAATTAGAGTATGAATAAATATTCCTATTTCAATTTACGACTTTCGACTATTTCGCAGGTCTCGGAAGCAATTACAAATTCTTCATTTGTGGGGACAATCATAACAGTAACTCTGGAGTCTTTCTTACTGATTACCAACTCCTTGCCACGCACACCATCATTGGTTGCTTTGTCAAAATCTATACCAATAAACTCGAAATCCCTGCATATGCTTTCCCTTGTTTCAGATCCGTTTTCACCAATTCCTCCCGTAAAGATAAGTATATCTACCCCACCCATTGCAGCTGCGTAGGCACCGATATATTTTTTTACACGGTATTCGTACATTTTCAAAGCAAGGGTTGCACGCTCATCTCCCTCTGCGGCAGCTGATTCCACCTCTCTCATGTCGGATGAGATCCCAGAAACGCCCAGTACACCGCTATGCTTGTTCAAAAGAGTGTTGAGTGAGGCGAAATCTATCTCCTCCTTTTCCATTATCAGCGTCAGGGCACCGGCATCAACATCACCTGATCTGGTTCCCATAATAAGTCCTTCCACAGGAGTTAGACCCATGGATGTATCCAGGGATTTGCCATCCTTAATTGCAGTAATTGAAGCACCGTTCCCAAGATGACAGGTTATAATTTTCTTCGATTTATAATCAACTTTTAAAATCTCACAGGCTCTTTTTGAAACGTAACTGTGACTTGTTCCATGAAAACCATAACGCCTGATACCATATTTCTTATAAAGTGAATATGGCAGGGCATACATGAATGAGTAGTCGGGCATTGTCTGATGGAATGAAGTATCAAATACTCCAACCTGGGGCACCTCTGGAAGTACAGCTTTCATTGCATAGATACCTTTAAGGTTTGCCGGATTATGCAGCGGAGCCAGGTCTGAACAATCCTCTACTCCCTTGATTGTGACCTCATCGAGGTAGCAGCTTGTCTGAAATAATTCACCTCCATGAACAAGACGATGACCGATAGCATCTATTTCATTCAGACTTTTTATAACTCCCCGTTTTTTGCTTACCATCATGCCGAGCAGATACTCTATACCCGTCTGGTGATCAAGTATTTCGCCCTCAAGTTTTACTTTATCCCCATCATAACGCTCATTTTTCAGAAAAGAACCCTTTAATCCGATTTTTTCGACAATTCCTTTTGCAAGAACTACCTTGGTAATCATGTCGAAGAGCTGGTATTTTATTGATGAACTGCCACAATTCAGAACTAATATTTTCATTATTAAGATTTTAAAAAAGTAAATGCATCAGCAAATTTTGATATTAATTTTCGAGTGAAGCATTTTTTGTAATCTTCACCCCATCCTTGTTGTACTCATAAAAACCTCTTCCAGTACGTCTTCCCCACTGATTGGCTCTTACAAGCTTTTTAAGAAGAGGAGATGATTTATATTTCAGGTCACCAAATTCATCATACAAATTTTCGCACCACCGTAAGATCTTATCCAGACCAATCTTGTCTGCCATTTCGAAGGGACCGAGTGGAAGACCAAATCCGACCTTCATTGTAAGGTCAATATCTTCCATGGTGCCAACGCCTTCCATTAATATTTCGCAGGCTTCATTAATAAGCGGCACAAAAAGACGGGTACTTATAATGCCGGGAGACTCTTTCACCGGAACAACCCTTTTACCAATAAGATGAGCAAACTTAATGGTATTATCATAAGCTGTCTGTGACGTATAGAGACCTTTTACAATTTCCACGACTCTTGCATCTGCTTCCGGGGTGAGGAAATGGAAACTAACACAACGGTCCATATATTCCAGATCTGCGGTAAGTTCTGTAATTACCTGCGTTGAAGAATTTGTGGCAATTATTGTATCCCTGTCTACATGTTGTTCAATCTTTTTCAATATTTCCATTCTGATATCGTGGCTGTGTTCACGCGTAGAGGATTTGATAGCCTCAATTACTATGTCACATCCTTTAAAATCAGTGTATTTTGTTGTACCCTTGATTCTTGACAAAATCCCAAGTTTTTCGGAGTTTGTCATACCCCACCTTTCAATCATCCTGTCGAGTTCCTTAGCCAGTTCCACATATGCCTGATCTATCTTCTGCTGATTAATTTCCAGAAATATCACATCCAATCCTTTTGAGCTGATCATCCGTGCTATATTTTGTCCGACGGAACCGGCCCCAACTATCCCAACCCTTGAAAACATTGTTTTGGCCTTACTCTCTTTCGAAAGACCGTAATCCTCAAGTTTTTCTGTATTTTCTGCCATACCATTATTGTTTGACTTATTTTTTTAATCCTGCTGCCTGATTTGAAGTAATAGCTATCATGCTCACAATGTCGCTCACAGAGCATCCTCTTGAAAGATCATTAATTGGTGCAGCCATACCCTGTAAAACCGGTCCTATAGCTTCTGCGTGAGCAAGCCTCTGTACCAGTTTATATGCAATATTCCCTGAGTTAAGATCGGGAAAAATAAGAACATTGGCTTTTCCGGCAATGGCACTTCCGGGAGCCTTGCTTTTTCCTATTGCTTCAACAAGCGCTGCATCTGCCTGCAATTCGCCATCTATCTGAAGATCAGGAGCCATCTCCTTTGCAATTCTTGTTGCGTTAACAACCCTGTCAACCATTTCGTGTTTTGCACTACCTTTAGTTGAGAAACTAAGCATGGCAATCCTTGGCTCAAACCCGGCAATAGATCTTGCAGTATGGGCAGAAGCAATAGCTATCTCAGCCAGTTCTTTTTCATTCGGATTTGGGTGAACAGCACCATCAGCGAAGATGATCACGCCATTTTCGCCAAAGCTCTTATCGGGAAGAATCATGATAAACGCACCTGATACAACAGATATCCCGGGGGCAGTTTTTACATAATGGAATGCCGGACGTAAAACATCACCTGTTGAATGGTCTGCACCGGATACCTCGCCATCTGCATCCCCGTTTTTGATCATCAGAACACCAAGATAGAGCGGATCTTCAATCAGTTTTGATGCCTCCTCCCTGGTCATGCCTTTGCTTTTTCTCAGTTCAACCATCATATTAACATAATGATCCTTTTTCGCATGCGATTTCGGATTGACGATTGTGGCTTTTGATATATTTTTTAAACCCAGTTTGGCTGCATGAGCATTTATTTCTGCAGGATCGCCAATGAGTATAATCTGAGCAAGATTTTCCTGAATTGCGATATCCGCTGCTTTAATTGTTCTTTCTTCATATCCTTCGGGAAGCACAATACGCATGTTGTGTTTTCTGGCATTTTGTTTGATGCGATCTAATAATTCCATTGTGTATCAATATATTAATGAGTCAGAAATTTTTTTATAAATGTACGAAAAAAAAGTTCTATTAAACAATTTTGAAATACATGATTAATATCATTTTTAACACTATTTTATCTCGTAGAAAAGTCTTAATTGTAAAAAATAAAATAATTGAAAATCAATTTAATCGCAATTCCGGCCGGCAGCGAGAATTGATTTTGAACAGCCCCGAAGGGTTTCACTGGTCAATGAAAATCAAATCATTTTCCTAATTTAGCGGCATTAATATCCCTATTAGAATGAGTAAACCGGAATTACAATTAGATACTCTTGGAAAAAATCTGGATGGTGACCTCAGATACGACACTATTACCAGAACAATATATTCAACCGATGCTTCTGCATACCGTGAAGAACCAATTGCTGTTGCCTGGCCAAAAAATGTTTCTGACATAAAAAAACTACTGCAATTTGCCAGAGAAGAGAAGATAGGAATAACCATAAGAGCAGCTGGGACATCTCTGGCAGGCCAGGTAGTGAGTTCGGGCCTTATTGCGGATATTTCAAGATATTTTACCAGAATTATCGAGATAAACAAAGAGGAGAAATGGGTAAGAGTAGAACCGGGTGTGGTTCTCGACGAACTCAATATGAAACTTAAGGAGTATGGCCTCTTTTTTGGTCCCGAGACATCAACCTCAAACCGGTGCAACATAGGCGGCATGGTTGGAAATAACGCATGTGGCTCACACTCTGTCATATACGGATCAACCCGTAATCACACTCTTGAGTTAAAAACCATCCTCAGCGACGGAAGTGAGGCTACATTCGGGGAGGTTGACAGAGAGACCTTCAATACAAAATGCAACCTCAGGAATCTCGAAGGTGACATTTACAGGAATATCAGGTCAATTCTTGAAGATCAGGATAATAAGAGAGAAATCATAGAAGGCTATCCCGATCCAGGAGTACCCAGAAGAAATACTGGATATGCCATCGATATGTTACTTGATTCTGAGATTTTTGATGAAAAATCAAATAAGAAATTCAACTTCTGCAAGTTGCTGACAGGTTCAGAAGGAACTCTGGCAGTTACAACCGAGATTAAACTAAACCTGGTTCCATTACCTCCTCCGAATAAGGCACTTGTATGCATTCATCTAAAGAAGAGGAATGAAGCATTTCTGGCTAACCTGATTGCCCTTAAATTCAATCCCGGAGCAGTTGAAATGATGGATCATAAGATCCTTGAGCTTACAGAAGATAATATAAGTCAGAGGAACAACCGGTTTTTCCTCGAAGGAAAGCCGGAAGCGATAGTAATTGTTGAATTTGCCAGAGAAAGTGTTCAGGAAATAGATTCTGTTGCATCAGAAATGATTCAGGCTTTAAAATCAGCAGGGTATGGATATTCATTTCCCATTGTGAAGGGGAAAGATATTTCCAAAGTTTGGGACCTGAGGAAGGCAGGACTTGGGGTTTTGACTAATATGAAGGGGGATCCGAAACCTGTTTCACTCATAGAAGATACAGCGATAAATGTTGAACAGTTACCTGACTATATAGATGATATTGAAAAGATGCTTGCCGGGTTTAATAAACAGGCTGTATTTCATGCACATATAGGAACCGGAGAGCTTCATATCAGGCCAATACTCGATCTTAAAAACCCTGCAGATGTTGAGTTATTCAGGACAATTGGTCTGGAGACTGCTAAACTGGTAAAAAAATACAGAGGGTCATTAAGCGGTGAGCATGGCGATGGGAGGCTAAGAGGTGAATTTATACCACTGATGCTGGGAGAACATAATTACAGACTTTTGAACCAGATCAAGCAATGCTGGGATCCACTTGTTATAATGAATCCGGGGAAGATCACAAATACCCCGGCGATGAATTCATTCCTCAGGTATATTCCGGGAAAGCTTACCAGGGATATTGAGACAATTTATGATTTTTCAGCGAATGAAGGCATTGTAAGAGCAGCTGAGCAATGCAATGGATCGGCCGATTGCCGTAAATCGTCAAGAATCGGTGGTGTAATGTGTCCCAGTTTCATGGCAACAGGCGATGAAGACAAGACTACCAGGGCAAGGGCAAACGTGGTCCGTGAATTTCTCAACAGAGGAGAGGATCCGTGGGACCACCAGGAGATTTACGATGTGCTCGATCTCTGCCTGGGTTGCAAAGGCTGTAAATCAGAGTGCCCTTCGAGTGTGGATATAGCGAAAATCAAGTCGGAATTTCTGCAACACTGGTATGACAAACATGGCATTCCCCTCAGGACCAGACTAATAGCATATATATCAACATTTAATCAGTTTGGAGCAGTCATTCCGGCCGTTTATAATTTCTTTTTAAGAAATAAAATTACATCCGGATTATTCAAAAAAGCCATAGGATTCGCAACAGAGCGGTCAATACCATTATTACAAGGAATAACGCTTAGAAAATGGATAAGAAAAAACCTTCATTCGATAAACCCTCTGAATCCAAAGAGTACTGTATGTCTGTTTGTAGATGAATTCACTGATTATAATGATACTGAAGCCGGTATAGCCACAATTAAGTTGCTTACGTCGCTTAATTATAAGATTATTACAGTTAACCATAATGTAAGTGCCAGGACTTTTTTATCAAAAGGACTCGTCAGGAGCGCGCGGAAGCTAATTCAGGAAAATATCAGGATCCTTTCACCAATAATAAGTAAGGATCTTCCATTATTAGGCATAGAACCTTCAGCGATCCTCGGTTTCAGGGATGAGTATCCTGATCTTGCAGGAGAGGAACTGAAAGAAGCCTCGTCGGGAATAGCAGCTAACAGTTTTATGGTGGAAGAGTTTATTGCCCGGGAATTCAGAGAAGGGAGAATTGACAGATCTTTATTTGTTGAAGAAAAGGCGGAGGTACTGCTACACGGGCATTGTCAACAAAAAGCAATTGCGTCAACTGCCAGCAGTATTGCAATGTTATCGATACCACTCAACTATTCGGTCAAAGAGATTCCCTCAGGATGTTGCGGTATGGCTGGTTCGTTTGGTTATGAAAAAGAACATTTTGAATTATCAAATAAAGTTGGGGAACTTGTCTTATTTCCTGAAGTACGGAATGCCGGCGAAGCTACAATAATAGCTGCACCAGGGACCAGCTGCAGGCATCATATAAAGGATGGGACAGGTAGGGTTGTTTTGCCACCGGTGGTGGTTTTATATAACGCATTAAGACAATAGAATAAAGACAAACCTGGAGGGATTGCTTCGTCGCTGCGCTTTTTGCATGGTGGAGTAATTGGTGTAGTTTAATATTGAATTGAAAAGTCGTCGGCATCATTAAAAACCGGGAATTTGTTTCTGAAATCTGAAAGATCGTTTAACAAAATTTCGGATGTTATTGAACATACTGTGTTTAGTTCCCCTGAGACAATAATCTCACCACGGGGATTGAGTATAAGTGAACTTCCACAATATTTTATACCATTGCCATCAGTTCCCGTTATATTTGATCCGGCAACAAAGCACTGATTTTCAATTGCCCGGGCCTTAAGAAGTGTATCCCATACACTTATTCTTGCTTCCGGCCAGTTTGCCGAATATATGGCCAGATCGTATTCATTTCTATTCCTGCTCCAGACAGGAAATCGCAGATCATAACAAATATACGGGCTTATTCTTAAACCCCTGAAACTGAATATTTGTCTTGATTCGCCCCTGGAAAAATGGACATTCTCCCCTCCCATGCTGAACAAATGACGTTTATCGTAATTCCAGTAATCATCGTTCGGAGAAACAAAAACCCATCGATTAAAGAATTTCCCATTGGAATTAACCATATAACTTCCGCAAAGACCAAAATTTCCCTTTTTTGCTGTAGATTTCATCCACATAAATGTATCGCTGAATTCATTTTCACTCAGGCTTTCAGGCTTCATTGAGAAACCTGTATTAAACATTTCAGGCAATATTACAATATCTGTTTTGTTATTCAGGGGCGAAATCAGTTCGTCAAGTGCCCTGAAATTTGCAGATTTATCTTCCCATTTAAGTTCTGGTTGAATTATTGAGATTTTCATTTTACAAAAATAATGAAAGTTAATTTACCGCCTGAACAAAAAGAAGGACATGCGATTGCATGTCCTCATATATTGTTGTTATGATCACTGTTCTATTTTGTATTTTTCGAAGTGTAATATTCACTGAATATCCCGTTTATCAGAGGTCGGTAATAAAGCCAGAAGAATCTTCTGGGATCTTCGGGTTTATCAGAATACAATATACCTTTTAATTTCTCAACACCTTTGAATCTTGAGATCCAGTAAGGAATATCCGAACTTGCAAAATCTCCGGAAAAATAGAAAGCTGTTTTTGAAACAGATTCCTGTGTTACAGCGGGAAAAGAACTTGAAAGATTATTTGCGGATAAAAGAGTATCACCAAGGGCTGTAGTCTCCATTTTGAATTTTGATACGACAGTATTCTCCAGAGGATCAATAATATCGAACCATTGATCAAATGCAACAGATTCTGAGATGCCATATTTCTGTGTGTATTCAGCATCAGTTACGATATGAGGCATTGCATTAGTAAGATGAGTTCCTTCTTCAAGAACCATAATACTTTTATCCCTTAGAATAACGATTCCCGGTTTTGAAAAAGTCCAGCGTTTCCTATGTTCTTTCCTGTACATGGTAGTCATCCAGAGTGGAAAATCCGGACCTGTGGTATCAAGCGAACTGAAATACTTTCCTGTCCAGCCAGTAGCTTTAATTCCAAGTTTTTCCTGGGTTCTGACAGATTCAAATGGAGCAGTGGGGTAGTCGAACGAATTATACTCCAATATAACCAGTTTGTTTCTGTCTCTCATCTCCTTTATAAGGAGGAAGTCATTGTTATTCAAGCCTCCGTAAAGTTTCCTTGCCCTACGGACTTTGTAGATAGAACGATACCAATCACTTGTGGTAACTCCATAAGTATCAGCAAAATAAATAGCATCATTATTATCAGCCAGTATTATGAGGTCATTCAGACGATAATCATTTCTGTCCCATTTTCTATCGCGTATCGGCTTTTGTGGATAAAAGCCGTAGTAGTCTTTTCTGTAGGAATAGCTTGTCTTTTTTTCCTTTTTAACGAACCTTTCATTGGTAAGTATCCAGCTGAATGCCTTATGATGTAATCTTTCTATTGTCGGAACGGTTTTGTCAACCAATATGATATTCATTGGTTTTTTAGATTGAAAAGTCCATCGTACGAGGTTAATAACCGGCAGGGCAACGATTACCGCAAGAATAATAGCTACAATGAGCAGTGTTTTTTTCATAACTGAATAGATCAGATTGTATTCAAATACTATAACAATATTCTGAATTTTCCGAAAAAGTGCATTTCAATTGTTAAAAGTATTAATTTATTCTTTTTAAAGAAAATAAATTTGAGGCAATTTAATAAAAATTATTGATCCGCAAAATCTCTTAGTACCCGCATGAAGTATTATTGCCTCTTTTGTCTGCACCACCTGACATTCTTCCATCAGAATGCAGAATAACAGCGTTTATGCTGCCAATTGATGAGCGCCCGGCAAGAGTATGCCCCATTTCCTTTAGCTTCTTAATTGTCAGGCTATCGATACCATCAGATTCGTAACTTATTACATCCGGTAACCATTGATGATGGAACCTCGAGGCATCTACTGCCTCCTGTATTTTCATATTAAAATCGATAATATTTATAAGTACCTGATATACAGAAGTAGGGATTGTTGAGCCACCCGGAGATCCTAAAGCCAGAAAAAGTTTTCCATCTTTTTCAACTATTGATGGAGTCATTGAACTGAGTATCTTTTTCCCGGGTCGTACTGAATTTACCTCTCCTCCTACCAGTCCGTACATATTCGGTGAGCCGGGTTTAATCGAGAAGTCATCCATCTGGTTATTAAGCAGAAAACCTGCACTATCTACAACAATACTATTCCCAAAAGTTCCGTTCAGAGTTGTTGTTGCTGAAACAGCATTTCCAAAAGCATCTACTACCGAATAATGAGTCGTTTCCTCACTTGAATAAACCTCCGGAGTGCCTGGATTTATACTCCCGGAGTCTGAAGCTGATCCTTCATAGAATGTGCTCATTCTGGATAAAAGATATTCTTTGTTTGTAAGCTGGTCCGGCATTACCTTCATATACTCCGGATCGCCCATAAACATTGAACGGTCGGCAAAAGCCCTTCTCTCTGCTTCTGCAATCAGGTGTATACATCCTGATGAATGAAAACCCAGCTCTTTTAACTGAAATGGTTCTGTCATCTCAAGCAGCTGGATCAGAATGATGCCTCCACTTGAGGGCGGTGGTACAGTTATGATCTTATAACCCCTGTAATCAGTTGTAAGAGGGATTCTTGATTCTGATCTATACTCCCTGAGATCCTTCTCAGAAATAATTCCATTTCCCCTTTTCATTTCCTTTATAAGAAGTCTGGCTGTCTTGCCCTTATAGAATCCATCCCTACCAAAATCTCTAATCAGTTTTAAGGTTTCTGCAAGATCTTTCTGAATAAGTGTATCTCCTTCATTCCATAAAGAATCGGCGACAAATGCAGGCCATGAAGAATTTCTCTCCATAAAAACAGTTTTGGCATTATTTAACCTTACAGCCTGTTCCTTTGTTAAGGGAAATCCTTTTTCAGCAATATTGATGGCAGGCTGGATAACATCTTTGAAATTAAGCAACCCGTATTTTGAATGAGCGGTTATCATGCCATCAACTGTTCCCGGAACACCACTAGCAAGGTGTGTATCGGTGCTCAGGCCATCGATGACATTACCTGATGCATCAAGATACATGTCGCCCGAAGCAAGAAAAGGGGCCTTTTCCCTGTAATCAATAACATCGGTTGAGCCGTCATTTAATCTTATTACCATGAAACCTCCGCCACCTATATTTCCTGCCTCAGGATAACATACACTGAGAGCAAATTCGGTTGCAACTGCGGCATCGACAGCATTGCCACCAGACATAAGAATTTTTGTCCCTATAAGTGAACTTTGAGGATGGGCTGAAACAACCATTCCATTATAGGCTTCAATACCTTTTCCCTGTATGATCTCTTCGTTTTGAAAACCTGACTGGTGAAAACAGCCTGAGATAATAAAAAGAATGGTAACGAGGGCAGCTGTTCTGAGCATATGTAGTAAATATATCTGATTACAATAATAACAATAAAGTCACAATTTAGGTTGCATGCACAAATATTATCTACTTTTGCACAAACAAATTTTGGATGCTGGCAAATCAACCACTGGCTGAGAGACTCAGGCCAAAAGAACTTTCAGAGTTTTGCGGCCAGGAACACCTGGTTGGCAAGGATGGCGTATTGCGCAGGGTGATCGAATCGGGAAATATTCCGTCTTTTATTCTCTGGGGTCCTCCGGGAGTTGGGAAAACCACCCTGGCCGGAATAATCGCTAATTCCCTGAAAAGACCATTCTTTTCATTAAGTGCTGTTCATTCAGGAGTTAAGGATGTGAGAGAGACAATTGAAAAAGCAAAAAAACAGCAGTTTTTCAATCAGCCTAATCCGGTACTGTTTATTGATGAAATTCACCGTTTCAATAAATCGCAGCAGGATTCATTATTAAGTGCGGTTGAGCAGGGGGTAATTACTCTGATAGGCGCAACAACTGAAAACCCGTCATTTGAGGTGATATCTCCATTACTATCAAGATGTCAGGTATATATAATGAAACCATTATCTGAAGCAGAACTGGTCTTATTGACTGATAAAGCACTGAAAAAGGACAGTTACCTTGCCGCCTTTGATATCGAAATCAAAGAATATGAGGCACTTATACGTGTTTCAGGAGGCGATGCCAGAAAGCTTTACAATGCTCTGGAACTTGTTGTAAGCTCGGAATCGGATGAGACATCATCGGAAAAAATCATTATCAGCAATGAGAAGGTATTGAATCATGTCCAGAAGAACCTGGCTATGTATGATAAGAATGGAGAACAACACTACGATATTATTTCAGCCTTTATAAAAAGTTTAAGGGGAAGCGACCCTAATGCTGCAGTATACTGGCTTGCGCGTATGGTTGAAGGTGGGGAGGATCCTAAATTTATTGCGCGACGTATGCTGATACTTGCAGCTGAAGATGTAGGTCTGGCGAATCCAAATGCCCTTCTGCTGGCGCAGGCATGCTTTGAAGCCGTAAATGTAATCGGATGGCCCGAATCGAGAATAATACTATCTGAGGCAGCTGTTTATCTTGCCACTTCTCCAAAAAGCAACGCTTCATATATGGCCATAGAAAGTGCAATCGAAGCAGTCAGGACTGAAGGTGATCTTCCGGTTCCGTTGAGTCTAAGAAATGCCCCTACCCGACTCATGAAGAATCTCGGGTATGGAAAAGAATACAAATATGCGCACAGCTATTCCGGAAACTTTGTTCAGGATAATTTTCTTCCGGAGGAAATTAAGGGGAGCAAATTTTATGACCCCGGAGCAAATCCAAAGGAAGAGGAAATCAGAAAAAGGTTGTCAGTTATGTGGAAGGATATTTACAAATATGATAAGTAAATTCTCTGTGTAACTCTGTGCTTCTCAGTGTCTCTCTCCCGATAAACCGGGACAAGTTGTGACAGCTCTTTTTTGTTACACAGAGATCCACAGAGAAATCACAGAGTACCACAGAGAAGAGAAAAGAAAAGACATTATCATTTTTATTTAAATAAAATTATAATTTTGTTATAATATGTCAAACGCTGGAATAAATATTCCCGGTATTAAATTCAAAGAATCAGGCAATTTCCTGTTAATTGCCGGTCCTTGTGTAGTTGAGAGTGAAGAGATAGTTTTTGAAACCGCTGAACACCTGGTGAAACTATCCGAAAAATATGGGATCCCTTTTATCTTCAAATCTTCCTACAGAAAAGCAAACAGATCCAAAGGCGATTCATTTTCGGGTATCGGAGATATCAAAGCATTAAAGATACTGGCCGATGTCAGAAGGAGGTTTACAGTTCCTGTTATAACAGATATACACAATCCCGACGAAGCCCGGATGGCAGCCAATTATGTGGATGTACTGCAGATACCGGCATTTTTATGCAGACAAACAGATCTGCTTGTAGCTGCGGCAAAAACCGGGAAATGGGTAAATATTAAGAAAGGTCAGTTTCTTTCAGGTACATCTATGAAATTTGCCGTTGACAAAGTGAGAGAATCGGGGAATGACTTGATAATGCTCACTGACCGGGGGAATATGTTTGGCTACCAGGATATTGTAGTTGATTTCAGGAATATCCCGGAAATGCAAAAGATCGGAGTTCCTGTTATTATGGATATTACCCATTCCCTTCAACAGCCAAACCAGGAGGCCGGAGTATCGGGAGGAAGACCCGACATGATAGAGACTATTGGTAAAGCAGCAATAAGTGTCGGTGCAGATGGAATTTTTATTGAAACCCATCCTGATCCGAGTATTGCAAAGTCAGATGGTGCAAATATGCTTATCCTGTCAGGTATGGACAAACTATTAAAAAGGCTCGTCGCATTAAGAAAAACAATAAATTCATTTTAATTTTAAAATTTAAAGCAAATTACATGAAAAAACTCTTTTTTATCCTGACAGGATTATGTATTGCAGCAGCTATCAATGCACAAACTCTTGAGGAGATTATCAAGAAATACGCTGAAGCCAACAAATACGATAAAATCTCAACTGTATCCACTGTTAAGATCACCGGAAAGATGTCAATGATGGGAATGGATATGCCACTTGAAATGTGGATGAAAAACCCGAACAAGATCAAAACAGTATACAATTTCAACGGACAGGAGATTATCTCGGTATTTGACGGAGTAAAAGGTTATTCTGTAAATCCTATGACCGGATCATCAGAACCTGTTGAAATGACTGTTGACCAGATAAAACAGACACAAAACAGCAACGTATTTCAAAACTACATGGACAACTATTTAAAAGAAGGTAAACTTACATTACTTGGTGAGGACAAAGTAAATGAAAAACCAGCCTTCAGGATAAAAGCTAATCTCGACGGCGGTAATTCGACCGAAATGTTCATTGATAAGTCATCATACCTTCTTGTAAAAACAAGTACAACAGTTAACTCAGGAGGTACGGCTATTTCTGTTGATGCATACCCGAGCGATTATAAAGAGACCAACGGTGTAATGTTACCAATGAAGACAACTTCTTCAGCACAGGGAATGGAATTCTCAATAGTATTTGAGAAAGTCGATGTTAATATTCCGATTGAAGACAGTGTTTTCATACTCAAATAAAATCCTGTAAAATCGCGAGGCATCGCGATTCCGTGATAAAATGGCGTTGCATTGCGATTCCGTGATAATTTCGCGATG
>JANNKF010000383.1:0-20525 GCA_031396165.1 Bacteroidales bacterium | reverse complement strand
TGATGCCAAAAAATCAATAACAGGCTTTGTATATCGTCTGAAATCAACCTGTTTCCCCTGCTCACTCTGTTTTACAAAAGTGAAATTCAGATTACCCAGGTCGTGGAACACTGTGCCACCACCTGTTATGCGTCTGAGCACAGGGATTCGCTGCTCCGTAATGTATTGCGTATTTATTTCTCTGTGAGGCGATTGATGCTTTCCAACAATTACAGACGGGGTGTTAACTCCCAGAATGAAATACTCTTCTTTTCTGTTTTTAAGAAGAAACTCTTCAATCGCAAGATTAAAGTAGGGGTCGTGCGATTCCAGGGTTATGCAGAACATAACATTGGTTTACGATTAGGTTTGTGAATAGAAATACTTCATGTTGACAAGAAATTGTTTATCTGTCATGACATACAAATTATAATTAATCCAGCCTACTAATGCCCCCAATACAGATCCGCAGATCACATCGCCGGGATAATGAACTCCGAGATATATTCTGCTGTATCCGACTACAATAGCCCAGACAATTATGCTGATTGTAAACCACCTTTTCCTGATAAAAAGCAGACTGATCAGGGCTACATTAAACGAGTTTGTTGCGTGCGACGAAACAAAACTATATAATCCGCCACATTCTCCATTAAAGGTATGAACCAGCCCGTTAAGTAAGGGTTCGTGGCAGGGCCTGGGTCGTTCAACAATATTTTTAAAGAAAACAGAGGTCTGATCGGCCATAGTGGCTGCCAGAATAATAAAAAGGAGTATTATCAGGAACTTCCTTTTGTATTTTATTCCAACGTAAATAAGTATAGCCAGATATAACGGAACCCAGATAACCTTCCCGGAAATTGCATGCATCACCTGATCCCAGAAGGGTGAGTTTAACGAGTTCAAAAACAGAAAAATCTGCTGATCAAGACGTTCAAGCATATTTTATCAGTCAAAATTAAGTACTTTCCAGATCATATCTTTCAGTGTTGTAAGACCAACACCTGTAATGGAAGAGATGAATACCCGCGGCACATCAGGAAGGTCTTTTCGTATCTCATCTATCAGCTCTTCATCAAGCATATCTGTCTTTGATATTGCCAGAACACGCTTTTTATCAAGCAGTTCGGGATTATACATCTTCAGTTCATTTACAAGGATCTCGTATTCAGCTCTTATGTTTTTACTGTCGGCCGGAACCATAAATAACAACATTGAGTTTCGCTCAATATGTCTCAAAAACCTTATTCCCAGACCCTTCCCCTCATGTGCGCCTTCAATGATACCGGGAATATCTGCCATCACAAACGATTTTTCGTCCCTGTAACTTACTATTCCAAGATTCGGAACAAGAGTTGTAAAAGCATAATCTGCAATTTTGGGTTTGGCAGCAGATACAACAGAAAGAAGTGTCGATTTGCCGGCATTTGGAAATCCTACAAGGCCGACATCAGCAAGGATCTTAAGTTCGAGTATAAATTCCTCTTCAACACCTATCTCACCCGGCTGGGCATACCTTGGGGTCTGATGCGTAGCGGATTTAAAATGAACATTACCCTGTCCACCCCTGCCACCTTTTGCGAGAATCTTTTCCTCCCCATTAACAGTTATTTCAAAAAGCACCTCCCCAGTGGCAGCATTCTTTGCAATAGTTCCAAGAGGAACCTGTACAATTACGTCCTTGCCATCGGCACCTGTTGAAGTTTGTTTGCTCCCACCAACTCCGTTTTCAGCAAAGATATGTCTCTGATATTTAAGGTGTAACAGTGTCCACATCTGTTCATTTCCTCTGAGAATAATGTGTCCGCCTCTACCACCGTCGCCACCATCGGGACCGCCTTTTGGTTCGAATTTCTCTCTGCGGAAATGTGCAGAACCTGAACCTCCGTTACCGGAGCGACAGTAAATTTTAATATAATCAACAAAGTTTGATCCTGACATTTCCTGTTATTTAAAGAACTATAACTTATACCAATTCCATATTTCGTAAATCATAAATCCATTAACCGCAATGGTCGCAAAGGTTTTTAGCAAAGCACGCAAAAAATTACTCCCTTAGCGTTCTTTGCGCCAGCTTAGCGAACTTTGCGGTTAAGAAAAGACTTAATTAAAACCTTAAACGAATTTTTTCATAAAACCATCGAGTCTGCTGAAGATATCATCAATAGACCCCATTCCCTTAACAGGCTGATATATACCCCTGTCGCTGCAATATTTTATTATCGGTTCGGTTTTTTCCTTATAAACATCGATTCTGTTTTCAATAACTGCCGGATCTTTATCATCGGGTCTGCCTGATAATTCTGCTCTCGCAATCAGTCTCTTCACAAGCTCATCATGGTCAACATCAAGGACAAGCATCTGATCGATCTTCATTCTCCTGTCATTAAGCATTTTTTCGAGGGAAACAGTTTGTGCAACAGTTCGGGGGAACCCATCAAAAAGGAATCCTGCATTACCCTTGCTGTTATCAATCTTGTTAGCTATCATTTCAATCACTACCTCATCGGGTACCAGTTCGCCTTTCGACATTATAAGGCTCATTTTCTTACCAAGTTCTGTACCGGCAGTAATCTCGGCACGAAGCATATCGCCTGTTGAAAGATGTAATAAATTAAATTTTTCAGCCAGTCTTACTGACTGTGTTCCCTTACCTGATCCGGGAGGTCCAAAAATCAAAAAATTAACCATATTAAGATCTTATATTACTAATTATAAATTATGAATTATTTTACTAATGTATAAACTGAGGGAAGGTTTCTTCCGTAGCCGTCGTAATCGAGACCGTAACCAACAACAAAATTATTCGGGATCTCAAATCCGACATAATCGAGGGGAATATTTTTCTTATATGCATCGGGTTTATGGAGCAGTGCGGCTATCCTTATCTCTGAGGCTTTCCTGAGCATCAGTTCACCAACAATCAGTTCCAGAGTATTTCCTGTGTCAACAATATCTTCAATTACTACGATGGTTTTATTCTTAATATCCTCGTTCCATCCGATAAGCTCTTTGATTTTTCCTGAGGATGATGTGCCTTCATATGAGGCCAGCTTCACAAATGAGATCCTTGAGTTCATTTCAATCCGTCTGAAAAGATCTGCAGCAAAAAGGAATGCCCCGTTGAGTATTCCCAGGAATACAACTTCTTTACCTGCAAGTTCGCTGTTCATCTGTTTTGCAAGTTCACCTACCCTGGTCTGGATTGATTCCTCTGATATAAATTCTCTGAATGTTTTATCCAGTATCTGGATTTCTTTCATTACGGCAAAATTTGAGCTGTTTGGCGGTGCAAAAATATGAAAAAAATGGCTTATTTTTGTCCTTATTAGCAAGTTAAATTAAATAATATCTAAATGGAACCGATAGTAAGCATCATAATGGGCAGCATGTCTGACCTGCCGGTAATGGAAAAAACAGCAGATATTTTAAACAGTTTCAGGATCCCTTTCGAGATGAACGCACTCTCGGCTCACCGGACACCCGAAGAAGTTGAAAAGTTTGCAAAAAATGCCGAGGGACGTGGTATTAAAGTAATTATAGCTGCGGCAGGTATGGCAGCTCATCTTCCGGGAGTTATTGCTGCAATGACACCGCTTCCGGTTATCGGGGTGCCAATAAAAGCCTCACTTGAAGGACTCGATTCAATTTTCTCGATCCTGCAGATGCCTCCGGGAATCCCCGTTGCAACCGTCGGGGTTAATGCCGCTCAGAATGCCGGTATTCTTGCTGCACAAATAATCGCAACTGGCGACAAGAACGTCATGAAAGAGGTAGTAAAATACAAGGAATCCCTCAAAAAGAAGATCGTTCAGGCCAACGAGGAACTGAAGGCGGTAAAATATCAGTATAAGACAAACTAAGAAGTGACTAAAGTTCGGAGTGCCTAGAATGCCTAGAGTTAATTTAAAGTTTTAAGCACTTTAGGCACTTTAGGTACTTTAGGCACTTAAAAAATTCAATTCTGTTTTCAGAATTGATTTTTTTTGTATCTTAGTGTACAATTTTGAAACAGTTGAGCTCGCTGCTGAAAATAATTGTTTCTTTCTTATCAGTTTTTCTCTCTTTAACCGCCTCTGGCGAGAATCCATATCGTCAGTTTGCCGGAGCCGGTGAAGCAGGAATGGGATATGTATGTGTTATGAAGAGGTCGTTCTGGGGCTCATTTCATAACCAGGCTTCCATGGCATATAATGCCTCATTTTCAGCCGGTTTCAATTATGAAAACAGGTTCGGCATAACTGAACTTGGTACCAGTTCAGCGGCATTCACTCTCCCCGCCGGAAAAACTGTGATCGGAGGTGTCTACTCCCATTTCGGATATAAAGATTTTAAAAGAGAACTCGCCGGACTGGCATGCGGAATGAAGTTGTCCGAGAAACTTGCTGCAGGTGTTCAGGTTGATTATTTCTCCGAAAGGGCTCCCGGAGAATATGATAATAATCAGCTTATTACATGCGAAGCCGGACTATTGCTCTCCCCATCAGATAACTTATGTATCGGTATTCATCTGTTCAACCCTGTACCGAATTCTGTAAGAAAAAGTTCAATGCCATCAATACTCAGGGTGGGTGCCGGATCTAATCTCGGAACATCACTTTTTGCAGGTGTTGAGGCTGAGATGAGCTCCGGGAGTACCCTGATATTAAAAACGGGTCTCGAATATGAGGCTGCGAAAAGACTCTGGATCAGAGGAGGATACAGCACCGAAAACAATTCTTTCGGTTTTGGATTGGGGTACTTAACAAAAATTGTACTGATTGATCTGGGCTTCAGAACTCATGATAAACTTGGTGTAACGTCCTCTGCATCACTAATTTTCAAAATTCATTAAGAAAAACGAAATCCATTAACCGCAAAGTTCGCTAAGTATTGACGCAAAGAACGCAGAGAAAAGACACTAACGAGATACAAATTAATTGCACTATATCATGAATGAGAATGAGATATCAAATAGAATAATCGGCATTGCAATTGAAGTTCACAAATCTCTTGGACCAGGGTTGCTGGAAAGTGCTTATAAAGAATGCTTATTCTATCGGTTTAATAAGGAAAACATTTATGTTGAAAAGGAAAAATCAATGCCTCTTGTCTATGAAGATGTAAAACTTGAATGTGGCTATAGAATAGATTTACTTGTCGAACGTAAGGTGGTAATAGAAATAAAAAGCGTAGAAGCATTGAATGAGGTTCATTTTGCTCAAACACTTACCTACATGAAGCTTGGCGGTTACAAACTTGGATTGCTTATAAACTTTAATGTATCGTTCCTCAAAGATGGAATAAGAAGAATAGCGAACAGAATGTAAAGAATTAACTGAGGGAATGAAGAAGATTAATACGTTTTTAAACTCCTTTGTGTGCTTTGCGCATTACTTTGCGTGCTTTGCGGTTAATAAAAAATTTATACTTTTTTTCAAATTTTTATTGCCTGTTTCATTTTCCCTATTTACAGAAGTGGCTCTTTGCCAGGAGAAAAATTTGTCTGAGATAATAACTACAATCGCAGAGCAACTCGCTGATGATGAAAATGATCCGGAAGCTGTTTCGCAGTATATCGACCGCCTGCAGGAACTTTCAGAAAACCCTGTTATAGTTAATTCCGCATCGGAAGATGAGATCTCCAGACTCTTTTTCTTAACTGATTTTCAGGTGAAAGCTCTCGTTGATTATCTGCATTCATCTGGCCTGCTATTATCTGTTTTTGAACTGGGCAATATACCAGGATTCGACAAGGAAACAGCAGAGTTGTTGTCGCCTTTCATTACCCTTGAAAACAAACTTAAAATCAAATCTTCAACCTATTCTGCCAGCTGGAGAAACAGACTCATTACAAATATCTCATACAAACCATTGAGCAATGACAGTTCATTTTTGGGTTCCCAAATCAAAATGCTCACAAAATACAGATTTACATCGGGGAAAGTAAGCGGAGGATTCACAGCAGAAAAGGATCCCGGGGAAAAAATCCTGTACGGAAATCCTCCCCTTCCCGATTTTCTGTCAGCACATATTGCTTATAACGGAACAGGTATCATCAGGAGGATTATTGTGGGTGATTTTTCAGCCCGCTTCGGACAGGGTACCAATATCAATACCGCGATCAGGACAGGTTTGTCACTCTCGGCTCCGGGTTATATGGCTGCGAGAAATGAAATCAGACCATATACATCAACAGATGAAAATAATTTTTTCAGAGGTGTTGCAGGGGAGTTTATTATTAAAAATCTGGGAATCTCCGTATTCTGTTCCGGAAATCTGATTGATGCCTCAACTGTATCAGAAACAGATACTTCAATTGAACAAGTTGATAACATATACAGGGCAGGTCTTCACACTTCCTCCTCTCAGCTTCTGAAAAAAGATGTTCTGAAGGATATTTCATACGGAATTAATCTCTCTTACAACTTTAATAGCTTCAGGATAGGATTAACCTTGTCTCAGGACAGGCTATCGATGCCGATGATCAACAAAGTAAATGTTCCGGAAGCGATCTTCGATTTTCACGGGGATATCGGTTCAATTTACACTTTCTACTACAACAGCCTCATTAAAAAGATCTTACTGTTTGGTGAAGTGTCTGTAAATGAGTCGTTTAAACGTGCTGTTATTCAAGGAGTTACATTGCGGCCTTCTGACAGATTCAGTATAAATTTCTTATTCAGGGATTACAATTCGGGCTTTTCAAGTTTTCATGGAAAGGGCCCTTCTTCTGCATCGGTAAACGGAAATGAACAGGGAATTATTGGAAACTTCAGCTTTGAAGCAGCAAAACATCTTTTCATATCTGGAGGTGTTGACATCCAACGCTACCCATGGCTGAAGTACCGGTGCAGCTCCCCTTCACATGGTCTGAAACAGGAAATAAGGGTCAGGTATTTACCAACAGAAAAATTAACAATCGAAGCTTTATATAATTACAGGCTCACCATCTCTGATGATAAAGAATGCAATGGAATTCCTCAGCAAAAGAAAATCATAGCCAGAAGCATTAAAGGTTCAACAAGATATTCCATATCCGACAATCTCATAATCGGCACCAGAATTGACTATAAGGTTTCTAATCCGTCAGGCAGCAGGGGTATGCTTCTTTCTCAGGATGTGATCTTCAGGTTCAACAGTATCCCGGTTTCATTCTGGCTAAGATACAGCATGTTCAAAACCGATGACTGGGATTCCAGGATCTATGTTTATGAAAACGATCTGCTTTACAGCTTCAGCATTCCCGCCTTATCGGGAGAAGGAAGCCGCAGCTATATTATGGTAAAATGGGATATTGGTGATGCTGCAGAAATAAGACTCAAATATGGAATAACATCAATATCCAAATCTGACATTAATACAGAAAATAATGAGGAATTAAAATTTCAGCTGAAAATAATGTTTTAAGTATGGTAACCTGCAACCTCAACCCTTCATGCTGAGCAAAGTCGCACCATGCCCTGAGTCTTTTTTTTACCACAAAGTCTCTTCATCTCTTAGTCTCCTCTTCTCCGCTTCCCTCTACTTCTCCCCCGGTGTTTTAATGTCCCTGACATTCAACTGCAGGTTCCTGTTTCCTCTGAACTCATTCATCTCCAATGAATAACAGATATCAAACGGGTTTCCGCCTTTAATATATTCGAAATGATCGGCCTGACTGAATGCAATTGCAGAGAAACTTTTTTGTCCGGTTGATTCCTGACAGAGTTCAAGTTTCAGATGCTCTCCACTGGATCCTACCATACGTCCCGATCCGGTATCAAAAACATTTCTTGAAATGAAGACCGGTGACATATTTTCCGGACCAAAAGGCTGGAACTGGCTCATAGTTCTGAAGAAATCTTCATTTATCTCTATAAAGGATAACTCCGTATCGATAAAGATCCTCGGCACAAGTTGCTCATCGCTTATTGTACTGTTGACGTATTGTTCGAACCTATCCATAAATGGTCGTATATTCTCCTTTTTAAGTGTGAGCCCTGCTGCAAACATGTGTCCTCCAAAACTCTCCAGCAGATCGCTGCAAGATTCAATGGCTGCGTACAGATCATAGCCCTGTACCGATCTTGCGGAGCCTGTTGCAAATCCGTTAGACTCTGTAAGTATTACTGTAGGACGGTAGTATGTTTCGATCAGCCTCGAAGCAACAATTCCTATAACTCCTTTTTTCCAATTAGGGTTGTAAAGTACTGTAGTTCTTGAATTTACCGTTCGCTGATCTTCCGAAATCATACGCATTGCCTCAGTGGTTATACTTCTGTCGACAGTACGGCGTTCTATGTTAAAGTTATTAATCTCTTTACTTATCCCGGTTGCCAGACCGGTATCGCATGAGACAAGAAGATCTACCGCCTTGCTCCCTGTCTCCATTCTTCCTGCGGCATTTATACGCGGACCTATTTTAAAAACAACATCCTCAATAGTTAGTGCCCGTGTTACTTCCGCTTCGCGGATCAGTTCTTTCAATCCGGTACGTGGAGATTCATTCAGCCGCTTCAGTCCAAAATAAGCCATAACCCTGTTTTCACCGGTAATGGGAACGATGTCTGATGCGATACTGACAGCAACCAGGTCGAGATAATGTGCTATGGCACTGAACGGTATGCCATGAACTCTTGCATAAGCCTGAATGAGTTTAAATCCGACTCCGCAACCTGATAATTCTTTATAGGGATAGTTACATGACGGCTGTTTTGGATCAAGAACAGCAACTGCTTTTGGGATCTCATCACCCGGCAGATGGTGATCACAGATAATAACATCCAGGCCTTTGGTTCGGGCATACTTGACCTTCTCCACAGCCTTTATTCCACAATCAAGTGTTATTACCACTTTGCAGTTGGTCTGAAAAGCAAAATCAAGACCCTGGAATGAAACACCATAACCCTCTTTATATCTGTCGGGTATATAATAATCAACATTTGAATACTGATCTTTCAGGAACGAATACATGAGGGCTACAGCTGTTGTTCCATCAACATCGTAATCGCCATAAACTAAAATCCGTTCATTTTTCTTTACTGCCGTTGAGATCCTGTCTACTGCAATATTCATATCCTTCATCTGAAAAGGATCATGCAGGTAATCGAGGCTTGGGTTGAAGAAAGCCGCTGCTTCCCCGGATGTTGTAATACCTCTCTGAACCATCAGGTTTGCAAGGGAATCAGATACACCAAGGGCTCCGGCAAGTTGTTTCACAACTGCAGTTTCACCTTTTTCCTTCACAACCCAGCTCTTTTCCATCCCTTTAATGATTATCCCACTCAATATTAAAAATTTCCTGCAGATTTCTCCTGACTATTGTTTTAATCAAATCAAAATCCTGCCTGCCTGCCAGCTCCTTCTCAAGTGATGTGACCCCTTTATCGGTAAATCCGCAAGGATTTATATTATTGAAATATGTCAGGTCAGTATTTACATTGAATGCGAAACCATGCATGGTAATAAACCGGCTTGCTCTGACTCCTATTGCACAGATCTTTCTTGCTTTGCCCGGAATTTCCGGATCAAGCCATACCCCTGTCCCTCCTTCGAGGCGTGATGCAACAATTCCAAGTTCTCCAACGGTTCTAATGATAGCTTCCTCCAGTTTGAAAATATACTCTTTCAATCCAACCCCAATAAGCTCCAGATCAAAAATCGGATAACCTACTATCTGACCTGGTCCGTGATAGGTTATATCTCCTCCCCTGTCAATTTTATAGAACGATGCATCCTTTGCCCGAAGCTGTATATAATCAAGAAGAAGATTATTCTCAGATCCGCTTTTCCCGAGTGTATAAACATGAGGATGCTCCACAAAAATAAACGTTCCGGACAAATCTCTCGAGGAAGAACCTGATACAGAATTTCCCTGTTTCTTATTTTCGACGAGTTTGTCAAAGATTATTGTTTGAAAATCCCAGGTTTCCTTATAATCCTTTATTCCAATATCCTTATATACAACTCTATAGCTCAATTACAAATCTCTTGTTAAGTTGTGCTAATATAATCAATTTATCCGGCCTTTACATGATTTTCAGCATGAAAAGAGGACCTGACCAGCGGACTACTCTCAACAAAAGTGAATCCTGTTCTTAAGGCTTCAACCCTGTATACTTCAAACTTTTCGGGAGAAATATATTCCACTACTTCCATATACCCTAAACCGGGCTGAAGATATTGACCGATAGTAAGGATCTTGCACCCTGTTTCATAAATATCTTTGATTGTCTGAATTATTTCTTCTTCACTTTCGCCCAATCCCAGCATAAAACCTGACTTCGCGGTTCTGCCTTTCATCGCGATATATCTCAATACCCCGAGACTCCTGTCATATTTTGCTTTGGTCCGGATAATAGGTGTCAGACGGCGCACGGTTTCTATATTGTGTGATATAACTTCAGGTGCTGCGTCAATAACTTTCTGAATATTTTCAGGTAACCCATCAAAGTCCGGAATGAGGGTTTCCATCGTAATTCCGGGATTAAACTCTTTAACCTTCAGTATTGTCGCAGCCCATACAGATGCTCCGCCATCGGGAAGGTCATCACGGTCGACCGAGGTAATAACACAATGTTTAAGGCGCATACTTCTGACAGAAGCGGCCAGTCTCTCCGGCTCACCACGATCGGGAGGAAGTGGGTTGCCTGTCTTTGTACTGCAGAATTTACATGCTCTTGTACAAACATCACCCAGGATCATAAATGTAGCTGTTCCTGCATTCCAGCATTCACCTATATTCGGACAATTACCACTGGTGCAGATGGTATGAAGGTGATTCTCCAAAACAATATGTCTGACCCTGGAATAGTTTTCGCCGCTGGCTCTCTGCATCTTAAGCCATCCCGGCAGGCGTCTGCTTTTCTCCATACTTTGTCTGATTTACGAAGCAGCAAAGTTATAAAAAAGGTGAGTGAAAATAAGAATATTGAAAAGTGTCACCCCTGAAACAACATTATAGTTGTTTACAGGAATCTGAAAAATAATCTAGGAGATATTCCAGGTTTCTCTCCTTTTCAAGCTGGAAGAAAAAGGAATCAAGGAGGTTTGTAATATCTTTTTTTGCTCTCTGAGTTAAGTATGGAAAAGAATTAATGTTATCATACATTTCCTGCTTCTTTCTCGCAAAATACTGAAGATCATGAAGGAAATCCAGCTTTGTCCTGCAAATGCCAAGGAATATACGGTCACGTGAAGTTTTTAATCCATACTCTTCCGGAAGCACTGCATAATCAGGATTTACGATCCCACTCAGGTCAAAATCATAGGGAACCGCTATTCCTGATCCGGGACTGGCAATATAATAAGGTTTAAATACTGTCACATTCTGAAGATTTGGAATATTCCAATCCCAGTTTGCAACCATGTAATTAAAAATTGAAATTCTGTCCATCACATCAGGCTGAATATATCTCTGAGTAAGATTTTTTATTTTTACTTCATTCGCCTGTAACCTGTTTGCAAGAATATTATTTGGCTCAATGAAAAAACCGTATTGTGTGATTGTTTTCTTCCTTAGCTCGGTATCAATATAAGTTATCCGAAGCAGCCGGACCCGGTAACTGGTGTCGGAAAGTGTATTGAACAGCTTATAAACCAGATATTCTCTCAGAACGTATTCATCGCTGGCATTTCCGGCATCACAATGAGTTACAAGTTTAATTTTCTTTATCTTGTCAGTATCTGAATAAGCATGCAAGTGCTTTTTGAACCCAACCTCCATTGGCGGAAAACCACAATTGTCAAATCGAAATTTTCCTCGGTATTTGACCTTTGTATTCAGATTCATAGAGTCAGTATCACTCAGATGAATTGTTAATTCAGCATCCTGAGATGACTCTTTAAGATTTTTCCTGATATAGCTGGTAAGATCCATTCTGATAGTAACATTCAGAATATCAGTACTTCCAAACAAAGTAAAGTTACTTCTAAGCGAATCCGTCTTACTAAGTCTTTTGTCAAGTGAATCACTCTGTCCGCTGGAAGGTGAAACAGTCAATGTAATTAAGAAAAACAGATACAATGCAATACTTTTCATTCTGTAATTTTTGAACAACGGGAATTTGAACAATGAAGGGTTATCTTAATTCTTCATAATGATAAAGTTATCAAAACGACTTCTAACAGGCAAACAAAAATTAAACTCTATGGTTCGGGTTACACTTCAAAATAACCTATATTTGTTAACCTTCAATATTAACAATTTTATTAATATAAATATATACCACAAATGGCAAAAACTGAGTTAAAGGTAAATCATAACTATCAGACAGTCATAGGTGATTACCCAAAAGTGGGGATACGTCCGACTATAGATGGAAGAATGATGGGCGTAAGAGAGTCTCTTGAAGTCCAGACGATGAATATGGCAAAGGGTGCTGCAAATCTGATTTCCTCAAGTCTCAAATACCCAAACGGGAAAGCTGTCGAGTGCGTAATCTCCGACACTTGTATTGGCGGTGTAGCTGAAGCAGCTATGTGCGCGGAAAAATTCAGCAAGAACGGTGTAGGGGTGAGCCTTACAGTTACTCCCTGCTGGTGTTACGGAAGTGAAACAATTGATATGAATGCTGAAATTCCAAAAGCCATATGGGGTTTTAATGGAACTGAACGTCCCGGGGCAGTTTATCTTGCAGCCGCACTGGCCGGACATACAATGAAAGGCCTGCCTGCTTTCGGGATCTATGGACATGATGTGCAGGATTCAGGTGATCAGTCGATACCAGCCGATGTGAGTGAAAAGATCCTCAGATTTGTAAAAGCCGGTCTGGCAACTGCATTTATGAAAGGGAAATCATATCTATCAATGGGCTCTGTTTCAATGGGTATTGCAGGTTCAATTGTACGGGAAGATTTCTTCCAGGAGTATCTGGGAATGAGAAACGAGTATGTTGATATGAGCGAATTCAACCGTCGCCTGAACGAGGAGATCTTTGATAAAGACGAATATAAGAAAGCCCTCGAATGGACAAAAAAGTACTGTAAGGAAGGAAAAGATACCAATAAGACACCGAAATCGGGAAAACAGAAAGGCAAGGAATGGGAAACTGTTGTTAAAATGACACTTATAGCCCGTGATCTTATGGTTGGAAACCCCAAACTCAGGAAGCTGGGATTCGGTGAAGAAGCACTTGGACATAATGCAATTCTGTCAGGTTTCCAGGGTCAGCGACAGTGGACTGATCATATGCCAAATGGCGACTTTCTTGAGGCTATACTTTGTTCCTCCTTTGATTGGAATGGCATAAGACCTCCGTATCTTGTTGCAACGGAGAACGATGCAATGAATGGCGTTCCAATGCTCTTCGGTTATCTTCTTTCAAATACTGCCCAGATGTTTTCTGATATCAGGACGTACTGGAGTCCTGAAGCAATAAAAAGAGTAACAAAAATAAAACCCGATGGTCTTGCAGCAAACGGTGTGATCCATTTGATCAATTCAGGTGCATCAGCCCTCGATTTTTCAGGAAGGCAGACCCTTAAGGGAGATTCTTGCATCAAACCATTCTGGGATATTACCTCAAAGGATGCTGAAGAATGTCTCGCGGCAACAACATGGGAGCCTGCAGATATTGGTTATTTCAGAGGAGGTGGTTTCTCTTCACAGTTCGATACAAAAGGCACAATGCCAATTACAATATCAAGAGTAAACCTTGTAAAGGGACTTGGTCCTGTTTTGCAACTTGCTGAAGGGTGGACTGTAGAGCTTCCGGGAAAAATGAATAAGATCCTCACTGCCAGAACAAACCCGACCTGGCCAACAACGTGGTTCACTCCAAGACTGACCGGTAAGGGACCGTTTACCGATGTTTATTCCGTTATGGCTAACTGGGGTGCAAATCACAGTGCTTCAAGTTATGGGCATATCGGAGCTGACCTGATCACACTCGCTTCAATTCTGAGAATACCCGTCAGTATGCATAACGTAGATGAGGACAAGGTCTTCCGTCCAAGTTCATGGAACGCATTTGGTATGGACAAGGAAGGTTCTGATTACCGGGCTTGTCAGACCTATGGAGCTATCTATAAATAATTATTATTGAATAAATATGGAAAACAGTCAGGAACCACGCAAAATAGAGATTGAAGACGCCACACTCAGATATCTGAACACCACCTGGAAATGGACAATGTTCTTCGCTATTATCGGATTCATTTTTCTGGGTCTGATGATAATATTCGGTTTGCTTGCAGGGACGTTTTTGTCTGTATTTAAATCGGCCGAAATGGGTTTTGGATTTCCTCAGGTCTGGCTATATGTTATAATTCTTATTATGGCATTACTATATTTCTTCCCTGTCTTCTTCCTGTTTCGTTTCTCCAGACATACACGAAATGCTCTTCAGACATTAAGTAAGGAAGAGCTTCATAAAGCATTTAAGAATTTGAAAAACTACTTTGTATATACAGGGGTTCTGTTAATACTTGTACTTGCATTATACTTCGTCGGATTGATAATCGCCGGAACTTCAATGGCATTTCTGAAAGGCATGGGATAATGATAAGAGGTGATATTGTAATCGTTTTTGATTGCGGAGCAACGAATGTAAGAGTTATTGCAATTAACAGCAAAGGTGAGATCCTCGCCTCTGAATCACTGCCAAATAATACACAACCCGACCCTTTTTACCCGTCATACAGGATCTGGGATGTCAGGGAGATCTGGGAAAAGATGTGCCTTCTATCAAAAAAGGTTGTAGGTCAGATAAATGCGAGTCTGATTGCCGGGGTTACAGTCACCACTTTTGGTGTTGACGGCACCCTCTTCGATAAATCCGGTAAAATGCTTTATCCGGTCATTTCATGGCAATGCGAACGGACCAATACTATCATGGCCGGGATAGACATATATATACCCCTCATTGATTTATACAGGGAATGCGGGGTTCTTCCTTTTACATTCAATACCATTAATAAACTTATCTGGTTTGTTGAACATAAACCAGAAATAGTCGAAAAAAGCCACCGGTTCCTTTTCATGCCATCTATCTTTTCATATTTTCTTACAGGTGAGATGGTTAATGACACTACTATGTCGGGAACTTCAATGCTTACATCCCTTAAAACCCGCGGAGTTTCTGAAACCATCCTAAGAAAAATCAATTTCCCGCCTGAAAAACTTGGAACACTGGTTGAACCCGGAACTATTACCGGAAAGGTAAATGCAAAAGCTTCTTCTGAAACTTCAATCCCAAAAGGAACTCAGGTGGTTGCCACAGGACACGATACCCAGTTTGCCATTTTTGGATCAGGTGCTGAAAAAAATCAGCCTGTACTCAGTTCGGGTACGTGGGAAATTCTCATGGTAAGAGCTGAAGACTCCAGATCGGGCAGGGAGCAGCTGGATATGAGTATTACAACTGAACTGGATGCCAGACCGGGATTGTATAATATTGGAAATCAATGGATTGCTTCCGGCATCCTTGAATGGGGGAAAAGAAACCTTTACGGGGACGTGAAGGAGGGTGTTTACGAAGCCATGATATCAGGTGCCGAAAAAGTTCCTGCCGGATCGAATGGAGTAAAGGTTGTACCGAAGTTTTATGAAGAACTTAAAGGAAAACCGTCCGGACAGATCCTCGGACTGACGATGGAAACTACAAGGGATGAAATTTACCGTGCTATGCTTGAAGCCCTGTCAGAAAGACTTCTGGAAGGCAAGAGAGCCCTCGAGACAGCGGGTGGTTTTAAAACTGAAAGTATACTTTGCGTTGGTGGCGGATCAAAAAACAGGCTCTGGAATCAGCTCAGGGCAAATTATACGGGTGTGCCTCTCAAAATTATCGACCATAAAGAAACAACAGTTCTCGGGGCTTCTCTTTTCGTTCAGGCTGCCTGCGGAAATGCATCATCTCCTGAAGAGGCAAGGATGGCAATTGAATATAAAACTGAAATAATTATTCCGGATTTTCGCCCCCTTGCCCCCTAAAGGGGGAGTAAATATCATTATGAATTGATTTGATTTTTTAAACTTAATTCTCATTTTAACAGCATATTAGCCCCCCTTCAGGGGGGTTGGGGGGCGCAAATAAATTAATAAATATGGATACAGTCTATTTTAATGGCAAATTTCTTCCGAAAGAAGAGGTGAAAATCAGTCCCGACGACCGCGGATTCCTTTTAGCTGATGGTGTTTATGAGGTCGTAAGATGGTACGAAGGATTCTTCTACGATATGGAGAGTCACCTGATGAGGTTAAAAAGGAGTCTGAGAGAATTGAGAATTAACTGGACCGGAACCGACAATTTTCCATCAATAGCTGCCGAACTTCTAAAAATGAACAAGTTTGAGAACGGACCGGCAATGATCTATCTTCAGGTAACCAGGGGTGCAGCAAAGAGAACACATGCTTTCCCTTCACCTGATGTTGAACCAACTGTTTATGCCTATGCCTGGAACTTCAGACCCGACACAGTTTCAAGGGAAAATGGCATAAAAGTGATGCTTAAAGATGATATCAGATGGAGCAGATGCGATATAAAATCTATTTCACTTCTTGCTAACACGATAAGCTTTCAGGAAGCTCACGAGAACGGTTCAAAAGAGTGCATATTTGTCCGGAATGGGATAATCACTGAAGGTTCGAGATCAAATATTTTCTTCGTAATTGATGGCACTCTGTTTACTCATCCCGAATCAAATAACATCCTGTCGGGCGTAACAAGGAAGAACATTTTAAGAATAGCACAGGATCTGGGAATAAGAATACGTGAGGAGGCATTAATTGAAAACAGGATAAGATTTATCCAGGAAGCATTTATCTCAAATACTTCAGCAGAGGTTACCCCGGTAACCGATCTTGGTGGGAATACTCTGGGAGAAGGTCTCCCCGGACCGGTTACAAAGCGGATAGGAGAAAAATTCGATGCAGAGCTTAAGGCTCTGAAAGGGTAGTTCACTGATACTCTCTGAAACATGAATTTTTCTATCTTTGCACAAATTTTAAAATCAGATGAGTAACATGAACTTAAGCGAACAGGAGCAGATCAGACGGGAATCACTCGTTGAATTAAGAAAACTTGGTATTGATCCCTACCCTGCTGCCGAATATAAAACCAATGCCTTTTCGCACGATATCCTTTCAAACTATTCACCCGAAAAAAATAATTATCAGGAAGTTTGCCTGGCTGGCAGAATAATGAGCCGCCGTATTATGGGGAATGCCTCATTTGCAGAACTGATGGACTCTTCGGGAAGAATTCAGATCTATATCCGCCGCGATGACGTTTGTAAGGGAGAAGACAAAACAATGTATAATACTGTGTTTAAACATCTTCTCGATATCGGTGATATCATTGGCGTAAAAGGACATGTTTTTGTTACACAGATGGGTGAAACAACTGTTCATGTTGACGAATTTACGGTTCTTTGCAAATCTGTCCGTCCTCTACCGGTTGTTAAAGAAAAAGACGGGATTTTATTTGATGCTGTAACCGATCCGGAAATGCGTTACCGTCAGCGTTACGTAGATCTGATAGTGAATCCTCAGGTGCGCGATGTTTTCAGAAAACGTACACAGATCCTTCAATCGATGCGCGAACTTTTCAACTCAAAAGGCTACCTTGAAGTTGAAACACCAATACTTCAACCGATACCCGGTGGTGCTACTGCCCGCCCATTTAAAACTCATCATAATGCGCTTGATATACCGCTTTATTTAAGAATAGCTAACGAGCTTTATCTCAAGCGTTTAATAGTTGGGGGGTTCGAAGGAGTCTATGAATTTGCCAAGGATTTCCGCAATGAGGGTATGGACCGGACCCATAATCCTGAGTTTACGGTTATGGAGATCTATATTGCATATAAGGATTATGAATGGATGATGAGTTTCACTGAGGAGATCATTCAGAAAGCAGCACTTGACCTTCATGGGAAAACTGAGATTGTGTTCGGCGATAAAACAATCAGTCTAAAAACACCATTTAAAAGGATCACAATGCTCGATTCCATCAGTGAAAATACCGGTATTGATATCTCGGGAATGGATGAGGAAGAGCTGATAAAAGTATGTGATAAACTGGGAGTCCCACATGATAAGACAATGGGTAAAGGAAAACTTATTGATGCGGTCTTCAGTGAAAAATGTGAACACACTCTTATTCAGCCCACATTCATAATTGACTATCCGACAGAGACTTCACCTCTTACCAAAAAACACAGAAGCAAGCCGGGAGTGACCGAGAGATTTGAGCTCTTTATTAATACAAAAGAGATTGCAAATGCCTATTCCGAGTTAAACGATCCGATCGATCAGATGGACAGGTTCCAGGATCAGCTCAAACTTTCGGAAAAGGGCGATGATGAAGCCATGTTCATTGATATGGATTTTGTTAGGGCACTCGAATATGGCATGCCTCCTACTTCAGGAATGGGAATGGGAATCGACAGGCTGACCATGCTTCTGACCAACCAGGCCTCAATTCAGGATGTTCTCTTCTTCCCTCAGATGAAGCCTGAAATCCAAAAAACTAAATCAGAAAGCCCGAAGGAAGAATATTCTGCACTCGGAATTCCTGAAGAATGGATTGAACCACTGAAAAAACTTGGATTCACTACGATCTCAAAACTAAAAGAGACAGAAAAACCCGGAAAACTTGCAAATGACCTTAATGGCTATAATAAAAAGAACAAGCTTGGTTTATCCGGATTAAGTCCTGAAGCTGTGGAGAAATGGATAAAATAATATCATATGCTTAACCTGCTAAAACATCCGCTGTTAACTCATAAACTTACACTCCTGCGACGCAAGGAGACAGGCACAAAAGATTTTCGCGAGACGCTGGAGGAGATTGCCGGACTGATGGCATACGAGATAACCCGCGATCTTCCTGTGAAAAATATAACAATAGAAACACCTCTCGGGAAGTGCAACACCCAGGAGCTTGCAATGGAAGTTGTCCTGGTGCCTGTGCTAAGGGCCGGGCTGGGAATGGTAGATGGGATCTCTAATCTTCTTCCTAATGCAAGAATAGGTCACATAGGCATGTACCGCGATCATGTAACTCTTAAACCTATGACATACTATTCAAAGTTCCCGGATAACCTTCCCGATGCCGTTGTTATGGTTCTCGATCCCATGCTGGCAACGGGAGGAAGTTCAACAGATGCAATACAGGTTCTTAAAAATCATGGAGCAAAAACAATTAAGCTCGTATGTGTGGTTGGTGCCCCTGAGGGAGTAGAACGTATAATGAAAGATCATCCCGATGTTCAGATCTATCTGGCAGGGATGGACGAAAAACTAAATGAACACGGATACATAGTTCCCGGTCTGGGTGATGCCGGCGACAGACTCTTCGGAACAAAATAAGGATTGTACGATACTATTGTGCTGTTGTACCGTTGTGCCTTTGCACCATAATATCGTTACACCTTTTACCCACAATACCTAAACAATTCATAACTTACATCTGTTTAACAGGGTATGCCAACCGATAATGTAATAGAAGTAAAAAACGTCTGGAAATCTTTTAAGAGTGTACAGGCAGTAAAAGGTATTGATTTGAAAATACCAAAAGGACAATTTGTTGGACTCCTCGGACCAAATGGTGCAGGAAAAACCACGCTTGTTGAGATGATAGAGGGTATCCAAAAACCCGATAAGGGCGAAATAACAATTATGGGCAAAGGCTGGAGAGGGAATGAGGATGAACTCAGAAATATTATCGGTCTCTCCCTTCAAGAAACAAGATTCATAGATAAGCTCAGGGTAACCGAAACATTAAGGCTTTTTGCCAGTTTCTTTAACCTTGGAGAAGAGAGGATTAATGAGATAATCGATATTGTAGGTCTCGAAGAAAAAAGGAAATCCTATGTTGTGAATCTTTCTGGCGGACAAAGGCAAAGACTGGCAATCGGGATAGCACTTATTAACAAACCGGCTATTCTATTGCTCGATGAGCCAACAACAGGATTGGACCCGAACGCACGACGTGAGATTTGGGAAATTCTGACCAGCCTGAAGGAAAAATCGCAGACTTCCATGATCCTTACCACTCATTATATGGAGGAAGCAGAGAATCTCTGCGACTATATCGTCATAATGGATAATGGTGTTATATTGAGGGAAGGCACCCTGAAGCAACTTCTGGAATCTGTTACGATTGCACCAAAACCACCAGAAGTGCCGCGTAACACTCTCGACGACCTATTTGTATCACTCACCGGAAGGAAGATAAATGATTAAGTTGCTAAGATTCAGTCAGCTATGGCAGTTAATTTCTGCACTATTCCGCGAGATTATACGCGAACCCGGCGTTCTTTTCTGGGGTATACTCTTCCCTATTCTTATGTCGGCCGGTCTTGGACTTGCTTTCACAAAAAAATCAGATGTAACAAGAAAGATTGCAATAATAAACAACTCTGAAGTATCTGGTCCTGAATCACATAGTAAAGCAATAAATGATTTTATCGGAAAATGTGAAAAAAATCCTGATGGCAAATCAGGAGAGTGGCAGTGGAAATATATTATAAAGGACGAAAAACTGGGGAATTCCATTTTCCTCTTCTATAGCATGGATTGGGATGAGGCAATGATGCTTCTCAAAAGAGGTACAATTAATGTTCTGCTCTCAAACAAAAAC
>JANNKF010000416.1:0-11173 GCA_031396165.1 Bacteroidales bacterium | reverse complement strand
CTTTGCTGTTACCGTCACGTTTTCTTTGGCTCCTTCCGGAAGCAACAGGACTGTCAGTGAGGCTGTTGTATTCGCCGGTAGTGTAGCTTCGAACCCAATCATAATAGTTCCCGGATTAGCAGCATCATAAGGATGCGTTGGTACTGTACTCCAGGTTTTCATTGTTATTGCAACTGGTTCCTTAACTATCATGGTGAGTGTTTTCCCGTTCTTTGTGAGTAAAGCCGTATTATTTCCGGTAATGCTTACAGTTGCTGATGTTGCCATGTTCCACCTGATCACTGTTTCAATTGCAGGGGTCTCTACTTCATCTTTTACCATAACATACTGGTTGTCAATAACTGCAATACCTCTGACCGCTTTATTCAACAGACCCTGATATACAGCTGAAATATCAGTAACTGCATTCATCATATCCGGACTTTCTGATGATGAACTTATTTTTGCGTAACCACCAACAACCTGTAACTGATTATTAACTGTAAGTGTATTATGAGCCAGATTATTATACCTGAATACTGTCCATCGCTGTGAGTTTTGTTTCATATTCCAGAGATCCACCCCGGCAGTTTCGAGGGAATTGTAATCCTGCATCCCGAAATCCATTGCCCATCTTTCTCCTTTTGCATCCATAATAAATGATCCGATGTCCATATGGCCATGATTAACAGAAGGAGATCCTCCCTTCATGGCTACATATATGGCATTTTTGTCGGTCCATGAGGTACGTATAAATGCAACCGGGTTTTTACCCTGACCAACCCATACTGTTTTCTCCGGAGGAGTAATTTTTTCAATTGTCAGGCCGGCACTCCAGATCATTATTGCAGGAAGGAGCCGGTCGTTGGGCAAACTCTTGTTAAGAAGCATATATTTTTCTGACCATAAAACAGAGGGTTCGCCGAGCTGGTTTCCAAACCAGAACATTGCAGGCTGAAGACCGCCGCCTGAACCGGCATCAGAATAGTTAAACGGACTGCCCGTTGGGCCGGTCATATTCTCAAGATAACCTGCGGTTTTCAGGAATCCTTCATTTATAGTGAGCCCGTATTCTTTGCCAAATGCTTTCTCCATAGCACTAAGGAACATAATGTTGAAACTTGTGCCATATCCCCAGTAACCGTAGCCTTCAGGGTAGGCGCCATCGGGAAGATAATCTTCCATTGGCAGTTTAATCGATGCAGTTGCCCTGTCTATCAGCCTGACTGATAGCTCTGTCTCTTCATCAAACAATGCCAGTGCACCAAACGTCATTCCTGCATTACATACCTGGTTCCAGTTGTGCGATGCCTTCAGCCAGCTGTTGTTCTTTGAGTCGAGTGACGGTTTAAGACCTTTCTCCAGAATAGCCTCCTTAATCAGTTTTTTTGATTCCGCCGATAGTCCTTTATAAAGCCAGTCGTATCCAATTGAAACGGCCATAGTCATCTCGGCTACATCAAGAAAATGTGATGGGTTCCAGTCAGTGAAGGCAGCTACTGCAAGCATTTCTTTTTCAGCTCTTTGCAAATATTTTGAATCTGAGGTCATTCGCCAGGAATATGAAAGAAAGAAAATCCTTTTTAGCGCTTCTCTTGATTTATCAAGAAGCCTTCGTCCGATAAGTACTCTTTCAACAGGAGGCTTTCCGATTAATTTATCGCTTTCGTCAATTATGAACTGATGTGCCGATCTCCATAAATCGTCCGAGGCAATGGTCATCTTTATTGCAGCTTCGTCACCCTCAAGAAGCATAATCCTGGGATGCGGAGGTAAGACATAAGAAAAGCTTTTATTTTCATTCTGGGAACAGGCATTCAGACTAATCGCCCAGAGAAAAGCAACTAAGCCGGAGGTAAGGATATTTGGTTTCATTTTTTCAGAATTATGTTTCGTTGGTAAAGTAATGCAAAAAACACGAAAATAGTGATCTTGTTTTTAATGTTCTATCTTTGTACAAGAGATATGAAAGCCTGATAATCAAATGAAGCTCCCGGTACGACGCACTTATAAGAATGGTCATTCCATCAGACTTCTCAGGAGCGGAGAGCAATATTTTGCTGAATGCGAAAAGGTTATTGATAATGCACGGAATTATTTACACTTCCAAACATATATTGTAGATGATGATGCAACCGGCCGGCGTATTATTGATGCGTTGGTAAGGGCAGCTCAAAGGGGAGTAAGAGTTTATTTTCTGCTTGACGCATTTGGTGGCGGAAGTTTTTCAAAAGAGATGACAGCCAGGGTTGAAGAAGCGGGCATCCTTTTCAGAAAATTTTCACCCGGACTAATTACAAAGGGTTTTCAGATGAGTCTGAGGCTTCATCATAAAGTCCTGCTAGCTGATGGTGAGGTGGCGATTATCGGTGGCATGAATGTGGCTGACCGGTATCATGGGACTCAATCTGAAAAAGAGTGGCTCGACTTTGCAATTTTATTAAGAGGTCCGGAGTGTGCGACGGTTCAGATCATCCTCAAAAAATTGTGGAATAAGACGTTTCTGAAAAGGAAGGAGCGTTCGCGTGAAATTGTCCGTCATACTGAATATTCGCCGGAAAATATTAAATTAAAAGTTGTTCAGAATAACTGGTACCGTAACAAAATTGAAATTCTGAAGAGTTACAGAAATGCTCTCAGGCATTCGCAGGAAAGGATGATCATTTTTGCCAGCTATTTTCTTCCGGGAAGAAACGAGCGAAAACTTCTGAGGAATGCAAGCCGGAGGGGAGTTGAAATAAAAATTGTTTTATCAGCTGTTTCTGATTCCAGAATCTTTAAAAGGGCAACTAATTTCCTGTACGATTTTATCCTCAGGAATAATATTAAAATTTACGAATATCTTCCTTCAAATCTTCATGCCAAGGTTGCTACCGTTGATGGCAAGTGGAGCACGATTGGCAGCTACAATATGAATCACCTGAGTGATTATGGCAGTATTGAGACAAACGTTGATATTTCGGATGAAAAATTTTCCGGAAAGTTTGAATCCTTGCTTCTTGAAATCATTAATAATGACTGCAGACAGGTTACTTTCGCTGAATATAACAGACGAAAAACAGTGTTATTTCAGCTTACCGACTGGTTCTCATATCAGGCAATAAGATTTGCAATGAGGGTTATGTTCCTTCTTACCGCCAAAAAATCAAAACCGCATTCGATTTAAATTGTCCACTGCCTCCCTGAAGGGGGGAATCTCGTGTTTTTTTTGCCCTCCTGCCCCCCTAAAGGGGGGTTAATCTCGAATAATATTATATCTATCAGTAAATGACGAGGTTAGCCCCCCTTTAGGGGGGATGGGGGGCAAATTTTAATTTTGATGAAACACCATCGAAACGTATTCCATCACCTTAGGCAATGACTGTCTCCAGTATGTCCAGTTGTGTGCACCATCGCGTATCCTGAATTCGTGAGGGATCTCTTTCATCCTCATAGCTATATGAACAAGGGAATTTCCTTCAAAAAGAAAATCATCATCACCGCAATCGATATACCACCTTACTGCTTTTTTCTGTGTGTCAGGCATATTTTGGATCAGGTTGAGAACACTATATTTTTTAAAGTATGCTTCTTTTTCGCCTTCTGTAATTCCTTCAACGCCTGCCCACAGTCTGTAGTTTTTAAGTTCCTCAATATTTTTCGGCCCTGTCGCTGCACTCAAAGGGCAGGCAGTTGAAAACAACTCAGGGTGATGTAATGCATAGATGAAAGTGCCTTCCCCACCCATTGAAAGGCCGGCAATGGCACGGTATCTTTTTTCACCCTTTATCCTGTAAGTTTTCTCAATAAAAGGCATGAATTCCTCGAAGAAAAAGTCTTCGAATCTCCATTCACCCTTAACATCATTAACATAACCACGTTTGCCGGTGTTGGCATCGGGCATAACAATAATCATGGCAGTTGCCAGACCTGATTTTATTGTTTCATCGGCAATGCTAAGGACTTCTCCAAACTGAACCCATCCGGTCTGGTCATCACCGGCTCCGTGAAGAAGATACATAACCGGATAACTCCGGTTTGAAGTTTCATAATCAGGAGGCAGATAAATTGCATATTTCCGGTCCATCTTAAGGATCTTACTCGTCATTGTAAGATTATCAGAAACCTTTCCGGTCTGGGCCATCAAAAGAGGTGCAATAATAAACAGAAAGAATAATGAGAGAACTTTTTTCATAATTTGAAGTTTATAGGTTGTTATATTGTTATTACCGATTTTAAAGGTATTAAATTTATTAATATTGTATTAGTATAATTTTCAGGCATTATGAACATATATGATTTGGGCTAAAGCCCTGTTTGTCAGGCATATATTAACCACGGGATTAAGCCCGTGGTTAATAGAAACAAATTGAAAATGGACTTTAGTCCGTAATTTATTAAAGATTATATATGAAAATTGATCTATTCAATATCGCCAGTTTCAAAGTTGATGGCGGAGCGATGTTCGGTGTTGTACCAAAGGTATTGTGGTCGAGGGTTTATGCTGCCGATGAAAATAACCTCATTGACCTGCCTCTCAGGTCATTAATAATTGAAACCAGAGGGCATATCATTTTGGTCGACTCAGGCTGGGGCGATAAACAGGATGAGAAATTTTTCAGGCATGTTCATCTGCATGGTGGTGAGGGACTTATCCAGGGGCTGAATAACAGGGGATATAAACCTGAAGATATTACAGATGTCTTCTTTACCCATCTTCATGCCGATCACTGCGGCGGAGGAGTTAAGAAAAAGGAAAAAAGTGACGGTTATGAACTTACATTTCCTGCTGCGACATACCATGTGAGCCGGGCTCAGTGGGAGTGGGCTGTTAAGAATAATCTACGGGAGGCAGATTCATTTCTTGAAGAAAATATTTTACCGATTGAGCACAGCGGACATCTCAACCTTGTTGATGATGAGGATGAATTGTTCCCTGGCGTTTCTGTTATGCTTTGTTACGGCCATACTCCGGGTCTGATGATTCCAGTAATCAAATACAAAGGCAGAACTCTGGTTTATACCGGAGATCTGATCCCTACTTCTGCCCATATCCCACTGATCTGGAATATGAGTTATGATATTGAATCACTGAAATCCATTGAAGAAAAACAGAGGCTTCTGAATCTCGCTATTGAGAAAAATTATATCCTTGTATTTCAGCATGATAAAGATGTTGAATGCTGCACTTTGGAGATGACGACAAAGGGGATCAGAGCTAAAGAAAAATTTTTATTTAGCGAGATTTTCTGATTTCCATATAGAAAATCAAATCCTTTAACCACAATGGTCGCTAAGGGCAAATCGCAAAGTTCGCAAAGAGCTTAAAATCTGCAAAATACTTAGCGTCCTTTGCTCTATCTTTGTGTGCTTTGCGGTTAAAAAGGTTGTTTAAAAACCCATTTGTTATTACCTTTGATATATTCTTGAAAATTATTATATTACATTCTCAAAATCAGGTGATTGTTAATTAAATAACAATACAAATTATGGCAGAATTTTATTATGAGAAACCAATTCAGATTGAAAAGGACTCAACATCATACAGACTACTCACAAAAGAGTATGTCAAAATCGTTGACCAGGGTGGAAGAAAAATCCTTCAGATAGATCCGAAAGGTCTGGAATTACTTGCGAAAGAGGCAGTTTCAGACATTTCCTTTTTTCTGAGAACATCACATCTAGGGAAGCTGGCAAAAATTCTCGATGATCCCGAAGCATCAGAAAATGATCGTTTTGTTGCCTACATGTTGTTGCAAAATGCTGTAATAGCCTCAAAAGAGGAACTGCCCGGATGCCAGGATACAGGTACTGCAATTGTTATTGGTAAAAAGGGCGAAAATGTTTTTACTGGTGGTAAAGATGCGGAACATCTCTCGAAAGGAATTTTTGAGACATATCAGAACAGAAACCTGCGTTATTCACAGATTGTTCCCTTTTCAATGTTTGAAGAGAAGAATACAGGATCTAATCTGCCGGCCCAGATTGATATTTATTCCACAGAAGGTAACAAATATGAATTTCTTTTTATCACGAAAGGTGGTGGTTCTGCCAATAAAACATTTTTGTATCAGCAATCAAAGTCGCTTCTTAATGAGGAGTCGCTGGTAAAGTTTGTTAAGGAAAAAATTAAGGACCTGGGAACTTCAGCCTGTCCTCCATACCACCTGGCTCTAGTGATTGGTGGCACTTCAGCTGAAGCTACATTGAAAACAGTTAAGGAAGCCTCTGCCGGTTATCTCGATCACCTTCCTGTTACCGGAAGTTCAGGAGGCAGGGCGTTCCGCGATATTGAATGGGAAAAACGGATCGAGATGATCTGTCATGAATATGGAGTAGGAGCACAGTTTGGGGGTAAATATTTTGTTCACGATGTTCGTGTTATCAGGTTACCCCGCCATGCTGCATCATGCCCGGTCGGCCTGGGAGTAAGTTGCAGTGCCGACAGGAATATCAAAGCCTATATTACAGAACAAGGCATTTTCCTTGAAGAACTTGAAAGAAATCCAGCCAGGTTTTTGCCTGCTAAGGCTCCGGAACTCGAAAAACCGGTTGAGATTGATCTCGACAAACCAATGAAAGAAATCCTCGCTGAACTTACAAAACACCCTGTTAAAAGGCGGTTGAATCTCACCGGGACATTAATAGTAGCAAGAGATATTGCTCATGCACAGATTAAGAAATTATTGGACGAAGGCAAACCAATGCCCGAATATCTTAAGAAACATCCTGTTTATTATGCAGGTCCTGCGAAGACTCCTAAGGGGATGCCTTCAGGAAGCTTTGGTCCTACCACAGCTGGTCGTATGGATCCTTATGTTGAAAAATTCCAGAGCCTGGGCGGGTCGCTGATAATGCTGGCCAAAGGAAACCGCAGCAGGCAGGTAATTGAAGCATGTAAAAAATACGGAGGATTTTATCTGGGTTCAATTGGTGGTCCTGCTGCAATTCTGGCTGCCGAAAATATCAAATCTGTGGAAATGGTTGATTTCGAAGATCTTGGAATGGAGGCTATCAGGAAAATCAGAGTGGAGAATATGGCCGCCTTCATAATTACAGATGATAAGGGGAATGATTTTTTTGATGAATATAATAAATAAGGTCTAACGGTGTAAAGGCATAACGGCATAAGGGTCATGACCCGAAAGCCTTAAAGCCATAACGCCATAACGCCATAACGCCATAACGCCTTACTTCAGTACTTCAATATTGAACATCTCATGCCTGTCCAGATCCCTCCAGTATTTGATTGAATTCTTCCTCACAAGCTCCCAATAAATCTCACTGTCTAAGCCATGTATGAAGTTTATTTCTTTCAATTCGGAGCTTATCTTTTCTGAAATTTCAGTTAGTTCAGACTCATATGATCAGGCGCTTTCTTTTCATCTAGCCCGGTCTCATTTTCCCAGATAGTATTTAAGGCAAGAGGGAATTCAGGCGATTTGAATTTGGAACCAGTGTTAATTCCAACCGGAATCCCTTCATGGTAAAAAGAGTTTAGAAGACTTTTTACCTTAATATAAGCAGTTTCTTTGGTGAGGGAACCTGGTGAAACAGTTATTGCAAGAACCCTTACATCCGGAGATGCCAGCAACATACTGATTGCCCGCATATCATCGATTCCTCCATCGGTATCAAGAATAACATAATGTCTTGGTTTCCAGGGGTGTGAAAAAAGGGATATGGTTAGTATTAAGCAGAGTATCGAAAGAATTGCCCGTTTCATATATAATAAATTTGATTATAAAAATAGTGATTTCTTTACTCAGGAGAACACAAAGAGATCCACGGCTAAAAATTATTGCGACAACGACCCCGGAGATCCTTCGCTATCGCTCAGGATGACAGCGTTTTGCGGGGTCATAGAGAGGAAAGAAGTGGCGATTCGCAAGAAGATCTTTTTTTTAAGGAATTTTCAACGAATCGCCACTTCTTTCCTCCTAAAACCCAAATTCGTTTGTCATCCCGAAGCGTCAGCGAGGGATCTCATTGAATGAGCAGGAATTTAATTAACAATCTTTTCCCATTCCACAAAACCGAGTCTAAAGTATTCAACTCCGTGACTTACTCAGTGTAACTCTGTGCAACTTCGTGGTAAAAAAATAAAAAATGATCAATCCCTGCATTATGTGAAATATAATTTTTTATCTTGACCCTCGCAAAAAAATAATATTTATGAAGAAATTTCTGATCTGGTTTTTCCCTGGCCTCATCGTTGGCAGCCTTTTAATCCTTGGCGCCGGGAGAGTCCTGCATAAAACATCAACAAATGATTATTGTGTTTCCTGTCACATCCATCCCGCAGCGGATTTTGCATGGAAAAAATCAGTTCATTATGATACCAAATCGGGAATGAGAATCGGTTGTGTCGATTGTCATCTTCCTCCAAAAGGTGAAAATTATCTCTGGGCAAAAGGTACTACAGGATTACGCGATCTCTGGAGCTACTGGACCAAGGATTCTGCATCCTTCAACTGGGAAGACCGCAGAAGGCTTGAAGTCGCACGCGGATATGTTTTCGAGAACAGTTGCATAAAGTGCCACGCAAATCTATTTCCTTCCAAACTTACCAAGGCAGGCGAAGATGCACATTTATATTATACACAGACGGCAAAGACACCTGAGCTTCATTGTATAAACTGTCACCTGAATGCAGGCCATTATATTGATGGTTATACCCATGGAAGCAATTCAACTTTTGGAGCCACATCGTCTGCTGCGAAAGAGATATTCAATGAGCCGACTGCTGTAACTGAGTTAAAAAACTTCACAGAGCGTGTACCAAAATCAGCAATATCATTTAATATGGTTGCTGTTCCGGGCGGAAAATTCAATTTAGGAAGCCCTGTAGGAGAACCATTCAGAAAAGAGGATGAGGGTCCGGTTAAAGAGGTGGAGTTAAGTTCCTTCTTTATGGCGGAGATTGAAGTAACCTGGGATGAATATATGGCGTTCTATGTACAGACTGCAGCCGAGGGTCGCTCTACTGATACAGAAGGTCTGAGAAATAAGGTTGCCGGTGCTACGGATGCTATTTCAGGGGCAACACCTCCATATGGTCAGCCTGATCAGGGATGGGGCATGGGCCAGCGACCGGCAATTTCATTTTCATATCATGCTGCTGAAACCTACTGTAAATGGCTTTCTTCTGTTACAGGCAAGACCTATCGCTTACCAACTGAGGCTGAATGGGAATATGCCGCACGTGCAGGATCAGCAGGACCTTATCCATTCCCGGGTGACCCTAAGAAATTTGAAAAGACAGGACTCAGAGCGAAAATATCCAAAAATGATACCGCTATTATCAATACCTATATAATATATAAAGGTAACAGCCCTTCAAAAACACAAACTGCGGAGAAGGTAAGACCTAATGCTTTTGGACTAAGAAATTTGGCTGGCAATGTGGCAGAATTTTGTTCCGACTGGTATAAGGCTGATGCGTATAATGCTTATGCAGATGGTATTAAAGATCCCAAAGGTCCCGGGGAGGGTGAAGAGCATGTAGTGCGTGGTGGTTCATTCCTTAGTACTGCTGACCTGGTGAGAAGTGCTGCCCGCGATTATACAAGAACAGAGGCATGGTTAAGAACCGATCCGCAGATGCCCAAAAGTATCTGGTGGTACTCCGACTGTTTCCACGTTGGGTTCAGGGTAGTATGCGAGTACAATGAAAAGACCGGCAACAGTGAGTTCGATCAGAACTAAGTGTTAAAATTCGATTAGGAGAAAATTTATTTTTTAAGAATTATTGTTTTTTAACAATTAGCTGTATATATTGCATCATAATTTATCTGGCGATCATTGCTGGAAATATGATAAACTAAATCTTGAGGGACAGAAACATTGAAATATTTTATTATGAAAAAATGAGTGTACTTTTTACACTTAATATTTTATATAATTCCAACTGATTAAACCAAAAACCTTTGTATAAGTGGTACAACTTATTCTAAACAAAAAAATCCTAACCGTTTACTTCGGACTCCGGACTTCGGGTCTCAGAATGCTGAGCTTGCCGAAGCACGGTCTCCGGTCATTTTTAACTATCAATAATCCTAATTACTAACTATTTATTTACTAACTAACAGTTTAACAGTATGAAAAAAACTCCCAACTACTTTTGGCTTCTAAAGCCAATGGTGACTATTCTTCTGTTTTGCGGACTGGCTTACCCGGCCTTTTCACTGACTGAAGAAAGAGCATCCGGTGATGAAATCCTGGGATCTGTGGCAGAAATGCAGCAGGGCAGAATAACAGGAACAGTTACCGACGCATCAAATGGCCAGGGTATGCCAGGTGTTAATATCCTGGTAACAGGTACCAGCACCGGAGCTATCTCCGATGCAGATGGAAAATACTCGATCACAACAACTGATGCTAATGCAACGATTGTCTTCTCTTTTATTGGTTATGTAACCCAGGAGGTAGCTGTTGCCGGCAAAAGTGTTTTAAATGTTGAGCTTAAAGCAGTTCTCACTGGTCTTGATGAAGTTGTTGTTGTTGGTTACAGTACCCAAAAACGTGCAAACGTTATCGGATCTGTTACTTCTATTTCAGGTGCAAGTATTCAGTCAATTCCTTCTGTATCAGTATCTACAGCAATTGCCGGCCGACTTCCCGGATCAGTAGTTATTCAGGAAACCGGTGAACCGGGAAACCTTGGTGCAAGAATATTGGTTCGTGGTCGAAGTACTCTCGGTGGCAACCGCGCTGAGAATGTTTCGAACACCAGACCTCTTGTAATTATTGACGGAATCCAGGGTCGTTCGATGGATGAAATTGATCCAATGGACATCTCTTCTCTTTCAGTTCTTAAAGATGCTTCTGCAGCTATATATGGATCTCAGGCCGCTAACGGAGTTATCCTTATTACAACCAAAAAGGGATCAGAGGGCAAACCAAAACTTAATTACCAGTTCTACCAGGGTTTCATGACCCCGACTATTATTCCTGATGTAACCAATGCAGCAGAGTATGCAACTATGTTATCTGAATATCAGGTTGCTAACGGTAAAACACGTACCTGGTCAGATACTGATATTGACCTTTTCAAAAGCGGAGCTGATCCATGGAGACATCCGAATACCGACTGGTATGGTGACCTTGTTAAAAAATGGACTACAACCACAAGACACAACGTCACAATTGATGGAGGTTTCAAAGGCATGAACTATTATGTATCATTGGGTCTAAAAGGCGACGAATCGATGTA
>JANNKF010000408.1:0-1844 GCA_031396165.1 Bacteroidales bacterium | reverse complement strand
CTTATTGATTTTCAAGCGATTTGTGAGTTTATATTCATCATTGCCGTAGTTATTTTTGTTTATTCTGCGAAGTTTTTGATTTTAATATTTTAACACCGAGAGTCAGCTGATGGCTTCCGAATGCGTTCATAGCCACATTTGAACTCATGTTGTATGCATAATTGAGGATAACTGCACCACTTATAAGCTTTAGGGAGTTGCGTAAATGTGCTTCATTTGATTTATATTTTACATTAAGCTTTTTCTGAGTCAGATCAGGATGTTAAATTAATACCTGTGAACCCAATGGATGTTAAGATGCAATTAAGAAGGCATTATCAAAGCATTAATGATGCATTAAGTCTGGATTTAGATCGGTAATCCACTGTCTTGCTGTCTGGAATATCGTTTTCAGTTATTAGGGACAAACAGAACTTTTATCTTGTACAATATTGTTGAGGCAAGTCAGATTCCCTAGCCAGCCACCCCCTGATAATGAGTGAGATGATTCCCTGATTTTCAGATTGTACTGGTATGTTTGGGCCTTCATTGTCATTCACTTAGGATTTTCGGATTATATACTTTATAACTGATTATCCTAAAACCTGGCGGATTACCTGGCGGGTTTTATCCACTTTCTTCCTTAAGGAAAGCGCAAGGCACTATTAACTGCTTCGTTGTATATCAATTGCTTAACCACTTCCCTATACACACTCAGGCTTTGGGCCTTTTTAATTTTTTTAAGACCTTTTGGAGAGTTGGGGAATGAATGAATAAAGAATTCCCAGAATGAATACATTTTCATCAGAAGATGTTTTTGACCCGACAATGCCTCTTCATAGGAAGAGAAGAGGGCATCGTGAAAAGAGTTAAGTACTTCGTATCTGTTTTCAGGATAGACAGGATTATCAGCTTTAATCATAGCGGGTAAAAAGGGATCAGCAATCAGACCTCTGCCTATCATCCAATGATTGATGGTTGGGAAACGCTCTTTCATTTCCCGAAAGCTCCGGACGGAAGTAATATCTCCATTATAAAAAATTTTATGAGAGGTTTTTCCGAGGCACGCCTCAAATGCTTTCAGATCAACTTCTCCCCTGTATAGCTGCTTCCCGATTCGGGGGTGTATTGTGATATTAACCAGCCGGTATTTCTCCAGCACAGGTAAGACATGAAATATCTCCTGCGAACTTTCATAGCCCAGTCGCATTTTTACCGAAACCTTAATATCTGTCTCAGAATATACCTTGTTAAGAATTTCGTCAATCTTCTCAGGAGTACTCAGCAAACCAGAACCCATTCCTCTTTTTGCAATCATAGGATATGGACATCCAAGATTCCAGTTCAGCCCGGTATATCCAAGTTTCTGAACATGCTTTGCCACAAACAAAAATTCATTGGCATCTTTGGTAATTATCTGAGGAATAAGATCAACCGAGCTATTATTTGCGGGTAATATATCGCGTTCATTGGATGGTTTTAACTCTAGTCTTTCATTTACCCGTATATAAGGAGCAATATATTGGTCGATCCCGCCAAAATACTGTTGGAAGGCATTACGAAACCGAAAATCAGTAAATCCCTGAAGTGGCGATGAATAAATTGTGGGCATTGTTTTTAATTTCGTTCAGACCCGATTCCCTTTATTATCCGGATAAGGACAAAAATAGTAAAAGACTCTCTAATCTGTTTAGGAGTCTGATAGCTGAGATAAAAAGAAATATCCCAAAATGGGATATAATATAAATTATTTTTATATTTGCAGAATGAGAATCATTGCATTTAGAACTTTGAGAGCGTTTTTTGAAAAGCCAGAGTATGCTGATTCTGAGGTTTCTTTACGAGCATGGTATCATGACGCAAAG
>JANNKF010000365.1:0-4326 GCA_031396165.1 Bacteroidales bacterium | reverse complement strand
GAATTTCGGAAGTTTAGCCTCTTCGGTATAGTCGTTAATCTGACTAATTGTAGCACCATCAAAAATTGGAGTTGAGAAGGTAAGACCGAGTTTCAATCCGGCCCAACCCAAAACAGTCTCATAGATCTGTCCAAGGTTCATCCTCGAAGGAACGCCAAGCGGGTTAAGAACAATATCAACTGGTGTGCCATCTTCAAGGAATGGCATATCTTCCGCACGAACTATTCTGGCAACGATACCTTTGTTACCATGACGTCCAGCCATCTTATCACCCACCTTAACCTTACGTTTCTTGGCGATATATACTTTTGCAAGACGTACGATACCTGCCGGCAGCTCATCGCCGATGGTAATATTGTATTTCTTACGCTTATATACACCGTCAACTTCTTTATACTTAATAATATAATTATGAAGAAGTAGTTTGATGCTGTCGTTTTTCTTCTTGTCGGTCGTCCATTTGTTTGGATTAACGTTAAGGAAATCAACTTCCTGAAGTTGTTTCAGAGTGAATTTACTCCCTTTGGGAATAACATCAACGTTCAGATAATCCTTAACACCCTGTGAGGTTTTACCATTTACAAGAATGAAAAGTTTGTCAACCAATCTGGCTTTAAGTTCATCAACATTTCTGTTGAACTCAGTTTCGATTTTGTCGAGAAGCGGTTTTTCAACTGCTTTTGCTTTTCTGTCTTTTATGGCTCTTGTAAAAAGTTTCTTATCTATTACAACTCCTTCAAGAGAAGGACCAGCTTTGAGAGAGGCGTCTTTAACGTCGCCTGCTTTATCACCGAAGATTGCGCGAAGCAGTTTCTCTTCCGGAGAAGGATCTGATTCACCTTTTGGTGTTATTTTACCGATAAGAATATCACCGGGCCTGATGTGTGCGCCAATCCTGATAAGACCATTCTCGTCGAGGTTTTTAGTAGCTTCCTCACTAACGTTTGGAATATCAGATGTTAATTCCTCGAGTCCGCGTTTTGTATCGCGTACTTCGAGTTGGTACTCATCTATATGTACTGATGTAAAGTAATCTTCCTGAACAACTTTTTCAGATATAACGATTGCATCCTCAAAGTTGTAACCTTTCCATGGCATGAACGCCACTTTCAGGTTTCTTCCAAGAGCCAATTCACCGTGTTTGGTGCCGTAGCCTTCTGTAAGCACCTGACCTTTAACAACTTTCTCGCCTTTTCTAACAACAGGGATCAGGTTGATACAGGTATTCTGGTTTGTTTTCCTGTATTTTGGAAGAGTGTAACGCTTGATATCATCATCAAAGCTTACAAATTTCTCTTCGTCGGTACGGGTATATCTGATAACTATTTCATTAGAATCCACAAATTCAACAATACCGTCACCTTCAGCCATATAAAGAATACGGCTGTCTCTGATAACCTGTGCTTCGAGGCCTGTGCCTACGATCGGAGCTTCAGGATTAATAAGCGGAACAGCCTGACGCATCATGTTGGATCCCATGAGTGCCCTGTTGGCATCGTCGTGCTCAAGGAACGGAATAAGCGAAGCAGCTATTGAAGCGATCTGGTTTGGAGCAACATCCATGAGGTCAACCTTCGATACTTCTTCAAATGGATAATCTGCTTCATATCTGCACTTTGCCCTCAGGTTTTCGAAATGTCCGTCTTTAAGTAGCGGAGCATTAGCCTGGGCAATCATTTTTTCTTCTTCTTCTTCAGCGCTGAGCCACACAATACCATCTTCACCAAAATCTACCTGTGAATCCTTAACTTTCATATAAGGAGTCTCAATAAATCCAAGGGAATTGATCTTTGCAAAAACGCAGAGTGAGGAGATCAGACCAATGTTTGGTCCTTCAGGAGTTTCAATCGGGCAAAGACGTCCGTAGTGAGTGTAATGGACGTCCCTTACTTCGAAACCTGCTCTTTCGCGTGAAAGTCCACCGGGTCCGAGGGCAGACAAACGACGGTTGGGCGTCATTTCAGCGAGCGGGTTGGTCTGGTCCATGAACTGCGATAGCTGATTGGTGCCGAAGAATGAGTTGATAACCGATGAAAGTGTTTTTGAATTTATCAGGTCGACAGGAGTGAAAACCTCGTTATCCCTAACGTTCATTCTTTCACGGATTGTTCTTGCCATACGGGCAAGACCTACTCCGAACTGAGCGTATAGCTGTTCGCCAACTGTACGTACCCTTCTGTTACTCAGGTGGTCGATATCATCGATATCGGTTTTTGAATTGATAAGCTCAATCAGATAGCCGATAATTTTGATAATATCCTCACGGGTAAGAATCTTAACGTTCATTTCTGTGTTAAGACCTAGTTTTTTATTGATTCTGTAACGACCTACTTCGCCGAGGTCATATCTCTTATCTGAGAAGAACAGTTTGTCGATAACATCGCGTGCTGTTGCCTCATCGGGTGGTTCAGCGTTACGGAGCTGACGATAGATATAGATAACTGCCTCTTTTTCAGAGTTGCAGGGATCTTTCTGTAGTGTATTGTATATAATTGCATAATCCGAGAGAGTAGTATCATCTTTGTGCAGAAGAATTGCTTTTGCACCTGAGTCTACTATCATATCGACATGTTCCGATTCAATAACGGTTTCCCTGTCGAGGATTACTTCATTTCTTTCAATTGAAACAACCTCGCCAGTATCTTCATCGACAAAATCTTCAACCCATGTTTTCAGTACCCTGGCAGCCAGTTTACGTCCGACGAGTTTTTTGATATTTGTTTTAGAGACCTTATGTTCTTCAGCAAGGTTAAATATTTCGAGAATCTCCTTATCGCTTTCAAACCCGATAGCGCGGAGAAGTGTTGTTACCGGCAGTTTCTTCTTCCTGTCGATATATGCATACATCACGTTATTGATGTCGGTAGCAAATTCAATCCAGGATCCTTTGAAAGGTATGATTCTGGCCGAATAAAGTTTTGTACCATTTGCGTGTATACTCTGACCGAAGAAAACTCCGGGGGATCTGTGTAACTGTGAAACAACAACTCTTTCAGCACCATTGATAACAAATGTAGCACGGTCGGTCATGTATGGAACTGTTCCAAGATAAACATCCTGGATAACCGTATCAAAATCCTCATGTTCAGGATCGGTACAATAAAGTTTCAGTTTAGCTTTAAGAGGAACGCTGAATGTAAGTCCGCGTTCTATACATTCTTCTATGGTATATCTTGGAGGGTCAATATAATAATCCAGAAATTCAAGAACGAAATTGTTCCTAGTATCAGTTATCGGGAAATTTTCTGTAAAGACTTTGAAAAGCCCTTCTCTTTTCCTGTTTTCGGGAGTCGTTCCAAGCTGAAAAAACTCACCGAAGGATTTCAACTGAATATCCAGAAAATCAGGATATTCAAGCTGATTCTTTCTGGATGCGAAACTTATTCTTTCGGTATTTTTTGAGGACATTTATTAAAAGATTAAGTGAGCTAATTATAAAAAGAACGAAAAGGCCTGGTTCCGGAATTTCCGGAACCAAACCTATAACCCGGTAATCAGGTAAAATTTATTTAAGTTCAACTTCAGCTCCTGCTTCTACTAATTGAGCTTTAATAGTTTCAGCCTCTTCTTTTGAAATACCTTCCTTAACCGGAGCCGGTGCTGAATCAACAACTGCTTTGGCTTCTTTCAGGCCAAGTCCGGTAATATCCTTTACAAGTTTAACAATCTGCAATTTCTGTCCGCCTGCGGCTTTGAGAATAACATCGAATGTTGATTTCTCTTCAACAGCAGCCACATCGCTTCCTGCAGCCGGACCTGCAACAGCCACAGCTGCTACAGCGGGTTCAATTCCATATACATCTTTAAGTATTTTAGCCAGTTCGTTTACTTCCTTTACAGATAAGTTAACCAGTTCTTCTGCAAACTTCTTGAGATCAGCCATTTTTATAGATTTTAATTTGATTATATTTATTACTCTTTTCTTTTTGACAGTGTTTCAAGAACACCATGAATTGTTTTTCCACCTGATTGCAAGGCTGAGATAACGTTTTTGGCAGGTGACTGCAACAGCATAATAATATCACCTATCAGTTCATGTTTTGTTTTGACGGAAACAAGTGCATCAAGCATGTTATCTCCAACATATACTGATTCCTGAACGTATGCGCCTTTAAGCACAGGTTTATCATGTTTTCTACGGAATTCCTTAATAAGTTTTGCAGGAACATTTCCCGATTGTGTAAACATGATGGACGTAGTACCTTTCAGAACCGGATAAAGTTCATCAAAGTTTCCAGTAGACTGCTCCAGTGCTCTTTTGAGGAGAGTGTTTTTCACAACGACAAGTTTAATGTCATTCTCGAAACACTTTTTTCTAAGGTCACT
>JANNKF010000357.1:0-13945 GCA_031396165.1 Bacteroidales bacterium | reverse complement strand
TTTATTTATTTGTTTATATTTGCGCCTTACTAATGTTTAACAAATATTCAATTTAAATGAAGAATCTATCCATAGCTCTGTTTGCTGTTCTCTTTTTAGCAGTTGTAGGTCTCTATTTTCTGCATTTTACAGGGAATAAGAAAAGTACACCTTCAGATGTTTCTGCCAGTGAGTTACCTGCAGGTGGTATTGCATATGTTAATATCGACACAGTAATATTTAAATTCAATATGTTTGCCGACAGAAGAGACGAACTCATGACGAAGCAGAAGAGCGCTGAAGCTGAACTCAATTCAAAGGGAACTCAATACGAAAAGGGAGTAAGAGACTATCAGGAAAAAGTGAATAAAGGATTAGTAACCAGAGCAACAGCAGCTCAGATGGAACAGGCACTGACAACACAACAACAGGAACTTCTTTCGCTGCGCGATAACCTTCAGTCGAACCTTATGGAAGAGGAGCAGGTTATGAACCGCCAGATTCTGGAATACATCACAAAATTCCTTGATGAGAACAAAGCCACATATAACTACCAGTTCATCCTTGGCAAAAGCTTCGGAAGTGTTGTTCTTTATGGCGACAGTGGATTGGATATTACTAAAACAGTTCTTGATGCCATCAACGCAAAGTACCTGGCAGATAAAAAATAGTTAAATATGGGTTTCGCCTCAACCTGGCTTGAAGAGCGGGCATTGTTCCCTCAGATAATCAATGAGGCTCCTGATAAACAAACAGGCATAATTGTTGTAGTTCCTGCATATAACGAACCAGGGATAGTCAGATTACTCAATTCGCTCATACTGTGCAATATACCTGATTGTAAGGTTGAAGTAATAATTGTCGTTAATGCCCCTCCCGATGCATCTGAAGAGTGCATTGTAAATAACAAACAGACAATACAAAATATAGAGAGCTGGAAGAAAGAACACATAAATTGTTTCTTCCGGCTTTTTGCTTTTATTGCTGATTCCTCACATAAAGGATGGGGTGTGGGAATGGCAAGAAAAACCGGTATGGATGAGGCCGTAAGACGGTTCAGTATGATAGGTAAACTGGAAGGAATTATCCTGAACCTTGATGCTGACTGCCTTGTGAAACAAAATTACTTCGTGGCAGTTTTAAAAGAGTTTACAGGAAGGAAGGATAGTTCTGCCTGTTCAATATATTTCGAGCATCCCCTCGAAGGAACCGATTTTCCCGGTTCAGTTTATTACAGTATCGCACAATATGAACTCCATCTGCGGTTCTATTTTCAGGCTCTCGCTTATTCAGAATATCCCTGGGTTTTTCATACTGTTGGTTCTGCAATTGCCGTTAAGGCCATAGCCTATGTTAAAGCAGGCGGTATGAACCGGAAACAGGCGGGTGAAGACTTTTATTTTATTCAGAAACTTGTGCCTTCAGGAGGTTATTTCAGTTTAAATTCAACTGTTGTGTACCCTTCTCCAAGGCCTTCCTACCGTGTTCCATTTGGTACCGGTGCATCAATCGAAAAACTTACTAATGAGAACAGTCCTGTTTTGCTTACATATAATATGCTTTCATTCAGTGAATTGAAGCAATTTTTTGAAATGACAGACAGCTTATTCACCTGTAAACCACACGACCTGACTGATTATTATGAAATATTACCAGGGGGAATAAAACTTTTTTCAGACAAACAGGAATGGATCGATAAACTGACAGAGATTAAAGCCAATACTTTAGGAGCAGATTCTTTCAAAAAGCGCTTTTTTGGATGGTTCAATATGTTCAGAATAGTGAAGTATCTGAATTATGTGCACTTAGAGATGTTTGAGAAACAGCCGGTTGTGGTTTCTGCTTGTGAATTGCTTGAAAAAACCGGTTCAGATTTCAGATCAGACAACCCGGTTGAGTTATTAAAGTATTACAGGAAACTGGAACAGGAAAATGCAGTCAATTAGTTATTTCTTCTCGTTATTTTTCTGTCTTCCGAGGGTGTAAGAATAATATAGAGGTCTTCATCTGCTTTCTTCATCCGGTACTGCTCCCGGGCAAATTTCTCGAGATTCTGATTGTCTGTTTTAAGTTCATGTAACTTTTGTTTGTCAGCCTCAATTTTCTTAATGTAATACTCCCTGTCAATTTTAAGATTACGAAGCTCCTTCATCTCTTTGTATCTGGCTATCAGATTATTTGAATCGAAAAGTAATAGCCATACTATAAAGATAACTATAGTAAGAAGGTATTTATTCCTTAAAACCGGGGGGATTTTTTCTATGAAATTTATCCTTACCATATGTCTGCAAACCTACAACTATTTTTTCAACCGCCACTCATCAGATAGAGCATCTGTACAATATCTCCATGGTTAATTATAGTAGTATCATATTTATCTTTAGATATCAGATTCCCGTTTATCTTTATTATTCTCATCCTGAAAGAATACTTTTTTAATAAGAGCATATCTGTAACACTTAATGACTCCTTATCAAAAATTTCATCCCTGTTATTTAATACAATCTTCATAAATCTGCCTGGTCAATTCCTGATTTCATAAGAAGTTCAATAACAACATTAGCCTGCATATTGGCAACCATTCCAACCCTCGGAGCCATAGGTGGTATTGACTCAGTCGCTTCTGTGGACTCATCTCCGCAGACATAAAGAGTCTTGTCAATTTCTCTGTACCGTATCAGATCTGACCGGCCCCAGCCCGCCATCCCTGATCCGACAATGACCGGAATCCCCGGCATCCTTGTCTGGATAGTCTCAATGAGCATCTCTTTCATATCGGATCTGTCGAATGCTTCAACCACAACATTACATCCTGCGAAGATCTCAGGAATGTTTGTCCTGTCAAGTTTCTTCTGGTGTGTAATTACTGAAACATCTGTATTGATACGGGAAATATTCTCTTTTAATGCTTCCGTCTTCATCTTACCGATCTGGTCGGTAAAATAGTATTGTCTGTTCAGATTAGCCTCTTCAATAACGTCATAATCAGCTATTATAAGTGTTCCTATTCCACTCCTTGCAAGAGCAATGGCACAATTTGAACCCAATCCTCCTGCACCGGCTATCCCTACTCTGAATTTACTAAGGTGTTTTTTTATTTCAGCGAACCCCATCTTCATATTCAATCTGAATGTAAAGGTAATTACAATTAAAAATTTTTGCAAACGTTTACCCGTTGCGTTTGAAATGTAGAGACACGATGCATCGTGTCTCTACTTTCCGGATGCATCGTGTCTCTACATTCCGGATTCATCGTGTTCAACACCGTTATGCAATTCACAGCATATTGATTTATATCATATTAATACTTCTGTCAATATCATACCTTTGAATTCTCTGAACCGCTGAAAGGAACTAAATAAAATATCCGGAACATGAACATATCATCTATCAAAGCGCAGCATAAGCTTCTCAGGAGATGGGAGTATAAATGGACTCCTCTGGATAAAGGTTATACCGACAAGATCCTCTATATTAATGTTGGTAGTACAGAGATAAAAGAGAAGGATGTTCCGCTTGTTATGAAGGAAAAATTCATCGGCGGAAAAGGATATGGACTGAGACTTCTGTGGAATGCCACAAAGCCGGACACCAGGTGGAATGATCCTGAAAATGAGATCATAATATCATCAGGCCCTATAGGCGGGATAACGCAATACTCTGGTACTGGCAAGTCGCTTGTTGTTACTATTTCACCCCAGACCGACTCGGTAATGGATAGTAATGTGGGTGGCTTTTTTGGTCCTTTTCTTAAGTTTTCAGGGTTCGATGCGATAGAATTGCAGGGGAAGGCAGAAAAAGATGTGATAGTTTTTATTGATGGAATAAACCATACTGTGGAGATATTTGAAGCTCCTGCCGAATCTTCTGATAGTCACTTGCTTGCAGAACAACTTACTGAAATATTTGCAGATAACGAAAGTGAAAAAAAGTATATCGGGGTTGTTTCAACAGGATCAGCAGCCGACCACTCACTTATTGGCATGCTCAACTTCAGTTTTTATGATCTGAAAAGGAAAAAAGTCAGATTGAAGCAGGCCGGAAGGGGAGGGATCGGAAGTGTATTCCGCAATAAGAAGATCAAAGCTCTTGTATGTAAGATTCCGGGTGTGAAAGGAAACCTGAATAATGTTGTAGATCTGGAAGCAATAATGGAACGGGGCAAGCGGTTTAACAGGGAGATGCGCGACCTCGACGCAAAGCAATGCCAGATGAGAGAGACAGGAACAGCACATCTGATTGAGATTATGAACGATCATGATCTGCTGCCGGTAATGAATTATAAATTCGGGAGTCACCCGGATGCCTTCAAAATTGACTCCTCAGTCTGGAAAAAACACTTCACCCAGAATATTCCTGATGGTTGCTGGATAGGTTGCAACATGTCGTGCAGCAAAGGTATTGACGATTATGAAGTTAAGACCGGTCCCTACAAAGGGAAAACTGTGATAGTTGACGGTCCGGAATACGAAAACGCTGCCGGCCTGGGTGCCAACTGTGGTATTTTTGATCCGGGTTATATTATCGAAACCAATTTTTATTGCGATACATATGGGATCTGCACAATTACCTGGAGTACACTAATGGCATTTATCATGGAGTGCTATCAGAACGGGATACTTAATAAGGAGAGAACCGGAGGGCTTGATCTGAACTTTGGTAGTTCTGCGGATGCGCTTGAAATGCTTCACCAGCTTGCACGTGGAGAGGGATTTGGAAAAATCGCAGGAACCGGTGTCAGAAAAATGAAAGAGCTCTTTATTAAAAACGGCTGGGGTGATGCAGCATTTCTGAATGATATAGGAATGGAAAACAAGGGTCTCGAATATTCCCAGTATATGCCTAAAGAATCGTTGGCACAACAGGGAGGATTTGCTCTTACAAATAAGGGACCTCAACACGATGAGGCGTGGCTGATATTTATGGATATGGTTAATAACCAGATCCCTACATTTGAAAATAAGGCTGAGGCACTACATTATTTCCCCATGTTCCGCACCTGGTTTGGTCTTGTTGGTCTGTGTAAATTACCCTGGAATGATGTGGAACCGGAGAGCAATGCTCAGAGCGATGAGCCTGCAAAAGTTCCGGAACATGTCGATAACTATGTGACTATTTATAAGGCAGTTACCGGCAGAGAATTTAATAAAAAGAGGATGATAGAAGATTCTGAAAGAGTCTATAATTTTCAGAGAGTATTTAATCTGCGCAGAGGTTACGGGAAACGTATCAACGATAATCAGCCATATAGGGCAGCCGGACCAGTAACATCAGAGGAGTACGAATCGAGGTCAGAACGCTATGATAAACAGCTGAAAGAAAAGATTGGATATGATCCGTCAGGTAAAACAACTGCTGAAAAGATGAAGGTTCTGCGGAAATACCGTGAGGACCAGTATGAATCGCTTAGAGACGCAGTCTATAAACGTCGTGGATGGAATAATAACGGTGTTCCTAAAATAGAATTTCTGAAGAAGATAGGAATGGACTTTCCTGAAGTTATTGAAGTTGTATTAAATCACCAGTAGAAATCTTATGAGCCCGAATATAGCTTTTCTCCGGGGTGTAAATATGGCGGGTCATAATTCTTTGAAGATGAACGACCTGTCGGGCCTGTTCCAAAGTCTTGGTTTTAAAGACGTGAGGACATATATTCAAAGTGGTAATGTGGTTTTTTCAGATCAGAGCGGAAAGAGCGTTAGTGAACTGTCGGTAATCATAGAACTGGCTATCTTAAAAAAATTCAATTATACAGTGCCTGCAATAATCAGGAACATCTATGATTTAAAACAGATACTCAGTATCAATCCTTTCATTAATGAGGAGAACTTTAATCCCGGAAGGATGGTGGCTATATTACTGCATGAGGAAACCACAGCAGATCAAATAAATAAGGTTAGCGATGTTGACTATCCACCCGACAAATTTAAAATTATCGGAAGTGAGATATTTGTCTATTGTCCGAATGGATTCGGGAAATCTAAACTCTATACAAATTTCTTTGAAAAGAAAATGGGTGTTACCGGTACTGCCAGAAACTGGAATACGATTAACACTGTACTGCAAATGGCTGAAAACCCTTTGACAATTTAGGATCACGATTTCATTTCAATTATTATTCCGGTGTTTTGCAATACCGATATGCAAATGTTTTACATTTGCTCAATAATATCTCTATTATGGCCGGTCCAATAGGTTCACAATACTACGATATCTTCCTGAGGCAACATATTCAGCTTGTTACAAGGGAAGAAGATTCAATTATTAATGAAGAAGGATTTACACTTCTCACTGAAATAAAAAAGGAAGAATCGATAGTTGCTGCCGCACGTAATATGGGAATAAGCTACCGAAAAGCCTGGGGTCTGCTTCGTGAAATTGAAAATGTTCTTGGTTTTCAGCTGGTTGGTAAACACCGTGGAGGAAAAGATGGAGGAAAAACAGAACTGTCTGAAGCGGGAGCGGAACTGACAAATGCATACTCGGACCTGAAGCAGGAACTCGATTTAATAGTTCATGATACTGTAAAAGCATTTTTTAAACGAATTAATAAAATCTCCAACAAAGTATGATCAGCCGATTTATAACAATAATTATCACTGTTATTTTATTAACAGCATGTAGGGATTCCGGTGGTGGAAAATCTGATGAGATAATTATTTTTCATGCCGGTAGCCTCTCAGTTCCATTCAGGCAGCTAAAAGATGCCTATGAAAAGAAGATACCGAATGTTAAAATCCTCCTCGAACCGGCTGGAAGCCTTGTTTGTGCCCGTAAGATAACTGAACTGAAAAAGCCTTGCGACATTCTTGCATCTTCTGATTATTTTGTTATAAATGAGCTGCTTATACCTCAATATGCCAGTTGGAGTATCAGGTTTGCAACAAATGAACTGGTAGTTGCATACCACGATAAATCGCGATATGCCTCCGAAATAAATTTCGGCAACTGGATTGAGGTTCTCTCAAGAGATGATGTGATCTATTCCAGGGCTGAACCCGATTCAGATCCCTGCGGGTACCGCACAGTTCTTTCATTTATTCTTGCCGAGAAATTTTATAATCAACCGGGATTTAAGGAAAAAATGACAACAAAAAACAAAGACTTTATCCGGCCGAAGGAGGTTGACCTGATTGCCCTGATCGAATCCAATGCTATTGATTACATGTTTCAGTACAAGTCTGTTGCGATTCAGCATGGATTGAAATATATTGAACTTCCCGATCAGATCAACCTCTCTGATCCATCGATGAATGAAATCTACATGACTGCTTCACTGGAAGTTACAGGCTCCAGTCCCGGGTCAAAAATGACTGTTACAGGGGATTATATCAATTATAGCTTAACCATTCCTGATGCCAGCACAAACAAGGACGCAGCAATTGATTTCATAAGCTTTATTCTGAGTAAGGAAGGTAACGCGATTTTCAGAATTAATGGTCAGGAACCAATCATTCCCTTTTCTTCAGAGCAACCTGAGAAGCTTCCCGCACAGTTCCGGGAGTATCTTAAAAGCTTAAAACTGAATTAATCAGAATATGAACAGATACGGACCATTCAACTGGATTCTGCTGGTTTTATCTTCCCTCATTTTGCTTTTTATTATTGCACCTTTACTTGGCATGTTTATCCAGACCGGCAGGAGCGAATTCTTTGAAACAGCAGCCGATAAAGATGTACAGGCAAGTATCTGGCTTACGGTATGGGTCTCATTTTCAGCAACTTTTATTTTTGCACTCGCAGCTGTACCGTTTGCCTGGTTGCTGGCGCGAAAAACATTTCCTTTGAAAAGCGTTATTCAGGGAATTATTGATCTTCCGGTGGTACTTCCTCACACGGCTGCAGGAATAGCGCTTCTGGGTTTCATTTCAAGAGATGGCTTACTGGGAAAAGCGGCTTCATCATTCGGTCTTAGTCTTGTAAATAATCCTGGAGGGATAGCCATGGCAATGGCATTTGTGAGTCTCCCTTTCCTTATTAATTCCGCCCGTGATGGTTTCTCCTCTGTACCCGAAAGACTGGAAAAAGCTGCACTTAATCTGGGAGCAACCCGGTCGCGGGTATTCTTCACCATTTCCCTTCCTCTGGCCCGGAAAAGTATAATTACCGGATTTGTAATGATGTTTGCCCGCGGAATGAGCGAATTTGGCGCAGTAGTGATCATTGCATATCACCCGATGATAGCTCCGGTATTAATTTACGACAGATTCAACTCATTCGGACTAACATATGCCCGACCTGCGGCAGTACTTTTTATTATAGTTGCATTAATCCTTTTCTCCTTATTAAGATTATTATCGGGAAAGAGAAAGGTAACTGAACCTAAAAGTGAATATGCTGAATATTAGGAAATTATCGAAAAAAAGTGGAGATTTCCAGTTATCGGGTATTAATCTTGAGATATCTGAAGGTACCTACTATGTACTTCTTGGACGATCCGGGTCAGGGAAAACCCAGTTACTTGAACTTATTGCCGGCTTAAATAATGCCGATTCAGGCGAAATATGGCTCAAAGGAAAGAATATTACACATACTAAGCTGCAGAACAGGGGTATAGGACTAGTCTTTCAGGATTACGCAATTTTCCCTAATTTGACAGTATTTGGGAACATAGCCTATTCATTGCATTCTTCCGGAGTTAAAAAGGAAGAGGTTCATGAAAGAGTAAATAAGGTTGCCGGAGAACTCAATATTACTCACCTTCTCACAAGAGATACACAAAATCTTTCCGGGGGTGAAATGCAGCGTGTTGCCCTGGCCCGTACACTCATAACCTCACCGGGGCTTCTGCTTCTTGATGAACCAATGGCATCTGTAGATGCGAGCCTTAAAGATGACATTAAACGGTTATTGAGAAAGCTCAATAAACAGGGACTTACTATAATTCATGTTACACACGACTACAGGGAAGCCGTTGGACTGGCATCATGCGTGGGTGTAATACATAAAGGCAGAATCATTCAGGAAGGGACACCTGATGAGGTATTCAGGAAGCCGGTAAATAAATTTGTTGCACGATATTCGGGCATAAGGAATTTTTTCAGGGTAGAGTTCATGCTGGAAAATGGTCAGTGGAAAGCAATATCGGAAAATAAAACACAATTTTATCTGAACGGTAGCTTTTCACCCGGTGAGGGATTATTATTACTTAGAAGTGATGAAATTAAGATCTCAACAGCTGCGCCTTCGGGAAACTTTACCAATTGCCTGAAAGGGATTGTCCTCGATGTGCTTCATGCAGAATATGGAATGGAAATTACAGTCGATACAGGTGATATTTTCTATATTGATATCTCAACCGACACTTTCAGGCAACAGCCGGTTGCTGAATCTTCAGAAGTATATATTACCTTTACGGAAGAAGCAGGTATTGCTTTGCAGCAACCTGACAACAGGTAAAACCCGGAATAAAAGCAAAATCCAAAATGGATCTTATATCTTTCGATGAAGCATTTAAAGAGGTAATGAGTCATGTTTCAGTCAAAGGTTCTGAAACGGTATCATTCATCGAATCGCTGAACCGTATCCTGGCTGATGAGATAGCAAGCGACATGGATATGCCGCCTTTTAATAAGGCAACAGTTGATGGTTTTGCATGCCGGAGAGCAGATCTTGGACTTGATCTTGAAATACTGGAGACAATTCCTGCCGGTGTGCATCCACGCTATTCAGTAAATGGGAACCAATGTTCACGAATAATGACAGGGGCAGCGGTTCCGGAGGGTGCAGACACTGTTTTTATGGTTGAAGATTCATTTCTTCTTCCCTCCGGAAAGGTAAAATTCACCGGAACTTTCACAAAGGAGAACATAGCCTATCAGGCGGAGGACATAAAATCAGGTGAATCTGTACTTAAAAAGGGCTTACTCATAAGACCTCAGGAAATAGCAGTTATGGCTGCCGTGGGATGCACGTCGGTAACTGTAAGCAGGAAACCGATAGTAGCTGTCATCAGCTCGGGCAATGAACTGGTGGAGCCGTTTCTTAAACCAGGCATTAGTCAGATAAGGAATTCCAATGCTTATCAGCTTCTTGCCCAACTGCTTCGTGCCGGTGCTCTGGGGAAATATTATGGTATAGCAAGAGACGATAAAGAGGCAACTTACGACATTTTAATACAGGCAATTAAGGAATGTGATATCGTATTGATTACCGGGGGCGTATCAATGGGCGATTTCGACTTTATTCCCGCTGTAATGGAAAGGGCAGGGGTCAGAATTATTTTTGACAGGATAAATGTTCAACCGGGCAAGCCTACTACCTTTGGAGTTCATCCCGACGCCCTGGTTTTCGGCCTCCCGGGAAATCCGGTTTCTTCATTCACACAATTTGAGTTATTGGTGAGGCCACTTTTATGTAAAATGATGGGGTACGACTTTAATCCGTTAACAGTTCGGTTGCCATTGAAGGAATCCTTTTCAAGGAGGATGACTGACCGTCAGGCATTTATACCAGTCATGTTCACAAGTGACGGAATGGCATCAGCGGTTGAATATCATGGCTCGGCTCATATTTCAGCTTTGACACTCGCCGACGGAATTGTATCTTTACTACCCGGAATAAAGAGTATTGAGAAAGGAGAACTTGTAAGTGTACGACAGGTTTAACAGAAATATTAATTATCTGCGCATTTCAGTTACTGACCGTTGCAACCTGAGATGCAGTTACTGTATGCCCGAAGAAGGTATTCAGTTACTCAGACATGCCGACATCCTAACGTACGATGAAATAGCTAGTTTTACACGTGTGGCAGTTGCGAATGGTGTCTTTAAAGTACGAATTACCGGGGGTGAACCACTTGTAAGAAAGGGAATTACAGCGCTTGTTAGAATGATATCTGATATACCCGGTATTACCGATCTTTCAATGACAACCAACGGAATTCTGCTTAAACAGTATGCCTCAGAACTCAAATCCTCAGGTCTTCACAGGATTAATATAAGTCTCGATACTGTAGATCCTGTCAGGTTTGCATCATTGACAAGAGAAGGAAATATATCTGATGTTTTCGATGGGATTGAGGCTGCCAAAAACGCCAGCTTGCTGCCTGTCAAAATAAATTGCGTAATCAAAGAATCGAAGGAAGAAGAGGATGCAGTAGGAGTAACCAAATACTGTTTGGATAATAACCTTGAGATCAGGTATATTCGTCAGATGGACCTTGTACGTGGGCATTTTTCAACCGTTGAGGGTGGAACAGGCGGCGATTGTCATTTATGTAACAGGCTTCGCTTAACGGCTAATGGCAAACTGAAACCCTGTCTGTTCGATAATATTGAATTTGATATCAGGCAACTTGGATATGAGGAAGCCTTCAGACTGGCAATCGAAAAGAAACCCGAATGCGGTACCGTAAATGATACCGGAACATTCTATAATATAGGAGGATAGAGGCCATGAAGCAACTGACACATACCGACATACACGGAAAGGCAGTAATGGTTGATGTAGGCGACAAAGAGGTTCAGCTCAGGATCGCAAAGGCAGAAGGCCATATACTACTTTCTGAGGAGACCATTAGTCTGATAAAAGAGAACCAGATGAAAAAAGGCGACGTGCTTACGGTGGCGCAATTGGCAGGGATCAGTGCGGCAAAGAATACTTCATCGCTGATTCCGTTATGCCATAATATTGTGATCGAAAATGTGAAAGTGGATGTTTCAACTGACATAAAGGGCGTTAAAGTCACAAGTGAAGTTAGATGTACAGGCAAAACAGGTGTTGAAATGGAAGCACTGACTGCTGTAAGTGTTGCACTCTTAACGGTATATGATATGTGTAAGGCAGTCGATAAAAACATGAAAATAGACAGCATCATTCTTACCGAAAAAATCAAAAAATGAATCTTCCTGAAAAAATTGACATTCTGGTAATTACCCTTAGCGACAGGGCCTCCCTTGGGGAGTATCCAGATCTCAGTGGCCCAAGGGTAAAAGAAACAATTTCAGAATATTTTTCATCCCTGGCATGGAAATATAGTGTTGATAATGAACTTATTCCTGATTCTGCCGGCATTCTCAGGGAGATCCTTTTAAATGCTTCCGATAAGTACAATATTGTCTTTACCACAGGTGGTACCGGTATCGGACCAAGGGATATTACAGTGGAAACTGTTACACCTTTAATTAATAAGGAGATTCCGGGAATAATGGAATTTATCAGGGTAAAATATGGCAGCGACAAGCCTAATGCCCTTTTAAGCCGGGGTGTGGCGGGAGTTATGGGGAAATCTCTTATCTATACTTTGCCAGGCTCAGTGAGAGCTGTAAATGAATACATGACCGAAATACTGAAAACCCTCCGACATACTATTTATATGCAGTATGGTATTGATTCACATGAGAAGCATTAGTTTGCCATCCTGTTGAGCGTGTTGGCTGTAACCGTTCCAATAATCCGGTCGTATCTTTCACGGGGATTTCTGTAATACAAAAGAATTGTGTAATCATTTTCAGTTTCATAATGGTTGCCTTCAAAAATGTCTGCCACTCCGGCTGCAGAGTTATCTTTTAAAAATGCATATTCATAGTTATACCACCCCTGTTTCAACAACATTGTGCATTCATATTGTCCTGCATTCTCATTGAATGTCATTCTGTTGTTCCTGTCAAAAGTCCAGTTATTCAATCCGCCAGATACATACATACCGCCTCCTGCTATTGCATATTTTGAAGGAAGTGTAAAATATACATTCACATAATCAGCTTCAATATCCGGTTTCTTTCCTTCCTGAAAGGCAATGAAATATTTTCCGTTGAAATCCTTCCAGTAGAAATATGGTTTGAACTCCCTGTTTTCTGAAGGGAACAGGGATACATTATAGTATGGATTTGCAAAATCAATCTTCTTTACAAATTCTGTCTGATATCTAATGCTCTTAATATCAAAATAGCGGAATTCATTTCCACCACTGAAAATATTTTTATCGGATAATGAATTGTATTTTAGTTCGTTATTGCCATAAAAATCAGGTTTGAGATTTTGCTTAGCATTATCCCATCTTCCGTTCTGAAGGATAAATGCAAAAGTATTCCGGTATGGATCGTTGAGATTGAGTCCTTCATAGTTCACAATAAAATCAACCTGCTGACTTGTGTTATTATCTTTTGTCATCTGGGGGCGGTGGGCTGTAACATTAAATTTTACAGCATCCTCTGTAATGATAAATCTCCATGTTACTGCAGGCTCATCGGGCTTATCCTGCGGATAGATAATAAGAACATAATTACCTGAAAGGGTCATGGTTACCCGATCGTTAGGGATAGAGAGACTATAATGATAATAATCAACAGTTGTATTGAAGGATGCCTGGTAATCTTCAACCGGATTGTCTGAATAACCAGTCAGATAGTCATTTGGAAAAATATCCGATCTGTTCCAGTCTTTATCACAATGAAAAATAGTATAGTAGAAAGATTCAGCCTGATCGTCGATGAGATCAAAATGCAGGTTTAGTTTCTCGTTACTGTTTAATTTTATGATTGGATTGGAAAGATTCCAGCCCTCTTTATAAAGTTGAACAGTTTTTATTTTTTCATTGAATATCTGATTTGAAAATGGCTCTGAATTAGAATTACTTCCCTGTCCAATAGCCTGAACAAGTAAGGTAATGAAGAGAAGGGACAAAATAGATTTCATATTAAAAAATTATGGGCTAAAGCCCTGATGTTCATAGGTTTCAGTAACCCCGGGCTTAAGCAAGGGGTTACTAATCATCTCTTTGTGTGGACTTTAGTCCAAAATGTTTTTCAAAAATAGTCAAATTACCAATACTTCTCAATCGTATTTGTTTTTGTCTTGATGAGTAGCTTTCGTAAGTAAAAACTTGAGTCCACTCCGAAAACTTCATTTGCCCCTAAATCCCCTAAAGGGGACTTTAGCATTACTTTGAATTTCAGTGTTTTCCCTTTAGGGATAAGGGCAAAAAAACACTGAAATTCAGAATAATTGACTTTTCGGAGTGGAC
>JANNKF010000350.1:0-9861 GCA_031396165.1 Bacteroidales bacterium | reverse complement strand
TAAATAACACTTTCTATTTGATTTATTAAAATTTTGGGTACATTTGTCAATCATTTTATAACAAAACAGTGAGAATATCTATAATCCATATTATTGTCCTCATCCTCATTCTTGCCAAGCGCACATGATCCGGGAATAATATGTATTACCATAAATATACAAAAGCTTTCCGGGAGACCGGGAAGCTATTTTTTTAACCAGGAATTTTAATGATGAATAAACTCAGAAGTTCAAAGACAACAACCGGAAGAAATATGGCAGGAGCCAGAAGTCTCTGGCGAGCAAACGGAATGAAGGAGAATCAGATAGGAAAACCTGTAATTGCAATAGTTAATTCATTTTCACAGTTTGTTCCGGGTCATGCCCACCTGCATGATATTGGTCAGGTTGTAAAAAAGGAGATTGATAAAAGAGGTCTTTTTGCTGCCGAATTCAATACTATTGCCATTGATGACGGAATAGCAATGGGACACGATGGAATGTTATACTCTCTTCCGTCAAGAGACCTTATTGCCGACAGTGTTGAATATGTTGTAAACGCACATCTTGCTGATGCAATGATCTGTATAAGTAATTGCGATAAGATTACTCCCGGGATGCTGATGGCGGCAATGAGAATTAATATACCTGTGGTTTTTGTTTCCGGGGGACCAATGGAAGCAGGAATATTTAAAAACAAACCGATCGACCTTGTTGATGCAATGGTAGCCGGTGCAGACGATTCAATAAGTGATAAAGATCTTGATGAAATTGAAAAATCTGCGTGTCCAACCTGTGGTTCATGTTCAGGGATGTTCACAGCAAATTCAATGAATTGCCTTACTGAAGCACTTGGCCTTTCCCTTCCCGGAAATGGCACAGTTGTAGCAACACATATAAACAGGACAAAACTTTTTGAAAAGGCAGCAGGATTAATAGTAGATCTGGCAAACAGATATTACCTTGAAGGTGACAGCTCAGTTCTTCCCCGTTCAATAGCCACAAAGAAGGCATTCATAAATGCAATGTCGCTCGATATAGCTATGGGTGGCTCAACAAACACAGTACTGCATCTTCTTGCGGCCGCACAGGAGGCAGGAGTAGACTTCACAATGAAGGATATAGACGAGCTCTCGCGAAAAATACCAAATATCTGTAAGGTAGCACCAAATTCCCATTATCATGTTCAGGATGTAAACCATGCTGGTGGAATTATGGGAATTATGGCAGAACTTGATCGGGGAAACCTGCTTGACACATCAGTATCAAGAGTGGATTATCCTTCACTCAGGAATGCAATTGCCGACTGGGATGTACTGGGAGGTAAACCCACCGATGAAGCATTAAACATCTACAGAAGTGCCCCCTCCCTTGTCAAAAATCTTAAGATGGGTTCGCAGGATACCTTTTATAAAGAGTTGGATACCGACAGGAAAAGCGGTTGTATACGGTCAGTTACAGAGCCTTACAGTAAGGATGGAGGGTTGGCTATTCTTTATGGGAACATTGCCACAAAGGGTTGTATTATTAAAACAGCCGGCATAGATGAATCACTCTTTACTTTCACAGGTAATGCAATCGTTTATGAATCACAGGATGAATCTGTTGAAGGGATTCTGAGCGGGAAAGTGAAAGCCGGTGATATCGTAGTAATAAGATATGAAGGTCCAAAAGGTGGTCCGGGAATGCAGGAGATGCTATACCCTACCTCGTACCTTAAATCCAAAGGTCTTGGTAAAGCATGTGCTCTAATCACCGATGGTCGTTTTTCCGGTGGTACATCGGGACTTTCAATCGGCCATGTATCGCCTGAAGCAGCCTCCGGAGGAGAAATTGCATTGATTAAAACGGGTGACCGGATTGAGATTAATGTCGCTGAAAGAAAAATAAATGTACTTCTGACATCCGAAGAGTTGAAGAAAAGGGAAGTCGAAGAGAAATCAAAAGGTGACAGAGCTTACAAACCAGCAAACAGAAAAAGGTATATACCAGCGTCGTTAAGAGCTTATGCTGCAAATGTAAGTTCAGCGGATTTAGGTGCGGTAAGAGTGATATAGGCGGCAGGCGACAGGCGGCAGAAAAATAAAGATAAAAACTGCAAGACCGCAAGACCGCATGACTGCACGACCGCAAGACAATTAGATATAATGACAATAAGACGATAGATTCTATGAAGACTGTAAAACAAAAAGAGACAGCAACAGTACAGGTTAATGGCTACGAACATATTTCAGGAGCTGAAGCGCTTTTAAACTGTCTGGTTGAAGAGGGAGTTGATACTGTTTTTGGTTACCCCGGAGGTGCAATTATGCCAATTTATGACATGCTTCTTAACTATGAAGGGAGAATTAAACATTATCTCACACGTCACGAACAGGGTGCCGCACATGCAGCTCAGGCATATGCGATGGTTACCGGGAAACCAGGTATCTGCTTTGCTACTTCCGGTCCGGGTGCAACAAATCTGGTGACAGGAATAGCAAACGCCTTTCTTGATTCAGTACCAACAGTTTTTATTACGGCCCAGGTTATATCAACACTCATAGGAACCGATGCCTTTCAGGAGACAGACATTATCGGGGTCTCAATGCCGGTAACCAAATGGAATTGCCAGGTTAAAAAGGCACATGATATTCCTGAAATAATTGCAAAAGCTTTCTACATAGCAACAACAGGCCGTCCCGGACCAGTTTTGATAGATATTACCAAAGATGCCCAGCTTGAGAAACTGGATTTTAAATATAAGAAGTGTGATTATATAAGAAGCTATAATCCACATCTTCCCTTGAACACAAAACCAATTGAGTCGGCTGCCATAATGATCAATCATGCAGAGCGGCCGCTTATTCTTGCCGGACATGGAGTTCTTCTTTCAGGTGCCGAAAAAGAGCTGAAGGAATTTGCAGAGAAAACAGGAATTCCGGTTGCAGTAACTCTGTTGGGTCTTTCGGGATTTCCATCAGGGCACAGGCTTTTTACCGGCCTGCTGGGTATGCACGGAAATTATGGTCCAAACCTCCTGACAAATCAGGCTGATCTGATAATTGCTATTGGGATGCGTTTTGATGACCGTGTTACCGGAAACCTGAAAAAATATGCCAAACAGGCTACTATAATACACATTGAAATTGATCAGGCAGAGATCAACAAGAATGTTGCGGTCGATGTCGAAATCCATAACGATGCCAAAGATGTGCTCCGCTATCTTACTCCCCTGGTAAAGCAGAATTCTTTTGAAAAATGGATAAGAGAATTCCGCATCTGTGATAAAGCGGAATACGAAAAAGTGATTCTGCCGGAAACCAAACCCGGGGCGGGAGCAATTCGCATGGGAGAAGTTGTAAGTATGGTCTCTGATCTTACTAAGGGGGAAGCAATAATCGTTACAGATGTTGGCCAGAATCAGATGTATGCAGCCCGCTATTACAAATTTAAAAATGCGAACCATTGGGTCACTTCGGGAGGAATGGGAACAATGGGTTTCGGATTACCGGGAGGAATAGGCGCAAAGGTGGGGAATCCTGAAAAAGAGGTGATTACATTTCTCGGAGATGGCGGCTTCCAGATGACAATGCAGGAATTAGGGACTATTCTTCAATATAAAATTGGCGTTAAGATCATCATTCTGAATAATGACTTTCTTGGCATGGTCCGACAATGGCAGGATATGTTTTATGAGAAAAGATACGCTTCAACTGAATTGATAAATCCTGATTTTGTAATGATTGCAAAAGCATTTGGCATCCAGGCAAAACAGGTTGTAAAAAGAGAAGATCTTAAAGATTCGCTGAGTGAAATGATAAACTCTAAGGATGCTTATCTTCTTGATATAAAAGTTCAGAAGGAAGGAAATGTATTCCCGATGGTAGAACCAGGTAAATCGGTTTCAGAGATAAGATTAACATATTAAATAAAGAAGAACTAACACAGCTTGTCCCGCTTCAGCGGGAGAGTTACACAGAGGAAACACAGAGTTTCACAGAGATAACTACAAATATTTATACACCATGCAACAGGAATTTACAATATCACTTTTTACTGAGGATCACATAGGAATACTCAGTCAGATAACTATAATCCTTACACGGAGGCAGATAAACATCGACAGCATAACTGCATCTGAATCAGCCGTTAAAGGAGCACAGCTTCTCACAATTGTTGTTAAAGCAACTCCTGAAATGATCCAGAAGGTGGCCAGGCAGATGGAAAAGCTGGTCGATGTCTTAAAAGTCTTTGTACATACATCTGATCAGATAATTTACCAGGAGATCGCGCTTTTTAAAGTACAGACAAAAGGACTCATGTCGGGTAACATCATAGATAATGTTGTTCGTGCACATAATGCCAGGATCCTTGAAGTATCCCCCGAATATATTGTAATTGAGAAAACAGGTCATAAAACTGAAATAACAGAATTGCTTAATAAGCTTGAACCATACGGTGTTTTACAATTCGCAAGATCAGGCAGGGTTGCAATAACAAAACAGGTAAAAGAGCTGAATTCATATCTCAGGGAGATGGACGAGGCTAACAGGTATAAAACCGAGAAAATAGAACATTTAATAAATACTTAATATTTAACAACATGGCAAAAATTGATTTTGGCGGTGTCGTCGAGAATGTAGTTACAAGAGAAGAATTTTCACTTTCAAAAGCCCGCGAAGTACTTAAGAATGAAGTAGTAGCCGTCATTGGTTACGGGGTTCAGGGACCTGCACAGGCTATGAACATGAAAGACAACGGGATTAACGTAATTATAGGGCAGGCTCCCGAATTTAAAGCCGATTGGGATAAAGCAGTAAAGGATGGTTTTGTTCCCGGAAAGACTCTTTTTCCAATAGAGGAAGCTGTTAAAAAAGGAACAGTAATTCAATACCTTGTTTCTGATGCCGCACAACGGATAATCTGGCCAAGTCTCAAACCTTGTCTAAAAAAAGGAGATGCACTCTATTTTTCACACGGTTTCTCAATAACATATAAAGAACATACTGGCGTAATTCCTCCTGATTATGTGGATGTTATACTTGTTGCGCCAAAAGGTTCAGGGACAAGCGTCCGACGCAATTTCCTTGCAGGTGCAGGTATAAACTCAAGTTTTTCAGTCTTTCAGGATTTTACAGGCAAAGCCGAGGAACGTGCTATTGCACTGGGTATTGCTATTGGTTCGGGTTACCTCTTCCCTACTACCTTTGAACAGGAAGTTTACAGCGACCTTACCGGTGAAAGAGGCGTTCTGATGGGTGCCCTGGCCGGTATTATGGATGCCCAGTACCAGGTACTTCGTGAGAATGGACATTCTCCATCTGAAGCTTTTAATGAAACAGTTGAAGAACTGACCCAGAGTCTTATCCGTCTGGTCGACGAAAATGGAATGGATTGGATGTATGCAAACTGCAGCGCAACAGCTCAGCGCGGAGCTCTCGACTGGAGACCAAAATTCAAGGCTGCCACCCTTCCTGTATTTACCGACCTGTATAAAAAGGTTAAATCAGGCGAAGAATGTGTAAGGGTTCTAAGCTCAACAGGTGCTCCTAACTATAAAGAAGTGCTTGATAAAGAACTTCATGAACTTGGTAATTCTGAAATGTGGAGAGCAGGGGCTGCTGTAAGAAAGCTGAGACCGGTGAAGTAATAATTTTTTATAAATAACAAATATATATGGACGATAAGGTCATTATTTTCGATACCACTCTCAGGGATGGTGAACAGGTACCCGGCTGCCAGTTAAATACAATTGAAAAGATTGAGGTCGCCCAGGCTCTTGAAGCCCTGGGGGTAGATGTTATTGAGGCGGGCTTTCCAATCTCAAGCCCGGGTGATTTCAAGTCGGTAGTTGAAATCTCCAAAGCTGTATCAAATCCGGTGATTTGTGCACTTACAAGGGCTGTCAAGAAAGATATTGAGGTAGCTGCCGAAGCCCTTCAGTATGCGAAGAGAAAAAGGATACATACAGGTATTGGAACTTCTTCATTCCATATAAAATACAAAATAAAAACAACTCCGGAAGAGATCCTTAAAAGAGCTGCCGATGCAGTAAAATATGCGAGAAAATTTGTTGATGATGTCGAGTTCTACGCAGAGGATGCCGGCAGAAGCGAAAACGAATACCTTGCAAGGGTCATTGAAGCAGTAATTAAAGCCGGTGCAACAGTTGTTAATATTCCGGATACAACTGGCTACTGTCTTCCTGAAGAGTACGGACAAAAGATTAAGTATCTGATGGATAATGTTCCGAATATTGATAAAGCCGTTATAGCAACCCATTGTCATAACGACCTTGGAATGGCAACTGCCAACACTATGATGGGGATTCTGAATGGTGCCCGTCAGGTTGAAGTCACTATCAATGGAATTGGGGAGAGAGCCGGCAACACCTCTCTTGAAGAGATTGTCATGATCCTTAAGAGCCACCACAATCTCAATCTGCATACCGATATCAATACAAAACTGATATACAGTACCAGCCGTCTGGTCTCTACTCTTATGAGCATGCCTGTACAGGCTAATAAAGCAATTGTTGGAAGAAATGCGTTCGCTCACTCCTCGGGTATTCATCAAGATGGTGTTTTGAAAAACAGGGAGAACTATGAAATTATTGACCCTGTTGAAGTCGGCATCAGGGAATCGTCTATTATTCTTACCGCCCGTAGCGGAAGAGCTGCTTTGAATCACAGGCTTGAACTGCTTGGATTCAATTTCGGAAAGGAAGAAATTGATGAAATATACCACCGTTTTCTTACTCTTGCTGATAAAAAGAAAGAGATAAATGATGAGGATATAAGAATACTTGCCGGGGTTGTCTTCCAGGGAGAGAAATCCATGAAACTCGATCTTCTCCAGGTATCCTGCGGGAAGTCCTTGATACCCGTAGCAACTGTTGGTATGAAGATCAACGGAGAGGTACATTACTCTACTGCATCGGGTAACGGACCCATCGATGCCTCTTTCACTGCTGTAAAACAACTAATAAGCAAAACGGTACATCTGGAAGAGTTTCTTATCCAGGCCATTACAAAAGGAAGTGACGACCTGGGAAAAGTTCACATCCAGGTAGAACATGAGGGTAAAATGTATTATGGTTTTTCAGCTAATACAGATATTATAACAGCTTCAGTTGAAGCATTTATTGACGCACTGGCTAAAATACAGTAGCCCCCCGGCCCCCTAAAGGGGGAGTAATTTAGATCTGGTTTTAGCCCCCCTTCAGGGGGGATGGGGGGCAAAAAAGTTAAAAAATAAGAAAATTGGAAGCAAAAACACTTTTTGATAAAATCTGGGATGGACATGTGGTCCGATCCATTGAAGATGGTCCCGATGTTCTTTACATCGACAGGCATTTCATTCACGAGGTAACAAGTCCTCAGGCATTTAACGGCCTGAAGGAGCGCGGGATACCAGTATTCAGACCTGAGAGAACTCTTGCCACTGCCGATCATAATATTCCGACTATCAACCAGCATCTTCAGATCAGGGAGGAGTTGTCGCGTAATCAGGTTGAAAGACTGAGCGAAAACTGCAGAAAATATGGCATAGAATTATTTGGTCTGAACCATTCAAAGAACGGGATAGTCCATGTTATAGGTCCCGAACTGGGATATACACTTCCTGGAATGACGATTGTTTGCGGCGACAGCCATACTTCCACCCATGGTGCATTCGGAACAATCGCTTTCGGTATCGGTACAAGCGAGGTTGAAATGGTTCTTGCAACTCAATGTATACTTCAGCCAAAACCTAAGAAATTGAAGATCACTCTTAATGGTAAACTCCATAAAGGCGTGACTTCCAAAGATATAATAATGTATATTATAGCGGAGATCTCCGCAAGCGGGGCCACAGGTTACTTTGTTGAGTATTGCGGGCATGCAATTACAAGCCTCAGCATGGAGGCAAGGATGACTATCTGCAACATGAGCATTGAGATGGGTGCGAGAGGAGGATTGATTGCTCCTGATGAAATCACATTTGATTATCTGAGAAAACTTCCGAATATTCCCGATGTGGAAAACCTAAACAGAGCTATCAGTGAATGGAAGAACCTGAAGAGTGATGATGGAGCCGTATTTGATAAAGAACTGGTATTTGATGCAGCTTCGATAAAACCCATGATCACTTATGGAACCAATCCAGGCATGGGAATGGCTATAGACGGTACTATCCCTTTATCTGATAAGAATGAGACTAAAGCTTCTGCATCCTTCATTAAATCACTTGATTACATGGGATTTAAACCTGGCATGAAGCTCCTGGGCCATCCTGTTGATTATGTCTTTATCGGCAGTTGTACAAACGGCAGAATTGAAGACTTCAGGGCATTTGCTGAGGTTATTAAAGGAAGAAAAAAAGCTGAAAATGTAACTGCATTGATAGTCCCTGGTTCAAAAAGGGTTGAGGAACAGATGGTTGCTGAAGGACTAATCGAAATATTTAAAAGTGCCGGTTTCGAAGTCAGACAACCCGGATGTTCTTCCTGTCTGGCAATGAATGAGGATAAAATACCTGTGGGTAAATATGCAGTCTCTACTTCGAACAGGAATTTTGAGGGAAGACAGGGACCCGGTGCGAGAACGATGCTCGCCAGTACTCTCACAGCTGCTGCTGCAGCAATAACCGGCAGGATTACCGATCCAAGAGATTTTCTTTCAAATACAAAAGTTTAAAATATCTGAAATGGCAAAAGTAAAATTTGATATTCTTGAATCTACATGTGTTCCGCTTCCTCTTGAAAATGTTGATACCGATCAGATAATTCCTGCACGTTTTCTAAGCGCCACTTCAAGAGATGGGTTTGGCGATAATCTGTTTCGCGACTGGCGTTATACAAAAAGCGGAGAAAAGAACACTTCGTTTATTCTTAATGATTCAAAATATAAAGGAAAGATACTCGTTGCAGGTAAAAATTTCGGAAGTGGGTCAAGCCGTGAACATGCGGTCTGGGCTATTTTTGATTATGGATTCAGGGCAGTGATTTCAAGTTTTTTTGCGGATATTTTTATGAATAATTCATTAAATAATGGTCTGCTTCCAATTGTTGTTTCAGATGAGTTTCTTAAGAAATTACAGGGAATTATCCTGAAAGATTCAACAACAAAAGTCAGAATAGAACTTGATAAACAAACACTTACTATTCCAGCTAGTGGCGATTCGGTGAAGTTCTCAATCAATCCCTACAAGAAAGAGTGTCTTCTCAAGGGGCTTGATGATATCGATTTTCTTCTGAGCATGAAGAGTCAGATTACAAATTATGAAAACAATAAAAGTCTGGTGAAATGAGAGTTGAAATAATGGATACCACCCTCAGGGATGGAGAACAAACGCAGGGAGTGTCATACTCACCCCTCGAAAAACTCCATATAGCCAAAATACTCCTGAAGGATCTTAAGGTTGACCGCATTGAAGTGGCTTCAGCAAGAGTGTCCGAAGGTGAATTTGAGGCTATAAGGCAGATAACTGAGTGGGCCCGTCATAATAATCTGCACAGGAAAGTAGAGGTTCTCGGGTTTGTGGATGGAGATATCTCACTCAACTGGATAAATGATGCGGGCTGTAAAGTAATAAATCTTCTATGTAAAGGTTCACTCCGCCATCTTGAAAAACAATTAAGGAAAACTCCTGAAAATCATGTAAGCGACATAAAGGAGATTATCAGAAAGGCAGAATCTCTTGATATGAGTGTCAATATATATCTTGAAGACTGGTCGAATGGTATGATTTCTTCAGAAGAATATGTTTTTTATATGATTGATTCTCTGAAAGATGAGAATATTGTGAGATTTATGCTTCCCGATACTCTCGGCGTACTGAATCCCGATCAGACCTACAACTTCTGTAAAAAGACTGTTGATCGATATCCGGCATTACACTTTGATTTTCACGCTCATA
>JANNKF010000334.1:0-3606 GCA_031396165.1 Bacteroidales bacterium | reverse complement strand
CCACATCACCGGCGGCGGCTGATTTGAGAGTATCAAATGCAACTGACGCCGGGTCTGATCCCATTTGTTGTTTAATCACCGGAACACCTGCCCTGTCCGCCCAGATCTGAAGCTGATCGATTGCGGCTGCCCTGAAGGTATCAGCAGCGCCTATGAGTACTTTTTTGCCGGCAGATTTGAATTGATGAGCAAGTTTTGCTATTGTTGTTGTCTTTCCGGCACCATTTACTCCAACAACCATAATAACATATGGTATATTTTTTAATGGTGATGAAAAATCAGATTCAGATTCAGTTTGATTTTTTTCGAGGAGTGCAACTATTTCTTCTTTAAGTATCACATGTAATTCGCTGGTATTCAAATACTTATCTTTAGCTACCCTGGCTTCGATTCGTTTAATTATATTCAGTGTTGTTGTAACGCCAACATCAGAAGATACTAGTAGTTCCTCCAGATTATCAAGAACCTCTTCGTCGACTTTTGCTTTTCCTGCAACAGCTCTGGATAGCTTATGAAAAACGCTCTCCTTGGTTTTTTCAAGACCTTTATTCAGGTTCTCTCTTTTATCCATTCCGGAAAATCCCAATAAAGCCATCTGGCAATAATTAAATTGAAAAGTGAATATAAAAAAAGCTTCCTTCTGCCAAGAAGAAAGCCATGAGTATTTTATAAGCAACAAATACTATTACTTTTTTGTGAAGAAGTCTTTAATATGATCATTATGAACGATCTCTTCTTTAAACAGGTAAGCTCCGGATTTCTCGGATTTGGTCATTTTAATACATTTTGTGAATACCTTTCCTGCTCCTGTCTTAAGTGCTGCAACAACTTTCTTTGCCATAGTCTGATCTTTTTACTTGATTTCTCTGTGAAGTGTATGTTTTTTAAGAATAGGATTGTATTTTTTCCTTTCAAGACGGTCAGGAGTGTTTTTCCTGTTCTTAGTCGTGATATATCTTGATGTTCCGGGCTTTCCGCTCTCTTTATGTTCGGTACATTCCAGAATTACCTGCTGTCTGTTACCTTTAGCCTTCTTTGCCATTTTCTATTCAGTTTTTAATAATTCAAAATGTAACCTTTTTCTTTAGCTTCTTTCAGGACTCTTGTGAGCCCGTTTTTGCTGATAAGACGGATGCCTGCTGCAGAAATTTTAAGTGAAATCCACCTTTCTTCTTCCGGCAGGTAATATTTTTTTACAAAAAGATTCGGATAAAATTTTCTTTTGGTCCTTCTCTTTGAGTGCGAAACGTTGTTCCCAGTCATCGCCTTTTTCCCTGTAACCTGACAAATCTTTGACATTGATGTTTTTTTTACTTCTTAACTAACGTTTGTCCCTTTAAAATGAAGCGCAAAATACGTGTTTTTTATCTGATTAAACAAATATTTGTTATACTTTTTTTTGGAGACCACCCCTCAACCCTCCTGGAGGGGCGCTAATATTCACATATTTAGTGTTATATGAATAATATTATGAGTGTGATAAGTCCAATATTTGTTTCCTTAGCAGGTTCAAAGCGGCGAGAGAAAACCTGTTTATGTTAGTTATCCTGTCATTACCAAAGACCCGTTTTTCCGATACTACCCCATTTTCGGAGGCAACTGCCATCCATAATGTTCCCACTGGTTTGGTTTCGGATCCACCGTCGGGTCCTGCAATACCGGATGTAGCAACGGCATAATCGGTCTTAAGGATCCTTCTTGCATTTATAGCCATTTCACAAACAACTTCCCGGCTTACTGCCCCATGTTCAATTATTGTATGTTCTTTAATTTCAAGTAATTGTGACTTTACTGAATTAGCATAAGTGACCAATGAACCATAATAGTATGCTGAACTTCCCGGGACGGCTGTAATAAGACTGGCAATATTGCCGCCGGTGCAACTCTCCGCAGTGCATATTGTTTTCCTTTTTTCAATCAGAAGTCTGCCAATAACCATTTCCAGCGTCTCTTCATTCTCACCATAAATAAATTCAGGAATGACCTTATAAAGGTTATCTACCTGTTCATTCAATGAATTTCCAAGCGATTTATTGTTAGTACCTGTTGCAGTCAGTCTGAGTTTTATTACTCCTGCTGCAGGGAGGTAGGCCAGTTTAATAACATCCGGCAAGCCTGCCTCAAAACCGGTAAGTATCTCTGCGAGCTTTGCTTCAAATGTTCCATAAGTCATTATATTTCTGTGAATTATAATTTGTGATTTGAAGCGTTTGTTTAGTTCCGGAAGAACATGTTCTTTCATTATATACTTCATCTCATGAGGAACCCCGGGCATAGAAATAAATATTGTTCCATTTTTCTCAAACCACATACCTGGAGCGGTTCCTGTTGCATTTTTCAGAACCCTGCATACTTCCGGCACCTCAGCCTGACGCCTGTTATTCTCGTTCATCAGGAGATTTCGCTGAGTCATCATAGCTTCAATCATCTGAAGTACTTCATTATTAAGAACCAGTCGAGTGTTAAAAAATTCACACAATGTCTGTTTGGTTATATCGTCACTTGTTGGTCCGAGCCCTCCGGTGATAAGAACAACATCGGTTTTACCGGCAGCTTCATTTAAAGCATAAATTATATCATCCTTCCGGTCGTGAATTGATGTCATCCTGTAAACATCAAATCCTGACTTACTCAGTTCCGCTCCCATCCAGGCTGAGTTGGTATCGACTGTTTGTCCGATAAGGAGTTCATCTCCAATTGTAATTATTGCTGCCTTCATGCATTAAAATATAAAAACACAAATCTATTGATTTTCGCATTGACATAAAGATATTTCCCGCAGATAACGCAGATTGGCGCAGATCAATATGTAAAATATGCAATATTCTGCGCGATCAGTGGGAAAATGAAATGAACTGTTTGATTATTTTGTAATTTCAGTGCGAAATAAATAATAAATATGAACAAACCCGAGATACTTAAATCGGCAGAAGTATTTGCAAAACAAAGGATGACTGGTTTTGACAGTGGTCACGACTGGTATCATATTGAACGTGTGAGGAATATTGCCAGATATATTAATGACCATGAAAAACTGGTGGATTCTTTTACGCTCGATATTGCTGTAATCCTGCACGATAGTGCAGATTCAAAGTTCAATAAAGAGAATCAGGAGAAGAGTTATGAGATTATGGAGGACTTTATGGATGGTGCAGGATTGGACGAAATTAAGGACGAGGTGTTAAATGCGATCAGAAATGTTTCATTTAGCAGCAGAAAGTCCGCCGATAGTATTAATGACCCATTGCTGAATATCCTGCAGGATGCTGACAGGGTTGACGCAATCGGGGCAATCGGTATTGCAAGGGCTTTTAACTATGGTGGTTTCAGAAATAATCCAATCTATATTCCTGTTGACGCTACAGGAATAACCGCTCCTTCAACAATCGGTCATTTTTATGATAAATTGCTGAAGCTGAAAGATATGATGAATACTTCCACCGGACGACGATTGGCAGAAGAGAGGCATCAATTTCTTGAAAAATATCTTGATCAGTTTTATAGTGAATGGGAATTTGGTTTATGAAATAGATTTAGGAAGAGGTTACGGACTAAAGTCCATAATCAATTAATTATCAGTAACCACGGGCTTAAGCCCGTGGTTAC
>JANNKF010000309.1:0-2709 GCA_031396165.1 Bacteroidales bacterium | reverse complement strand
GATCCCCTTCAATCATTACCAATTTATAAATCTAGATATTCTTATCATATGAAATTCTTAATAAGTGTTAAAAACACACTAATAACTGATCATTCTGGTTTCCCCGGCTTCAATAATAAGCGTTTGTACCGATTCAGCATAAGTAATTTTGCACTCACCTCCTTTTGCAGAGTAGATTTTTGCCGTATTAAGGATACCATTATTCCACTTCATATCGATAACAAAACCTCCTCTTGCACAGAGGCCTTTTATTTCTCCGTTCTTCCATGCATCAGGCAATGCAGGCAGCAGCCTAATTACTCCATTATGAGACTGAAGCAGCATTTCGGCGATACCTGCGGTACCTCCGAAGTTACCATCAATCTGGAAGGGTGGATGGGTATCAAACAGGTTATTCAGAGTTGATTTTTTAAGCAGCCCCTGCAGATTTTCGTACGCCTTTTCTCCATTCTGCAAACGTGCAAAGAAGTTTATGATCCAGGCCCGGCTCCAGCCAGTATGGCCTCCGCCTGAAGATAGTCTGCGGTCGATTGTAGCTTCAGCAGCTTTAAAAAGTTCCGGTGTTTCAGGGGTGAACTGAGCAAGGGGATAGAGTCCTAGAAGATGTGACATATGACGGTGTCCGGGTTCAGTCTCATCATAATCCTTAATCCATTCCTGTATTACACCCTTGGCACTTATAACAACCGGCGGTAGCCTTTTTTTTGCAGCTTCAAGCTTTGAAATAAATTCTTTATCTGTATTTAAAATTGTGGCTGCTTCTATGCAATTATCAAACAGTGCGTTAATGATCTCAATGTCGATGGTTGCAGCATAAGTGAGTTGAGATTTCTCTCCTGTTTTTTTATCGAGGAAGCTATTTTCTGGTGAGTGTGACGGATTTGTAACCAGATAACCGTCAGGTGATTCAACAAGAAAACCCAAAACGAATTCCGCAGAACCTTTCATCATTGGCCATGCTGAATTTCGCAGAAACACTGTATCGCGTGTAAACAAAAAGTGTTCATAAACAGGGAATGTCATCCAGGGTCCATTCATCGGGGTAATACCCCAAACTCCATCCGCAACTCCGGTTCTTCCAAAGGGATCAGTAAGATGATGAAATACCCAGCCCGACGTACCATACATCTCTCTGGCAGTAGCTGTACCGGGAACGGTAAGTTTCTGCATAAATGAGACCAGCTGATCTGAAGTTTCTGAAAGATTGCACACTTCCGCAAGCCAGTAGTTCATTTGCAGATTAATGTTAGTATGAAAATCGGAATTCCAGGGTGCTTTCAGATCCTTGTTCCATATACCCTGCAGGTTTGCAGGCAAAACAGCAGGATGCCTTGAAGATGACATCAGAAGGTAGCGGCCATATTGAAAGTAGAGAGCAATAAGCCCATTATCTGTTCCGCCATTTTTTACCGCCAGCAACCGTTCATCAGTCGGAACTGTATTTAATGTATCTTCCCCAAAAGATAAGCCGACCCTGTTAAACACTGACTGATATTCCTGAAGATGTGTTTTTCTCAGTTCCGGGAAGGATTTATTCTCAGATCCGGAGAGTATGGTTTTACATACTTCAGAAGGATTGATACTCCTGTCAAAATCGAGAATGTTAATGTTATAATCGGTAGCAGCAGTTAACCGTATAGTTATCTCTTCTGCATTTCTGGCAACAAGCTTATCAACTTCCGCAACAACCTCTCCGCCTTTGGTTGTAAGTTTAAGCAGACCGGCAAACTTCATATGTTCACCTCCCGGTCCGGCTTTCGGGTCATCCTCATCGATGATTTGTCCGGTAAGACTAATAGAATTGACAAAAACCTGTGTTACAGCATCTTTCTCACGCTTAAGACTGAAGGAGGCATTAATAATGCCCCCATCTTTTGATTTTATATTTACAACAAGAATATTATCCGGGGCTGAAACAAATACCTGCTGAATATACTTTTTACCATCTGCTGTGAAATTTGAAGAAGCAATACCGGATGTTAAATCAAGGTCCCTGGTATAGGCTATGGGTTCGCTATTCCACTGATAATTAATCTGTAAATCTCCAAAAGGCTGATAAGAACGGATCCGAGGAGGAGTACCAAGAAAATTCTCATCAGCAATTTTGAATGCATCCTTATACCGGCTTTCAAAAAGGGCTGTCTGTAGTTCAGGAAGAGCCGTTAACGCTTTAGGATTATTATTATTGATTTTGCTGCCGGCCCAGATACTTTCTTCATTTATCTGAATTCTTTCATTAACAGCATTCCCGAAAACCATTGCTCCAAGCCTTCCGTTGCCAACGGGTAAAGCTTCTTCCCAGACTTTTGCAGGGGCCTTATACCATAATTTCAATGGAGTTTGTTGATTTTCTAAGGATTTATTGCAGCCGGAAATACCGGAAATAAATAATAAGCACGATAAAGTGAATAATTTGTTTTTCATAAAAATTAATATAGATAATCTTCAAGGTAGGAATATTTAGGCATCAATTTGCCATTATTTATTATCGTGGCTCTCTGTACCATCGGACTTACTGTTTGAGTCAAAATATCCTGCAATACGCTATTCATCAGCATTTTCCCAAAATCAAGAGAGGCATCCCTGGGAAGTTCTCCCGGCAGATTATCAATAGCCATAACGGTTATATTGCCTGGTTTTGTAAATGCTGGTTCTTCTTTTTCAAGAAGAGGATTATATGCATAAAACGGATCTGCAATTGTTGAAGCC
>JANNKF010000265.1:0-2293 GCA_031396165.1 Bacteroidales bacterium | reverse complement strand
ATTCAAAAAAATCAGGAGAGGAGATCAAGTAATGTACATACCTGCGCTAAAAACCAAGTATAAGGACGAGATCGTCCCTGCATTGATGAAGGAATTCGGTTATAAATCAATAATGCAGGTACCCAGGTTGGAAAAAATTGTTATCAACCAGGGAGTAGGACAGGCTATTGCAGATAAAAAACTGCTGGAATATGGTGTGAAGGAAGTATCTGATATAGCTGGACAAAAAGCTGTTCAGACTTACTCTTCAAAAGATATTTCAAACTTCAAATTAAGGAAAAACATGCCTATCGGCATAATGGTGACATTACGCAAAGAGAGGATGTATGAGTTTCTCGAAAGACTTATTTCAGTTGCATTGCCACGTATACGCGACTTTAAAGGTATCAATTCAAAACTCGATGGAAGAGGTAATTATACTCTCGGAGTTACCGAACAGATAATTTTCCCGGAGATCGACCTTGACAAGATTGCCAAGATTATGGGACTCCAGGTAACATTCGTGACCTCTACAAATTCTGATGAGGAAGCACTGGCTCTACTCAAACATTTTGGATTACCATTTAAAAACAATAAAAACTAGTAATATGGCTAAGATATCAATGGTAGCCCGCGAAGTAAAACGCGCTAAACTGACTGAGAAATATGCTGCAAAAAGGGCAAAGCTGAAAGCCGATGGCGATTATATCGGATTGAGCCGCCTTCCAAAAAATTCAAACCCAAACAGAATGCATAACCGTTGTAAATTAACGGGACGTTCCAGAGGTTATATGAGACAGTTTGGAATAAGCAGAATTACGTTCAGGGAAATGGCATCCTTCGGGCTTATCCCCGGTGTTAAAAAAGCCAGCTGGTAATTAAAGGAATATATTAAAAACTACATTAAATAATAGAAGATGACTGATCCAATTGCAGATTTACTGACCAGAATAAGGAACGCCATCATGGCAGGTCATAAGGTTGTGGAGGCTCCAGCATCCAATCTTAAGAAAGAGGTGGCCAGAATTCTTTTCGAAAAAGGTTTCATACTCAGTTATAAGGTTGTTGAAGGTGATGGACCGCAGGGTGTGCTGAAAATTGCTCTTAAATATAATGCAAAGAGTAAAAAACCCGCAATCAAAGAGATTCAGAGAGTCAGCCGTCCGGGACTCCGCCAGTATACCGGATTTGATGAGATGCCTAGGGTACTTAACGGACTCGGCATAGCAATTATCTCAACCTCAAAAGGTTTAATGACCGATAAAGAGGCTAAGAAAGAAAAAATCGGCGGTGAAGTGTTATGTTATGTTTACTAATTAGGAGGATAGCTTAATGTCACGAATAGGAAAATTACCTGTAAACCTGCCTAAAGGCGTTACTGTAAGTATCAGCGACACCAACATGGTTAGTGTGAAAGGCCCCTTGGGAGAGTTGACTCAGGCAGTCGACACAGACCTGAAGGTGGAAGTGGTGGGGAACGAGATTATTTTATCGAGACCATCAGAATCAAAAAGTCATAAATCGTTGCACGGTCTCTTCCGCGCTCTTATCCACAATATGGTGGTTGGTGTTTCGGAAGGATACAAAAAAGAACTCGAACTCGTCGGAGTTGGTTACCGGGCAGAAGCAAAAGGACAGAATCTTGAAATGAGTCTCGGCTTTTCCCATGAAGTAATTCTTCAGCTCCCGAATGAAGTTAAAGTTGAGACTAAGACTGAAAGAAGGGCTAATCCGATTATCACCCTAACATGCATCGATAAGCAACTTATCGGTCATGTGGCTGCTAAAATCAGATCACTCCGTCCACCGGAGCCTTACAAAGGAAAAGGAATCAAGTTTGTTGGAGAACAGCTAAGAAGGAAGGCTGGAAAATCTGCTAGTGTTTAATCTGGTAAAAGTAAAAAATCATGGCCTTAACTAAGTTGGAAAGAAGAACAAGGATCAAAATGAGGATCCGTAAGAAAATAAGTGGTACTGCAGAAACACCAAGACTAGCAGTTTACCGTAGCAATAAACAGATTTACGTTCAGGTTGTTGACGACCTGAATGGTGTTACTCTACTGTCGGCCTGCTCTAAAGAAAAAGATATTGCAGCTATAACAGGTATAAAGAAAATTGAACAGGCTAAACTTGTTGGAAAACTTCTTGCTGCCAAGTGTAAAGAAAAAGGTATTGAGAAAGTAGTCTTCGACAGAAGCGGATATAAATATCATGGCAGAGTAAAATCATTGGCTGATGCAGCCCGCGAAGGCGGATTAAAATTCTAATGAATTATGGGAAACGGTATAAGAAAAGTTAAAACCAGCGATCTCGA
>JANNKF010000228.1:0-4042 GCA_031396165.1 Bacteroidales bacterium | reverse complement strand
ACAATTTGTTATAACCAAAACCCTCTTCCATTGGTGCCCCTAAATGCCGGACCATCAAACGGGAGCAATCTTAATTATTACTTATACAAATGGATTCAGAATACAACAAATACAAACTGGACAACATCACCTGAGGCAACAGGTACTTTTAATCTTCCATCTTTTGATCCTCCTGCTCTTTCAGTAACTGGACCTAATTATTATCAGAGGCAAGTTACTTCAGGACGGTGCATAAGTTATAGCTCAACGGTGACAATAAATGTTCTTCCGTTGATTACCGGCAACATTACTTCCCGTCCCGACTCGGTAATATGTGAAGGCAGCCTGTTCAATAATCTTGGTGCAACTGCTCCGGGTGGAGGAGATCTTACTACTTACAAGTACCAGTGGCAGGACAGTATTACTTCATCAATGTGGAAGCCTGCTGTCGGAACTAATACAACAACAGGTTATACACCCGATACCTCAACTTTTGCAGCTGTTGAGAACCGCTATCTGAGAAGAGTGGTATTTTCTGGTCCTGACAGTGTTTGTAAAAGCAGAAGCATTCCAATCCTGTTAACGAGATATCATAAGATAAAAACCAACTCAATTGCCGCCGATCAGACTATTTGCGCATTAACTTCTCCGACTCCTTTAACAGGATCTGTACCAACCCAGGGCAAGGCCGGGGAATACGCATATATCTGGCAGGATAGCATCAGAACCGGAATCTGGACTCAGAGGGCAACAACAGATTTCAGTCATGCTCCCGGTAATCTGACAGATACAACATGGTACAGACGAATTGTAAACTCATCGAAGTGTACGAATACCAGTATTCCGGTAAGAATAAATGTACATAAGCTTATTGCAGCAAATAGTATAGCTGTACTTGCAGGGGGACTGACAGATACAATAATCTGCAACGGACAGATCCCACACCTGCTTAAAGGGTCGGCCCCAAACGGAGGAACAAATATTCCAGGCAGTTATCTCTACAGGTGGTACTCTTCCACTGATAATATTACCTTCATTCCTGTAGCCACATCGGGGACATTCGCTGACTATCAGCCTGGTTCGCTGATAGATACAACCTATTACAAGAGAGAGGTTACTTCGGGTACATGCTCGGGTTTTAGTAATCCGGTTACCATAACTGTATTGCCGTTAATCGCTAATAATGTTATTTCTTCTGATCGAACGGTCTGTTATAATACGGATACAGTGAAGCTTACAGGGTCTGTGCCGGTTGGGGGTAATAGCATTTATACTTATTACTGGGAACAGAGTTCTGATGGTGGTACAACATGGTCAGCCGCATCCGGTACAAATAATGACGCTTCCGGAAAATATTTTCCTCCTGCTCTTACAGTACCAATGAAATTCAGAAGGACAGTAACTTCCGGATCAGGTGGTTGTTGTATAAATGTTTCGAACGCAGTACTTATTTCCCAATATCCTCCATTGCCCACAGGAAAAATTACAAATCAGGGTGATACAACTATTTGTGGCGGCTTACAGGTTCTTCTAAAGGTTGAACTTACAGGTGTATCTCCATGGAAAATTACTTACAAGGAGAACACCACCGACCGGCCTGTTTTGCCTCCTTCGACCAGTGCTTATACCACAATTACAGTTACACCGGCATCGGTCTCGGCACTGGATGTTTATAATTATTCCCTCTTAATTGTTGAAGATGCTAACGGATGTAAAGCAACCAGCCTTGCAGGCGCTAAAAAAGCAAATGTCTATAAGGTTCCCACAGCGAATGCAGGATCAGATAAAGCCTGGTGCGGTCCAATTGCTACTCTTTCTGCGACTGCAAGTGTTGGTACAGGTATATGGAAATATCCTGTCGCTGTTGTTTCATCAACAACCAATGCTGCAAATGTGACTGTCACGATGGATGATGTTTATGTTAACGGGAAAATCACACATAACTTTGTTTGGGAAGAGACCAACTGGACCTGCAAAAGTCAGGATGCGGCAGATATCACTTTTTACAAAAAAATAAGTTCAGTTGATGCCGGACCAGACACAACACTCTATTCATTTGATAATATTTTTCATATGTCTGCCAATCAGCCCAAAGACTGGGAGGTGGGTAAATGGAGCAAAGTAAGCGGGGGCGGATCATTCGATGATGAATCACTGTTCAATACCGTTGTAACGGGTCTGGAGCCGAAGGTTACCAATGTCTTTAAATGGTTAGTGACGAATGGAGAGTGCACTGAAGAGGATGATGTGAATGTTTTTGTAAATGAAATAATGATACCAGAGGGATTCTCCCCGAATGGTGATGGCGTAAACGACATTTTCGAGGTTCAGGGTTTGGATCTCGATAATCAGGATGCTGAACTGAAGATTGTAAACAGCACAGGATCGGAGGTCTTCTCAACGTATAAGTCAGGTACGGATAAGGGCACCTGGATCCTCTGGGATGGGAAGAGCTCCAATGGTTATAATCTTCCGGAAGGGACATATTATTATTTGCTGAAGCTGACTTCTCTCGGGAATGGGAAAATTCATAAAAAGAGCGGTTTCATTATTCTTAAAAGATTTTGATTGAATGATTTTTAACAGGATTATCGGTGAAATAAGGCGCATGAACAAGATAAAATTTTCATTCATTTTTTTCTTTTTATTTGCTTTTACATCTGTTCCGGGGCAAGCTGTTCCGGATACAATTAGTCTTGGATATCCAGTCTACAGTCAATACCTTCAGAACGGACTTATGATTAATCCGGCTTATACAGGAAGCAGAGGGGCTCTCAGTACATTTCTATCATACCGGATGCAATGGATGGGTACACCCGGAGCGCCTGTAATACAATCAGTTTCGCTTCATGCACCAATGAAAAATGACAAGGTGGCACTTGGTCTAATAGCGCAATTTATGCAGTTCGGATTTACGAAATCGACGAGCATATACGCCAATTATGCCTATCATATAAAGCTTGATAAAGGGAAATTGTCGTTCGGTCTGAAAGCCGGAGCAGACATTTCAAATACAAATTTTTCCGGAATAGATCTTACTGACCCGAACGATGATGTTTTCATTAAAAACGACAGACCATACAAATTGTTCAATATTGGTGCCGGAGCATATTACTTTAGTGATAAGCTGTTTGCAGGTGTTTCGGTTCCTCAGTTTCTGAGTTATAGAAAAAGAGGTACCGGTCAGGTTCAGGCTTTTCACAGCTTTAATGAATATGATTTGGTCTTTTCAGCCGGCGGACTTATTACATTTTCAGAATTTTTTAAGTTTAAACCCTCTGTTCTGATTGATTATTCGCTTCAGAATACAAAAAAACTTACGCAATTTGATATAAACGGAAACTTTATATTGGGAGATCTGATCTGGATAGGAGGCTCATGGAGGACAACTGAAGAAGTTGCTGTTGGAATTGTACAGGTTCAGATTAACGAGAAACTTATGTTCGGATTTTCTTACGATTATTCAGTCGGAAGGATGAATTCATATTCAAAGGGATCAACTGAATTTATATTGCGATATGAGTTCGGCTCAAAAGTGAGTGCTGCTAATCCGAGGTATTTTTAAAATTATGTCCGGAAGAATTTTATATATCATAACAACCCTTCTCTTTGTATGGCTTCTGCCTTTAAGCACAGATGCACAGCAACCTGTCCTTTTTAAAATTAAGAGGATGTCGTTCAATACCGGTGCCTTCAGCGAAATATCTCCTGTTATTCTAAAGGATGGAATTATATTCTGTTCGGACAGACGTTATAGCGTCTTCAAAGACAAGACAACGTTTGATGGTCGCAGACTTTATAATATTTACATGGCTGAACCTAAAGACACTGCAGAATGGAACACCCCCAGGGAATTCAGGAATGAAAGAAGTTTTCTGTTCAATAACGGGCCCCTCAGTATAGCACCCGATGGGAAAACGGTTTATTTTACCAGTGAGGTTGAGACCGGCAAAATTGTTAAAAATCGAGGCGATAGCGGCCGGCGAGGGCGGTTGACAGCCGTTCAGTGACTTCCATCAAGCGCCCGGTTCGGGCGCATCAAGTGGCGATGGCATGAGCGTAC
>JANNKF010000199.1:0-13198 GCA_031396165.1 Bacteroidales bacterium | reverse complement strand
CGACCTTTTTCTATAAGTAAAATTCTTTTCTGCTGACCTGTTTTTTTCAGAAGATCAGCCAGATGTATTGCTGAGGCTAAACCTGCCGGCCCTCCGCCAATGATTAACACATCGGTAAAAACTGTATTGTTATCATTCATTCTCAATCCTCCTGTTAAAAATTAAATATTTTGAATATTTGCCACCTGTAAAAGCAACAAAAAATGAATCAAATTCTGAAAGTTTGAAGTTGCAAATTTATTAATATTTCTTAAGATTTAACATTTTGCGATTTTCAATATAAGAATGATACATTTTTAACTGTTGTATCTGCTTAATTTATTTTCTATGTAAGTCTCTTGTCTGGACGAATCTAAGTGTTGTCCGGGAGAGTGTAAGTGCAGTCCGGGCGAATGTAAGTCGAGTCCGGGCGAATATAAGTGTTGTCCGGGAGAGTGTAAGTGATGTCCGGGAGAGTGTAAGTGATATCCGGGAGAGTGTAAGTGATTGTATTAAGCCGGCAATATCTTATCCAGATCTTCAATCAGTTCAGTTGCAAGCACTCCCCGGGCTATTTCACGTACTTCACCTGTCATGCGGATATTATACTCCTTATCGATATCGATTTTCAGTGTTCCACCCTGCATATGCATAGTAAGATCGCCTTTTATCAAACCTTTTTTTACAAGAACACTTGATGCTGCGCAGCTTGAGCTGCCCGATGCGAGGGTAAAACCGGCTCCCCGTTCCCATATCAGAATTTGTGCATCATGATCGGAAAGAATTTTGGCGAATTGGACATTGATACGATTCGGAAACATAGGGTTATTTTCGAGTAAGGGACCATATTTCCTGATCTCTTTTTCGTCAAGCTCTTCTTTGATGACAACACAATGCGGATTGCCGACAGACACACAGTTCACTTCAAATTCCTTATCCCCTGCCATTATTTTTTGACCGATGAATTCCGGCAAATCAGAATTCACGGGTATTTCGCGCGATTTAAAGTTTGCCGTCCCCATATCGACACGGATAAGCATTGCTTTCCCGTTTTCTTCTTCAATGATCTCAGCATAAACTACATCCTTGAGTGTTTCAACTGAAAACTGACGGTTTTTTGTATATCCGTAATCATATAGGTATTTACAGAGGATCCGAAGTCCGTTACCACTTTTCTCTGCCTCAGAACCATCGGGATTATAAACCCGGAACCCAAAATCAGCTTTGGTCGATGGAACTTTCATTACGATACCATCTGAGCCAATCCCGAAATGGATATTACACAAACGCATTATTGCCTGCTTTGTGAGTGGAAAATCTATATTTGAACTGTCAAGAACAATGTATTCATTACCAAGACCATGCAATTTAATAAAACTGTTTTTTCCCATTGTAATCTGTGATAGTAGGTAATTAGAGTATAAAATTTCTGATAAGATCTTCAAGACTGTCTCTTCTGCGGATGAGCCTCGGATTGCCGTCAGTATCGATCAGGACTTCTGCCGGACGTAACCTGTTGTTGTAATTTGAACTCATTGAATACCCGTAAGCCCCGCTGTCGAGTACTCCAAGAATATCATTTTCAATGATTTCCGGGAGTATTCTGTCTTTTGCAATTATATCGCCTGTTTCACAGATATTGCCAACGATCCGTACACTTTCCTCTTTCAACGATGGAGTGGTATTTTTCCGGTAAATTTCAATATCATGATGTGAATCGTACATAACAGGACGGACAAGCACATTAAAGCCAAGGTCAGTGCCAATATATTTTATATCATAATTCATTTTGGTGGCATATACTTTCCCCAGAAGTATGCCTGATTCTGCAACTATATATCTGCCCGGTTCGATCTTGAATTCAATTTTCTTCCCGTACTCTTCAACAAAAGTTTGAATGAGCTCCGAAAGTTTATTCCCAAGTACTTTCAGGTCAAGCCTGGCCTGGTTTGCCTGTTTTTTATACGGTATACCAAATCCTCCGCCAAGATCTATAAACTCAAGATCATCAAATTGTTTGGCAATTGAAAGAATATTGCCGGTGCTCTTCAGATAGGCCCCGCCTTCCATAAAGAGTGAACCTATATGCTGATTTATACCTATAAGTTTCAGATTATATTCTTTCAAAATTCTTTTTACATCAGGGACACTGCTCATTTCAATGCCGAACTTAGTATTTTGCCCGGCAGTGGTTACCTTCTCATGATGGCCTGCACCGAAACCCGGATTCACCCTGAATGCCACCTTTCCTCCCGGGTTGATCCTGCCAAACATCTCCAGCTGTGAAACGGAATCGACAGAGATCTTTACACCGGCATTAATAGCATATCGGAATTCATCTTCCCCGACATTATTGCTGATGAATAAAATTTCTTCGGGTTTATAGCCTGCCAGCATATTTACATATATTTCACCGGGCGACATAGCATCGACCCGTAACCCTTCACTTCTCACAATCTTAAGAAGTTCAAGATTCCCATTTGCCTTTGGGGAGAAGTTGACTGAGAAATTTGAATAGGAAATAAGTCCCTTCAGGTCGCGACAGCGTTTACGAAGAATAGTTTCATTATAAACGTACAGGGGAGTGCCATATTTTTCGGAAAGCTGAACAGGATCGGTGTTGCCAAAAAACTTCTTTTCGCTGCTTACTGCGGAATTAATGTAATTCATTATTCAGAGAGAGTAATAACTTTAATATATTTGCGACAAAAGTATAAAAATGGCGCAGATAAACGAAAATTATTTCAAACTTCAGGCAGGTTACCTGTTCCCCGAAATCGGACGCAGGGTCCGTGAATTTCAGAAAGAACACCCCAGTGCAGATGTAATCAAAATGGGGATCGGAGATGTAACGCAGCCACTCACACCTTCAATTATCAGGGCTTTTCATGAGGGAGTTGAAGAGATGTCAAAATCTTCAACATTTAAAGGATACGGGCCAGAGCAGGGTTATGATTTTCTGCGCGAAGCCATTGCAAAAAATGACTACCACGACAGGGGTGCTGATATACAGGCCGATGAGATTTTTGTTTCAGATGGGTCAAAGTGTGATACGGGCAATATTCTCGAAATTTTTGGCATGAACAATATTATTGCTGTTCAGGATCCGGTATATCCGGTTTATGTCGATACGAGTGTAATGGCAGGCAGGACAGGTGATTATCTGGGGAACGGGTATTACGACAAGCTTGTATACATGCCCTGTAACGCTGAAAATGGGTTTATCCCCGAAATTCCAAAAACAAAAGTTGATATTATCTTCCTATGTTTTCCCAACAATCCAACCGGAACAACAGCCGGTAAAACCGAACTGAAAAAATGGGTGGACTATGCCATTAAGAACAAAGCAGTAATACTTTTCGATTCTGCATATGAAGCTTATATTTCCGATAAGGAAACTCCTCATACGATTTATGAAATTGAAGGAGCCCGGGAGGTTGCAATCGAATTCCGCAGCTTTTCAAAAACTGCAGGTTTTACAGGAACCAGGTGCGCCTACACAGTGATCCCAAAAAGCCTTGTTGCCACAACTTCTGACGGTACCGAAAAATCGCTCTATTCACTCTGGTTCAGAAGGCATACCACAAAATTCAACGGCGTTTCCTACCCGGTTCAGAAAGCTGCAGCTGCAATCTTTTCACCTGAAGTAAAGAAAGAGGTAAAAGCGACCATCGGTTATTATATGAACAATGCAAGGATACTGCGTGAAAGCCTCGCAAAACTTGATTTTAAGGTATTTGGGGGAATAAATGCTCCTTACGTCTGGGTTAACTCCGGAAGGGGAATCAAGTCCTGGGAATTATTTGACAAACTGCTCAACGAAGCGAACGTGGTAGGTACCCCGGGTTCAGGTTTTGGTCCATCGGGTGAGGGCTACTTCCGGTTCTCATCATTTGCGACACATGAAAATGTTCTGGAGGCAATGAAACGATTAGGAAACCTCAAATGGTAAATGAATAACCTGAAAACTTAAATCCTTTAACCGCAAAGTACACAAAGTTAGGGCAAAGTACACAAAGATATAATGCTGTGTTTAAGCTCTTTGCGACCTTAGCGTAAAGCCTTCGCGATCTTTGCGGTTAATTATTATAATATATCTTCGGCTGTTCTGGAATCAGGTTTTGCAGTGATTTTTGGTTTTCTGACCGGATAGGATCCAGGGAGAATTACATCTATCAGGTGTTTGCCAAGCAGGCCCAGTCTGACAGCACAGAAGAGGCAGCCAAGGCTGAGGAGAATTGTCATAAGTCCGTAATTGCCATCCTTTGCTGTAAAAAACAAGGCAGCTGCCAGTACTATAATAATTGAACTAAAAAGAATCTTTAATCTTAAGATCGGCGGAGTCAGGGTTTTAAAGCGGAATAATCCATCAAGAATACCAGTAAGAATAGCTGAAATAAGGGTTAACGGGAATGCATAAACAGAAAAGACCAGAACATGTGTAAACAACTCATTCTGAACTTCGGGGAATAGCCTGATAAAAAGTAAAAGAGCAGGAATCAGAAATACGAAGGTCTGAGAGAGATGAATGGCAATTGGGTGCAGATCGAGACTTAGTACGAATAATCTGTTCAGGGCAACTCTTTCCCTGTAAGGCTCAAATGCTTTTCTGGGCATCCCGCAGGCTGGACAAACATCCTTGAGTTTATCGGCTTCCATAACATAGCCGCAAGGTTTACATCTTACTAATTCTTTCATGATTATCTGTTAAGGTTAGATGCATAGTAACTTTCAAATTCCGGAATTGTGTAATAAGATTCCGGACGGCTCAAATTTATTTACAATTTGTTATTCTTTCTTATAACCCAGAAAATCTTTTCAAAAAAAACATAACTAATGCTTTTGAAGTAGTTTTAATCTAAATCATAATACCCCCTTCCCGGCCTTCCCCCACGGGGGAAGGAGACCGGCTTTAGCTTTTCCCCCCTGGGGGAAACGGGAAAGGGGGTTTAATACGAATAATTGAATTATTTTTACATTTATGTTCCTTAAAAACAATTGAGATGACACTACCAACCTTAGCTGATATACAGACTGCACACAACAGGATTAAGCCCTTCATACACAGGACCCCTGTGATGACCTCTTCATTACTGAATGAGTACTTTAACTGTGAACTTTTTTTTAAGTGTGAAAACTTTCAGAAAGTGGGAGCATTCAAATTCAGGGGTGCGACAAATGCTGTTATGTCATTAACAACTGAAGAGAAAAGAAGGGGAGTAGTAACTCATTCCTCAGGTAATCATGCTGCTGCTCTGGCTCTTGCAGCAAGAATGAACGGAGTGAAGGCAAATATTGTAATGCCTGAAAATGCTCCTGTGGTAAAGAAAAACGCAGTGGCAGGATATGGTGCTGAAATAACCTTCTGTAAACCGACACAACAGGCCCGTGAAGAGAATACCCGGCTTATAATTGAAAGAACAGGGGCAATGTTGGTGCACCCATATGATAATTTCAATGTGATCTGCGGACAGGGAACAGCAGCTCTTGAGCTGCTTGACGAGGTGACTGACCTCGACATAGTCGTAGCCCCGGTTGGGGGTGGCGGGCTTCTGAGCGGCACGTCAACATGTGTTAAAGGCATTAACAGTAATATCCGGGTGATTGCGGCTGAGCCACTAAATGCGAACGATGCGTACATCTCATTTACAACAGGCAAGATCGCACCTTCTGTTAATCCTTTAACAGTAGCCGACGGACTTCTGACTTCACTCAGCGAACTAACCTATTCTGTGATAAGAAAGAATGTAGATGAAATCCTTACAACCAGGGAAGAGACAATAATTGAATGTATGCTTCTGGTATGGGAGAGGATGAAGATTATCATTGAACCATCTTCGGCAACCGTTCTGGCAATAATCAAAGAGAATCCTGAAAAATTCAGGGGCAGGAAAACCGGACTGATTATTTCAGGCGGAAATGTCGATTTCAGAATGCTGCCTTTCTAAATCTTCTTTCTGAAATATGCAATAATAGGATAGTGATCGGAAAATCTGACTTTTTTTATTTCAAAAACACTGTTGGTGAGTGCGTTATCATACAGAATGTAATCGATCCTGTTTGGCGGATAATTGCCCTTATACGTAAATCCGGCACCATATCCTGAGTTAACAAAAGAATCGTTCAACCCTTTTCGTATTTTTCTGTAAGCATATGAAACAGGAGTATCGTTAAAGTCACCCATTACGATAACCGGATATTTTGACAGATTTAAATGATCCTTCAACACCTGCGCCTGCAGGGCTCTTCTTACAAATCCTTTCTTCAGGCTTCTTGATAAACTTTTTACCTCCCCCAGTGTCTCTTTATTTTCGGATGTAATGTCTTCAATGAATGATTGTTCCATACTCTTAAGTCTGAATGACTGGAGATGATTGTTGTATATCCTGAAGGTATCTTTCTGAATTACAACATCTGAATAGATTGTCAGACTGGAGGATGCGGGATGTATAATTTCTCCTTTTTTGATAATCGGATAACGACTGAAGGTGGCGATTCCGAAGTATCTGTTTTTACCACTTCCCAGGATCTTCAGATGTGAGTAATATCTTTCACCCAAGGCAGCCCTTACCGATGCTTCTGCCTGAGCAGCATTGCCTGTCACAAAAAACTCCTGAAGGCAAAGAATATCCGCCTGTTGCGACTTAAGGAATTCGAGTACCTTTTTTTCAGAACCTGTACTGTTTTTGCTCTCAAAATGGTTAAAAAGGTGTACATTATAACTTATAACCTTAATAGTATTGTTCTTATCACCAGATGGCTTGAAAAGCTGAATGTAGTTCAGAAAATGAGTAAACCCGACTGCAATAACGAAAACTGAAATAAGAGCTTCGAATTTCAGGAGCATCGCCCAGGCTATAGCCAGAATAATATTTATTAAAAGAAGATAAGGATAAGAGAGCCCAAAAAATGCCGGCAGGGCAAAATCTTCAGGATTTATGTGCACAGCCAGGTATGACAACAGAAGTGTAAACGCAAAAAACAGATTTACAGCCAGTAGAATCTTATATATGAGTTTTTTCAACTTTAGTTTTTTTTCTGACTCTCCTTAAAAAGAGTCTCTTTTTCTTCTTTCGTCAGACTGTCGTATCCGCCTTTGGAGATTTTGTCAAGTATAGAGTTTATTCTTACCTGATGTTCTCCTTTGGTTTTATTGTACTCATATTCATCAGCGGCCTTTTTATGAGTAACCTTCATCTTCTTCCGAGGTTTAAAGAGAGTTGCGAAATAATCCAGTATTGTATTGAAGCCACGCCCCATATCTCTACCCTGCCTTAAATTCAGGGTATAAAAGTAACCAAAAAAAGCTCCTCCGATATGCGCCAGTTTTCCACCGGAGTTTACTGAAAAATCCATAATTGAGGTAAAAACAAATATTGCCAGAGCCATATACTTTATTTTAACCCTCCCGAATATAAACAATTGCACCGTATACTCCGGAACGTAAGCAGAAATTGCTATTACAATTGCCATTACCGATGCTGACGCACCTATTGCCACAGATTCAGACACAACAGTATCGAAGGCCGGAAAAATATTGAATGACAAAATATAAACAAGTGCACCACTTAACCCGCCCAGAAGATATACTGCGACAAGTTTTCTCTGATCGAGGTATTCAAGAAATATTTTTCCAAACCAATATAACCACAACATATTGAATAAAATATGCCATATGTCTTTATGTAAGAACATGTATGTGATTAAAGTCCAGGGTCTTAACAGTAATAAGTTAAGGGATGAAGGCACTGAAAAAATGTTCAGAGCCTTTTCGGGGATAGTCTGATTATTTAACAGAAAGCCAATTATTGCAGTAATTGTAATAAGAATGAACACCGCAACATTGATATAAATCAATTTTGTAAGATTACTTCCATTTCTGAAAGTTGCCTTTATGTCATCCCAGATCCCCATTAATATAATGTATTAGTAGTTTTTCTCCAGTACCTAATGAGCAGATATCCAAAAAGCATTCCTCCCAGGTGGGCGGCATGTGCAATATTGCTTCCGGGCTGTGAAAATGCCAGATAAAGCTCAAGAGCTCCATAGAATCCAACCAGATATTTTGCCCTTACTGGAATTGGGGGGAATAACAACATCAGCTGGGTATTTGGGAAAAGTACTCCGAAAGCAAGCAGAACACCGAAAATTGCTCCTGAGGCTCCTACTGTAGGCGTATTCAGCATCATTTGTAATTTTAACATATCGGGATCAGTAAAACCCTGACCCTGTCTGAACAGGTTAGAGCCCTCTTCCAGCACTTTCTGCAGACTTTCAGGACTAAGATTCTGAGCCATCTGGGCATACTGGTAAGCGATAACCGATTCATGAATCAGTGCTGCACCCAGACCGGTAACGATGTAATAGATGAAGAATCGTTTTGGTCCCCATACATTTTCGAGTACCTGACCGAATATATAAAGTGCGTACATATTAAAAAACAGGTGCCAGAAACCCCCATGCATGAACATATGGGTCACTATCTGTATCGGCATAAACTGCTCAGATTTAGGAAAATAGATTCCAAGTACACTGTTAAGATCAATTCCTAAAACCTGTTTGGCAGCGAACGTAGCCAGAAGCATTAGTACATTTAACATTATAATATTCTTTACCACCGGGGGTAAATCGAAAAAGCCTCTGCCGTATCCGTTCATCTATTATTATTTAAAACATTTTCACTTCAATTGTCGGGCCAAAGTTCATTTCCCATTTACAGCCGACATATTGTCATTGATTTTCTTCGTCTACCCCGGCCCCAAGGGGAGCGAAGAAAATCAATTTACTCCCCATGGGGAAGGGGTAAATAAATTGATTTTCAAGCTTTGATTGCAGAATACATCATCCTATTTCTATTTAAATCTCTTATCAATATCATCCAGCGTTAGAATACTTATCACTGGTTTCCCTTTTGGGGAATAGTTAGGCGACTGGCAGGCGAAAAGAGTATCAAACAGGTTCTCCATCTCGCTCTTACTGAGTACTTTCCCGTATGCAATTGCCGCTGCTCCGGCCATGGCCGATGCAACTTTTTCTTTTGCTCCTGAAATGGATGCATCCTCAGTTGTTTTGTATTCTTCAAGAAGAATCTCCAACATTTCAAGCGGGTCGGACGATTCACTTCCTGAAGGTTTTCCATTAATTGTAATTTTATCCTTTCCTGTATGTTGAATCCTGAATCCAAGTAATTCCAGTTCCGTTTCAATCTCCTTTATAATGAAGAAATCAGAAGGATTAAGCTCCGCAGTTACGGGAAACATATCTACCTGGCTCACAGCCCGATTATTGCTCAGGCAATCGCGATATTTCTCAAAAAGCACTCTCTCATGGGCTCTTTTCTGATCGATTAGCATAAGTCCGGATTTTACGGGGCAGACAATATATTTGTTTTTTATCTGGAAGAACTTTCTCTGCGACTCCTGTATTTTTTCATATTGTTCCGGATTATCATTCTGCCTTTCAAAAGAGGAGTAGAGTTTTTCCCAGTTTGCAACATTCTCTTTCTCAAATCTTTCAATTGAAACTGACCGGTTGGGGTTTTCCTCGTCTCTGTCGAATGGATTGTAGTTTGTATTTATTTCAATTCTTGGTTGTTCGGGCATCCTGTTTGTGGCACGCATTACAGGTATATCTATAAGTGCCTCATTTTCAAAGTTGAGCGAAGGCACAATATTAAACCTGCCGAGTGCTTCTCTAACAGATGCCATGAGGATCTGCCAGATAGCTCTTTCATCTTCGAACTTTATCTCTGTCTTCGTGGGGTGGATATTTATATCAATTGAAGCAGGATCGGCTTCCATAAATATAAAATAAGAAGGAATTGCCTCCACCGGAAGGATATTCTGATACGCCTCAACAACGGCTTTATGAAAATATGGATGTCTCATAAAACGGTTATTTACAAAAAAGAACTGTTCTCCGTAAGTCCTCCTTGCATTTTCAGGTTTTCCAACAAAGCCTTTTAGAGTGATAAGGCTTGTTTCGGTATCAAGCGTAATCAGGTCCTGGTTTATCTGTTTCCCGAAAACACCGACGATCCGTTGCCTTGTGTTGCCTGAAATCAGGTTATATATTTCATTATCATTATGATAAAGTGAAAACCTGATATCGGGATGAGCGATCACAATTTTCTGAAATTCATTAACAATATGCCTTATTTCAGTATTGTCCGATTTAAGGAATTTCCGGCGGGCGGGGATATTAAAAAACAGATTCTTTACAGAAAAGCTTGATCCAACGGGACAACTACAAGGCTCGTGCGTAATTACCTTCGAACCGCTTATTTCAATAAGAATGCCTGTTTCACTATCCACTCTGCGTGTTTTCAATTCAACCATCGCAACTGCCGCAATTGAAGCCAGTGCTTCGCCTCTGAAGCCCTTGGTAGTGATTGCGAAAAGATCAAGTGCTGATGTGATTTTCGAAGTAGCATGCCTTTCAAATGATAGCCGGGCATCCGTCTCCGACATTCCGGAGCCGTCGTCGACTATCTGAATAAGCGTTTTTCCTGAATCTTTAATTATTACCTGAATGTTTTTAGCACCGGCATCAACTGAATTTTCAACTAGTTCCTTAACCACAGAAGCAGGCCTTTGTATGACTTCCCCCGCGGCTATCTGGTTAGCTACGGAGTCCGGTAAAAGCTTTATTACATCTGGCATTAAGTGTGTTATTTAATCAACATTGCAAATATATAAATAAATGCTACAACACCCTTCAGCATTCATTCTGTATCCCAATTGATAAAGGATGATGATTATTAATTCCGGGATGATTATATTTGTAAAAAGGGGAATAGGATGCACCGTCCGGTTCGTGGACTAATGTAAAAACATTTATTGTTATGAAGAAACTACTTACATATTCTGTTGCAATACTCATTTTTGTGAGTGCCGGTTGTTCCAGGAAGCCTGACAGAGATGCGATTAAGGTTATGACATTTAATATCAGATACGATAATCCCCGCGACAGTATGAATGCCTGGCCAAACCGTGTGGCACAGGTTTGTGATTTTATAAAGAATGAAAAACCTGATATACTTGGTATGCAGGAGGTTCTTCACCGGCAGTATCTTATTCTTGACTCAGCGCTAACTGATTATACCTCTGTAGGAGTTGGCCGTGATGACGGGGCAAAAGGAGGTGAGATGAATCCTGTTTTTTTCAGAAAAGAAAGGTTTGATTTGATAAGAACTATTACATTCTGGCTTTCTGAGACACCCGAAGTTCCAGGTTCAATGGGATGGGGCGCCTCCCTTCCAAGAATTGTTACCTGGATGGAGCTTTCTGACAAGTATACACAAGAACATTTCTTCTATTTCAATACACATTTCGCTCACGATTCTGATTCGGCAAGGATTATGAGTTCAAAAATCCTGCTTGAGCAGGTTACCAGAATATCAGATGGTTTCCCATTCATAATAACAGGTGATTTCAACATGCAGCCAAACAGCACAGGGTATTCAATTCTTACCGGTCCGGCTGAGAGCATTCCTGCGCTGAAAGATTCTTATGCCATTTCCGAAAAGAAGCCATGGGGTCCATCATATACTTTTAACGGGTTCTCTGACAAACCCGGAACAGGAAGAATTGATTATATATTTGTTAAAAACGGTCTGAGAGCTCTGGAACACAGAATTTTAATTAAAAAGGAGCATGGTGTTTTTATTTCAGATCACTGGCCTGTTGAGGCGACTGTTTTGCTGAAATAATAGTACGTTTCCGGATTTTACAATTTGTGCATTTAACCTATGGTGCTCTTTAGTCTTTGTAATGATCTAGGCAGTTTTTCTGTAACGTGCCACAGCCAGAGTTGTAAAGAGTACTGCAATCACAAACAGAGAGTAAATTTCTTTGCTTATGTCATTCCAGCCGGAACCTTTAAGCATTATCATTCTGTTTATTCGCATAAGATAGGCTACCGGATTGATCAGGTTGAAATCCTGGGCCCATTGTGTCATACTTTCATAAGGTGTGAATATGCCACTCATAAGGATGAATATTATCATGCCGAAAAAAGCAATGAACATATATTGTTGCTGAGTTCCGGAAAAAGTCGATATGAAGAGGGCGAGTCCCAGAACGGCAATGAGGAAGATTGTTCCGCCGGCAAACATCAGAAGTATATTACCCTCAAACGGAATGTTAAATGCAAGTTTCCCGATGAGTAAGCCAAGGGCAAGATCTACCAGCCCAATAAGCAGAAATGGCGCCATTTTGGCTATTATGAACTGATATTTTTTAACGGGTGTCACATTGATTTGCTCAATCGTTCCAATCTCCTTTTCCCGTACCAGGTTTAATCCTGCAAGCAGAAATCCGATAGCGGTAACAAGAATAGCCAGAATCCCGGGAAGCATGTAAAATTTATAATTCAGCGATTCATTATACCAGTATCTGTTAATGAGCTCAATACGGGGCTGTATTGCCATTTTTATCATATTGATATTCTCATTTATCAGATCCGTATTATAATCACGAATAACACCAGTGAGATATGCCCAGGATAACTGAGCTGTAGATGCATTGATAGCGTCGATGGTTGCAAGAAGACTTGCCGGTTTTCCGTTAACGATATCCCTCCCGAAACCTGATGGGATATTCAGAATGAGGCTGCACTTATTACGGTGAAGAAGATCGTTTGCTTCTTTCTCAGAAAAAGTTGAAAATGTTACGTTAAAAAAGGTTGATCCTTCAAGTTTACTTATCAGACCTCTCGATTCCTGTGTCATATCCTGATCAACTATCGCAAGGGTTACATTCTTAATCTCAAAAGTAATGGCGGGAACAAGAATAAGCATCTGGACTATTGGCACAGCAAAGATTGCCTTCGAAATAAACTTATTCCTGAAGATCTGAATGAATTCTTTTCTGATAAGAAATAGGATTGTTCTCATATTATTACTTATTCCAGTCTGATCTTAAACTTCTTCACACTCAAGCCAATAAACACTAATGTCATAAGAACAAGTATAAGAGTCTCTTTCCAGATAAAGAGAATTCCGGTTCCTTTAATCATTATATTCTTAATTATTACTATAAAGTATCTGGGGGGAAGGATCATGCTTACGTAATCATAAATTAGAGGCATATTTTCTATCGGGAAAATGAAACCTGAAAGAAGAATAGTTGGAAGCATTAATCCGATAAGTGAAATGAAAATTGCCTGTTGCATCGTTGAGGATACTGTTGAGATCAGGATCCCCAGCGAAAGACTCATC
>JANNKF010000356.1:0-9385 GCA_031396165.1 Bacteroidales bacterium | reverse complement strand
TATTCAGGACTTGATCCTGAGATTGGTGGTGGCGACCGTGCTTTTGGTGTTGATGCTGGTAACTATCCCAATGTGAAGCAATTCATATTCGGTCTTAATATTACTCTGTAAACTATAAAATAGTAAAATATGAAAAAGAATAATTCATTATTTATAATAGTCCTGGCTGTACTCGGAACATTGGGTGCATGTAATCAGGATTTTCTTGATATCAAGCCGAAAGGGAGTCTTGAAGAGCAACTTTTAGCTAACGAAAAAGGGATTAATGCCCTTCTGATCGGCGCCTATTCGTTGCTTGACGGTGTCTCTTCACAATTTGGTTGGGAATCAGCATCTTCCAACTGGGTTTATGGTGATATTCGTGGTATGGTAGGCAATAAGGGTACAGACTCCGGAGACCAACCCGATATCAATCCGCTTCAGTCATTCTCCGAGACAGCAACAAACCCCTATTTAAATGTTAAATGGAGACAGGTTTATGAAGCTGTTTCAAGATGCAACAGTGCGATACTACTGACCGGTAAAGCACTAACTGCAGGGACAATAACTCAGATTCAGGCTGATCTCTTTCTGAAGCAGGCCAAAGCCTTGCGCGGATGGTACCATTTTGAAGCATGGAGAATGTGGGAGAAAATTCCTTACGTTGATGAGAAAACCGACCAGAGTAAACTTACCAATGATGATGATATCAAGGCTAAAGTAATTGCTGATCTTGAGCAGGGAATTACATTGCCCAATGATATGGGTCAGATTGGCAGGTTCAATGGAACAGTATGTAATGTTCTTCTTGCAAAGGCAAAAATGCAGATGAATAAAGACTATGCCGGAGCACTGACTAATCTCAATACAGCAAAAGCCGGAACAAAGCCAAATGGTGCAGCTATCGGACTAGCTCCAACTTATGGTGAGATCTTTGATATTGTAAACAGAAATGCCATTGAGGCAGTCTATACTGTTCAGTATTCGGTAAATGATGGATCAGGTGCTTGGAATGCTGGTTGGGGTGAAGTTTTGAACTTTCCTTACAAAGGAAATAAAGGTTCACCAGGAGGTTGCTGCGGATTTTTCCAGGCAACCCAGGAGTTTGTTAACTCATTCAGAACTTCAGGTGGCTTACCACTTTTGGATCATTCCTACAATGTTGGCGCTGACTTTAGAGATCAGGGAATTCCCGGTGGTGATATCTGGACAGCAACTAATGCCGATGCCACACCAAAGAAGTATTCTAAAAATGCCGGAGTGACTGTTTATAATCCAACAGAACCCTTTAAGGAGCTTGGATACAAATCACTTATTGATGATAATGCCGGAAACAACCCGTTAACAAGTCCTGCAGCATGGCAATTAGTCTGGACAGAAGATAATTCAAGGCCTGTTGACCCACGTCTTGACTGGACTGTTGGCAGAAGAGGTATTCCTTACTGGGATTGGGGAGTACATACAGGTTCAGATTGGGTGCGTGATCAGTCTTATGCTGGTCCGTTTGGTCCTAAAAAGCAGGTTTATAAAAAATCACAGGAAGGTCAGTATACCGAAGTTGGAAACTGGACATCAGGCTGGACAGCAAATGGTTATCGTATGATTAGATACGCTGATATTCTTCTTATGATTGCCGAGTGCCAGATCGAAACCAATGATTTGGCCGGTGCACGAACCAATATTAATCTTGTTCGTGCAAGAGCTGCCAACCCTGACGGTTTTGTTAAGGAGTCTGACGGAACTACAGCGGCTGCAAACTATGTTGTCGCACAGTATCCTGCTGCAGGTGCTCCATTCGACAGTCAGGCAAATGCACGTCTTGCCATTCGTATGGAAAGAAAACTTGAACTTGGTATGGAAGGACACAGATGGTTCGACCTGAATCGCTGGGGTATTACAGTTACTGAACTTACCAGGGTTCTTACATATGAGAAATCAATGCCATGGGGTAGTGCTATGTATGGATCGGCAACTGTCGGAGCAGAGGATGTTACATTCCCTATTCCACAGCGTCAGCTCGACCTAAGCAATGGAAATCTGAAACAGAACAGATAATTTTTAGGAAATATTAAATGTGTAGGGTCGTGCTTTGGCATGACCCTACTTTTTTTATATTTACATGGCTGAAAAAAGTCGGAAGTCGGAAGTCCGAAGCCGGAAGACAGAAGTCTTCTTCACTTCGGATTCCTGTCTCCGGTCTTCAAACCAATAATTTTATTGTTAATTTATATTCATCTTCAAAATGAGATATTTTTTACTCCTGCTTTTCACCTTTCTGCTACTCTCCTGCTCAGAATCTCCAAAATTCGAGTTATTAAGTTCAGAAGAGACTGGAATTGACTTTAATAACACAATTGTGGAAACAGATAGTTTTCATGTAATGAGTTATGAGTATATATATAATGGTGCGGGAGTAGGAGTGGGAGACCTCAATAATGACGGCTTGCAGGACCTCATATTTGCAGGTAATCAGGTCTCTTCAAAAGTTTATCTTAACAAGGGGAAATTTAGATTTGAAGATATTACTTCATCATTTGCAGGCCTCACAAATAACCAGTGGTATAGTAGTGTTACCATCGTTGATATTAATAATGACAGATGGCTGGATGTATATCTGACTTCAACAGCTGATAATAATCCGCGTTTATGCAAAAACCGGCTCTGGATAAACAGTGGAATAAAAGACGGTAAGGGTCCCTTTTTTGCAGAAATGGCGGAAGAGTATGGAATTGCTTCGGAAAATCAATCTGTAAATGCAGCTTTCCTGGATTACGACCGGGATGGAGATCTTGATTTGTATGTTCTGAATAATACTGTTACTCAGAGGATGAATACATCTTATAGGGTAAAAATAACGGATGGAAGCGCTAATAATAATGACAAGCTTTACAGGAATGAGGGTAATGGAAAATTTACTGATGTTACAATACAGGCAGGCATAGTCTTCGAAGGATTCGGGCTTGGACTAGCGATAGGTGACGTTAATAAAGATGGATACCCCGATATCTATGTTTCAAATGATTATATCTCAAATGACTTGTTATATATTAATCAGAGAAATGGAACATTCCGAAATGAGATTAGAAAGTATTTATCGTATCAGACAAAGTCATCAATGGGAAATGATATGGCTGACGTGGATAATGACGGTAATCCGGATATATTTACTCTTGACATGATGCCTGAGCATTATTATAAGAAAAAGCAGACTATAAACGGTTTTAGCTATATATTTTATATAAATGACGCTAAATATGATTACGAGCATCAGTACCTTAGAAATATGCTTCACCTTCATAATGGATTTATAAAGGGAGAGATGTTACCTTACAGTGAGGTTGGACAAATGCTTGGTCTGCATCAGACTGAGTGGAGTTGGTCACCGCTTTTTGCAGATTATGATAACGACGGCGACAAGGACCTTCTGATTGCAAATGGTTTTCCGAAAGATATGACAGATAAAGACTGGACTCGCATGAAAGCAAAAGTCTATGGTTTTGTCGCCGATGAAAAGTATGTAATTGATATGTTGCCCGCTCTGAAGGTTCAGAACTTTGCTTTTGAGAATGCGGGGAAATTGTCTTTCATAAACAGGTCAAAAGAGTGGTTGCCGGATATTCCATCCTATTCTTACGGGGCATCCTTTGTTGATCTGGATAATGACGGGGATCTTGATTATGTGACTAATAATCTGAATGATAATGCATTTATTCTCAGAAATAATACAATTAAAAATACAGGCAGCAATGCCGGGTATCTGAGAATAAAGCTCAATGGCAAAGATGGCAATACAATGGCACTCGGTGCAAAAATAGAATTATGGAGCAATGGTAAATATCAGTTTACAGAAAACTTTCTTACAAGGGGTTATGCCTCTTCTGTCGATCCGATTATTCATTTTGGACTCGCCGGCGATCACCTTGTGGATTCTGTTAAAGTTGTTTGGCCCGCAACAGGAAATATTTCCATTGTGAAAAATATAACAGCAAATCAGACCCTGACAATTGACGAAAATGAATCAAAACCTGCAATTCAGGATACTTTCGTACCTGCAAAAACCGATCTGTTATTCAGTAAAAAAGAGAATATCGTCGATTATACTCATATTCAGGAAGATTTCAATGATTTCTTTCTGAATCAGAATATTTTGCCACATAAGTTTTCCCAGATTGGTCCCATTATGGCCAAAGGGGATATTGATATGGATGGCACTGAGGACATAATTATTGGTTCAACAAATACTCTTCCTACTACTGTTTTTCTCAGACGTGGTTCAGCCTTTAAACAGACTCAGATTGATAGCCTGACAACTTTTAAAAATTACTCGGAATCTGATCTTTCAATTGTTGATATTGATGGGGACGGCGACAATGATATAATAGCTGTTGCAGGAGGTTATGATAATCCTGAGGAAAATGAATACTGCCATTTTGTTTATATAAATTCTGATGGAAAGTTTAACAGGAAAAGGCTTCCGGTTCCGTCATTTCCGGCCTCTGTAATTCGGGTTAGCGACTACGATCATGATGGTGATCCTGACATATTTGTTGGTGCCAGGATAAAAAAGGGGATGTTCCCGTATTCTAACCAGTCATGGCTGATCAGAAATAACAACGGAGTGCTTTCTTCAGATGCCTCCTCTAAATTGAACCTTGGTTTGGTAACAGATGCTTTGTGGAGCGATTACGACGGTGACGGATGGGAAGATCTGTTGGTTACCAGGGAATGGAATTCAATAGCAGTTTTGAAGAATATCGGAGGGAAGGAACTGGTGTCTCAAAAGCTAAAGGGTATGGATGAACGTCTGGGATTCTGGTATACCATTGCAGCAGGCGACCTCGATAGTGATGGAGATACAGACTATATTGCAGGGAACCTCGGAGATAATCACCGCTTTACTGTGAGTGAAAAATACCCTATGGGACTATACTCCATAGATCTGGATCTGGATGGTAATATTGATCCGCTCACAACCGCATATTGGAAGAATAAAGAAGGGTTAATGACAGATTATCCGATAAATTACCTGGATGAACTGCTTGCCCAGTCAGTTTTTTTTCAGAAGAAATTCGCTGACTATACAAGTTTCAGCTATATGGGTATTAATGATATACTTGATGCTGATGTTCTGAGCAGGTTGGATTTCAAACTTAATGTAAATACAACTTCAAGTTATATATTATGGAATAATGAAGGTGGTTTTAATTGGGAAAAATTACCGGTATCTGCGCAGATCTCTGCCGTTAAGAAGATATTAGTCCGTGACCTGAATGGTGATAAGTTTCCTGATCTTCTCCTGGCCGGGAATGATTATACTTACGATGTTTCAACAGGGTTTTACGATGCCGGTAAAGGGATTGTTTTAATAAACAAGGGCATCAATAAGCCTTTTGTAGTTATGCCTTATTCTGCTTCCGGAATTTTGCTTAAAGGGATGGTTGAATCATTGCTTTGTATTGAAGGTGATACAACTCTCGTTGTTGCCGGGATAAACAGAGACAGGATCTCGGTATTCCAGATTAATAAATGAAGATCACTATTCGGCTTTTATCAGGTCGCCGTTACTGTACCTGTAATTGATTATAGCCTTACACGATTCACAATTATATAGAGGAGAAGTGCGTGGTTTGGTGTGAATTTCAGCAGTGATGATCCGGTCGTTAAGACGCAGGATCTTCATATCTTTTTCAACCGATCTGATTAAAATTAATTTACCATTTGTATTAAGCAAAATCAGATGTTCAGTCAGAATATAATCCTGCCCTTTGTATGATGTTATGGTCAGAATTGCATCCTGTTCATTATCTTCGTTAACTAATCCGGTGATTACTACCCGGGAGTCAAGGATATATCTCTTTTGAGAATCTTCAATAATAGTGAGTCCCATCTGGTTAACAGTCGATTTTGGATCGATTAACTGGCTTCTACAATACTCCTCTGCAATTAAAAATGTTTCTTTCTTAATTCTTTCTGATGCATTTTCAACCTTCACGTTACCCTGATTAAGACAGGAAAGATTGAAAGTCAGAAATAATATCAGGATTAGTTTCAATTTCATGTTCATCAGATTAAAACAGTTTAAAGATAATTCAGAATTGTGATCAATTAGTATAAATACATAAATGAGTCTGATTCAAAACAGATTAATTTTTTTTTTTGGTATTTTCTGTAAGGTCAGACCATGGTAAGGTCATACCGTGGTATGGTCATGCCATGGCATGACCCTACAATATTGAATGGTATTATATGTAGGGATACACCATGGTGTGTCCCTACTCAGGCATTTTATCTGGATCATATTTTGAAATCTTTGAACAATTTGCTATCTTTTACACTTATTCTTTTTGAAAAGTAAAAGGACCCGCATGAAAAGACGTGATTTCATTAAATCAACTGCAATTGTTGCCCCTGTTATGTCTCTGTTCCCCGCCGATCTGTCATCTCTTAATAATGTTTCGGCTCCCGGGAAAATCGAAAAAAGATCCCTTGGACGGACGGGGGAGATGCTATCCGTGATTGGTTTTGGTGGTATCGTTGTCATGGATGCTTCACCCGCAGAGGCCTCGCACCGTGTTAAGCAGGCAATTGATTACGGAATCAATTACTTCGATGTCGCCCCATCATATGGAGATGCTGAGGTGAAACTGGGTCCGGCTCTTGAACCTTACAGAAAAGATGTTTTTCTGGCATGTAAAACCGGGAAACGGACAAAAGATGAATCACGGACTGAACTTGAAAAGTCACTTAAAAATCTTAGAACTGATCATTTTGATCTTTATCAGTTACATGCAGTCACTTCCCTTAAAGATGTTGACACAATTTTTGGTAATGGAGGAGCAATTGAAACCTTTCAGGAAGCGAAAAAGGAAGGAAAAATTCGTTTTCTGGGTTTCTCGGCACACTCAGTTGAAGCAGCAATGGCCCTGATGGATCGTTTTGATTTTGACACGATATTATTTCCTGTAAATTTTGCAACATGGAACGCCGGAAATTTTGGTCCCCAGGTACTCGCCAGGGCTCAGGAAAAGAAAATGGGAATACTGGCATTAAAGGCTATGGCTGCTGGACCCTGGAAGCAGGGAGCCGACAGATCAAAATATCCTAAATGCTGGTATGAACCACTTACAGACCAGGATGATATCAGAATGGGATTGCGGTTTACATTATCACATCCGGTTACAGCAGCACTACCTCCCGGTGATGAAAACCTTTTTAAAATTGCACTAACAGTCTCCGATAAGCTGCCCCCTCTTAAGAATGAAGAAGTGCAAATGATGAAGGAAAAGGCACTTAAAGGTATTCCGTTATTTAAATATCCGATGGCTTAGAATACCGGTTTCCGGCAACCGGCATTCGGCTTGCGGCATTTTATCCCTGTTGCCTGACGCCTGACGCCTGTCGCCTTCCCGATAGCTATCGGGAGCCTGTCGCCTATCTTGTATACTTGATCTTCAGATTAACAACTTTATCATATACATAAAAGCATGGATCATCGCATTGATCTTTATTATAGGCAACTCTTGGCGTTGCTGAATCTACAGCTATATAATAGTTGTCCGGTATATAGTACAAAGCTGTAAAAGTATATTTTTTATTTACCCTGAGTGAGGTTTTTACGCTCGTTCCGGTAGCACTTATTTCACCAACAATGACACCGTCTTCAAGGTTTCCTTCATAGGTAGTAATTTTTACTGTTGTACCGTAAAAATTAATGTCGAGTTTTATCTCAATTTCCACGAATTCAGGTTCATCCGTAACACATTCCTGGCAATCTACAATTAGTCCCTGCTCTTCGCAGGAGGTAACAATTACCACTGAACACAGGAATAATACCCTTAATAAAGTCCTGATCTTTTCTAGTACCACCTTATAGGTTTTATTTTTGTTCTTACGTTATCAAAAAAATAGTTATAGGATATACCAAGTCTTATCCATACAGGACCGTTTTTGTAAAACGGAGTCTTAACATACTCTAAACCTGCATAATATGCAAGATTCATCTTACTTATCTTTAAGGCAGCAGCAGGAATAATCTTAATCTTTTCCTCCGGAGCATAATATGTTCCTTTAAGCGCATTCCTGAACGTGTAGCCTGCAGTTAATGAAGTTGAGAACAGAAAGTTGAATCTGTCGGTATGATCTGTTAACGCAAAGTCTTTAAAAATGCCGGCATATGCTACAGATCCTTGGTCCATATACTGGTAAAAAATATTATCCGATTGTTGCATCAATACTCTTGTGTACCATAACTTAGTGTCGCAACCCAGAATAATGCCGGCATTTGAGTAAGGCTCCTTAAACGACAGACTGAAGGAACTGTAAAAATCATGAAGGAAAAATCTTGAAGAAAGAGTGAAAGATATCTGATCAATTTCCCTCTTTAATTTGCCCGGCATGTTATACATTCTAAGGATGTCTACCATTTCAGTTCTTCTGTATTTGGCAGCAACACTATAGAGGTTTACTGCTGCGTTTCCCTGTTCTTTCCAGCTGGTTCCTGTTCGTAAAAGGTATTTGGCCACAGCTGTATCACCAGAAGATATTGCCAGCGATAAAGCATTGTGATTCACTTTGTTAGTAGTATAAATGTTGGCACCGTGTTTTCGAAGGATTTCCATCACAAGAGTATCCCCATAATAAGATGCCATTAGGAAGGGTGTATAGCCCTCATTGTCGCTTACCTCTATGCCGGCCCCGCTCTGGACAAGCAGATCTGAAATATCCGTGAAGCCAGCCCAGATTGATGCAAGGAGTGGAGTAGTGCCTTGTAATGTTTGTTGGTTCAGGTCAGCATTATAATAAATTAGCATATCAACAAATTCAAGGTATCCGCTGATTGATGCATGATGCAAAGCTGTTGCCCCGAATTTGTCAGGATAATTAATATCAGCACCCTCCCTGATTACTGCTTCTGCCAGTTCAAGATATCCACTTTTTACAGCAATCAACAAGGCTGTTTCATCATTGGCTGTTACCTTATCCAGGCGTGGCTTGTATGCCAGGAGTGTTATAACCGCCAGTGGCTTATTATTCATTACAGCAAAAATCAGTGGAGTGGCCCCTTCAGATGTTTCAGCATTTATATCTGCACCCTTTTTTATAAGTCTGATGATCTCAGAAGAATATCCCTTCGATGCTGCTATCATAAGATTAAGATTAAGGGCATTAGTATATGAAGGAGGAAAATAATCAATTGTGTCTAAGACAGAATTCACATCTGCCGAAGAATTTTCAAAAGTCCATTGGCCAAAAGCTTTTCCGGTGGTAAACAGGATTGCAACAAGGAAAACGAAACGTATTGATATTAGCTTGATTGCTGACATGAATACAAAGTTAATTTTTTGATTCAGATAATAAAAGACCGATTCAGATTTGAATAATATTTTTTCACGTTCACGTTTTCCAC
>JANNKF010000173.1:0-28743 GCA_031396165.1 Bacteroidales bacterium | reverse complement strand
AGGCGCAAATATAAACAAATAAATAAATTAGACTAACTATAAGACTTAATTTTAGATTGTTTGAAAATAATTGGTTTTAGGCTTAGAATTCCGGACAAGGTATTGCTCTGTAACGTTTCCTTTGCTGCCCCATGGATAGGTTATTGAATTCATAAATCAATGAAATTTCATGTGCTCCCGATGTTGAGCCAATAAGATTTGAAATTGTAAAATCGTAGCTGTAACCAATCTGGAAAGCGCTGGTTTTTATCCCCAGCAGACCTATAATTGCATCACCTGCCTGTGATGTCACTAAAGGAATTCCTCTGTACCATAAACCGAAAACAAGCGGATCTTTATAATAATAGAGACCCACATCAGACTGATAGAATTTGCCCTGTTTCTGGAAGTTCATTGCTACGGAAAGTACCTCCTGCATCTTCTGTCTCAACCTGGTCTTTTTCAGCACCTGTACCCCTCCATACAAATTTAATTTTAAAGGAATTGTTGCTTCGTCACCATAAAAGGATGTTTTTGGAGCCAGAAGATGATCGAGCGTAAAACCTGCCCATATTCTTTCGTTATAGATGAGCGCCGATGTTGCAAAATCAACATCAGCTACATGATCAAACGGAGCCGGATTCACAGATGGGGATACTCCCGATCCGGTCAGCTGAGTATTGAATATGAGCTTATAAAAATCGAGACCGAGATAATAAAACTTAAAGTTAACACCCGGTCTGATATGCCAATCCTTGTTTATATTAAAGTCGTAGGAGTATAAAATGCCGATATTTGTGGTGCTGAGATCTCCCGAGCCTGCTACATCGTATGTTGCCAGTACTCCTATTCCGGAGTTGAAATTTGGCATAGCTTTTTCAAAAGAAACATTGTATGTATGAAATTTACTGTTTGGGATTCCGGGCCACTGATTCCTGAAATTCAGCGAAAAACGATATTCTTCTGTAGCCCCTGCAAAAGATGGAGACAGATATAGTTTATTGGCGTAAAATTGGGAGAATGTAGGATCCTGTCCAAGGACATCTGCAGATATGATGAGTGACAGTACAATTAGATATATAATCCTCTTCACCAAGATCGATCCCTTTAGATTTACAATGACGAAAATAGTGAATTGAATTCAAAATACCTTGGAATTCTATGTTTTTTATCATTTACAGGGCATCTGTTATCCCCTGTTTTAATAAACAGATGAAATTAACTGGTTACTGAAACTTATTATTTGATGGATTAAAAACTCAGTAAAGCTGTTTAGATTTTTTGTTCAAAATTCAATTTCGCAGCAGGGTTAAGTCACCCATTTTTACAAATGGTTCACCGTTACGGAAATTACCACGGACCTTCCATATATAAACGCCCGGGTTGGCCAGCTGTCCTTTAAAATAACCATCCCATCCGATATTTACATCATTACTCTCGAACATTAGGATACCAAGTTTACTGAAAATCCTTAACTGATAGTCGGTTACCCCCGAGAAGGTAGGGTGAAATACCTGGCCGCTTTCATCACTTTTACTTGAATATAAGCCTCCTGAAGATCCCCCTGAATTTGGCATAAATGCATTAGGGAAATTGATGAAATATTCTGATCCGGAGAATGCATTCAATAAAATAAGGGAGTCAGAACAACCAAATTCTGATGTTACTACAAGCCTAATATTATAATTACTGAATTTCTCATAACGGTGCACAGGTTCAAACAGATCAGAATTGTTACCATCACCAAAATCCCATCTGAATTGCATTCCGTTTGTGGAATAGTTAAAGAATCGGATCTGGTCGTCGGGTATTATAGCCTTCTCAGGTGCCATCTCAAAGCGGGCTTGTGGACCAGGATATACAGTAATAATTATCGATGAGGAAGCCTGTATCTTTCCTTCAGTATAAAGATTCAGAACTACCTTATACTCACCCTCATTGTCGAAAATCCAATCCGGATCAGGGTTATTGGAATAACCTCCGTCACCAAAAATCCAGTTACACGAATCATATGAGCTAACCCTGGTACTGAAATGAAGTTTCAAAGGAACACACCCGTTTAGTGCAGATACATCGAAGAGTATTTCCCCGGTATAATTTTTCCCCTGCAGTTTTGTGGCTGCCTCTGAAGACCCTTTGAAGAGGCTCTTTTTGGGGTTGAATCCACTTATCCCGGCTGGTGTTAGATTTTCCCTGTCAATCTGTGCTTTCTGACTATCAGGTTCATTATGCAATTCATAATTATTCTGCGGCTGGTTTACAGCAGCCGGTCTTACTTTTTTAATTTCGGTAATCTTATCTGCTTCTTTAATGACTACAGATCCTGCCGGCAAATCAATCGGTTGAACACCTTTTGTATTTTCCATTTTCTCTGAGAAGCCTGAATTGTCAGAGTTTCCCGGCGTTTCATTTTCCGAAAACAGAATTATGGCTGTTATAGAACCAACCATCAAAGCACCGATGAGATAGTAAAGGTTGAACCTGGAAGGATTAAAACGAATAAACTCCCTGCGTGCTACTTTCCGCATCAGGCTGGTGCGAACATCGCAATCGGGTATCACCTCAGCTCCCTCAAGTTTGAGCTTGAATAATTCCCTGACATTCATATCGTTCTTTCTTGTTTTCAACTCCTTATCCTTATTCAAAATTTTTGCTTCAGTTTTCTGTATAATTTGGTCTTAATTTACCAAGTTTTTCGAGTTTCTCTCTTATTACGGCTTTTGCCCTGCTGTACTGAGACTTGGAGGTGTTTGTATCGATTCCAAGGATCTCTGCAATCTCTTTATGCTTATAGCCCTCAACTGCGTATAAATTGAAGACCATTCTGTAACCGGGTGGCAGTTCATTCATAACCCGGAATAGTTCTTCAGATGTAAAAAAGTCCTCCTCAAAACTTGTAACCCCGGTTTCTACCGACACATACTCCTCAATTTCAACATGATATCTGTATTTCAGATTTTTATGATAATGAGTAATAGCGGTATTAACTGCAACTTTCCTCAACCAACCTATAAAAGAACCTGTTCCCGAAAAATCTTTTATATTAAAAAATATCTTCAAAAAACTCTCCTGCAGAATATCCTCTGCTTCAGCTTTATCAGATGCATACCTAAGGCAAATTCCAAGAAGGAAACGCGAATACTGATCGTACAGCACTTGTTGCGCTTTTCTGTCATGCCGTGCGCACCCTTCTATTATTTGCTGGTCGCTCATCATATACTGAGGACAATTTTAAGACATACCATGGAATTAAATGGTTGCATTATCTGAAAAATATTCTGAAAATGGGGAAAATCATGTTTAATATATGGTTCCCGAATGACAAAGGTCATTAAAAAATGAATTGGGATCAGCTTAATTAGCATTTTTAATTTTGAATTCTCAATTATGTTCAACAAACTCATTGCAGCAATATTGCCATGGTTTCCTAAGAAGTTCATCTGGCTGTTTTCAAAATCATATATTTCGGGTGAAACCCTTGAGGATGCTCTTCGGGTATCAAAAGACTTTAATAGCAAAAATATAAAAGTTACTCTTGATGTACTTGGTGAGTTTATAAAAAATCTTGAAGAGGCGGAAATAAATAAAAAAGAGTATCTGAATCTCATCGATATTTCATTTCAGCACAAGATAGATGGAAATTTCTCACTTAAACCAACAAGTTTTGGCTTACTGATAGATAAAGAGGTGTGCTACAATCATATTCGCGAGATTGTGGCAAAGGCAGCTTCATACAATGGCTTTATCAGAGTTGATATGGAGGATTCGCCCTGTACAGACGATGAAATAGTTTTGTTCAGGAGACTTAAAGCAGAATTTCCTGCAAATGTCGGACTGGTACTTCAGGCATATCTGAAGCGCACCATGAGTGATATTGAGAATATGATGGATCTTAACTCAGGATCAGTACCTGTAAGCTACCGTTTATGCAAAGGGATCTATGTGGAACCTGCAGCAATTGCATTTAAAAAATATGAAGAGATAAATCAACACTTTCTTGATGATCTTGAATATATGTTAAAGAATAAGGTACACGTCGGAATTGCTACACATGATAAACCACTTGTTGAAGGAGCTTATAAGCTTCTTAAGAAATATAATGTACCAAAACACTTGTATGAATTTCAGATGCTTTATGGTGTAACACCAAAGCTACGTGAGAGCATTGTTAATGAAGGACATACGATGAGAATTTATGTGCCTTTCGGAAAACAGTGGCACGGGTATTCAACCCGCCGGCTTAAGGAAAATCCTAAGATGGCGAGTCATATAATAAAAGCAATATTCTATAAAGGATAAGGAAGGCGACAGGCGTCAGGCGACTGGCTACTTTCGCTCTTTCAATGTTTCAAAATATTTTTTCTGCAACTGATTTAATTCAGAGTCGGTGAGTCCGGGAGTTACAGGAGCCGGTTTCTCAGGTAATCCTTTCATGAGCATGTAGGCAGCAGGTATCAAAATCAACGGACTTAATCCCATTATTTTATCGGAAGGGATGCCTCCCTTTTCAAATGCATCAACCTTTTGTCTTTGTCTTAACATCTCATAATTCGAGGTTGGGTCACCAAGCTTGTTTATACTGTTACGTCCGGCGTAGGCAGATACAGCAACATTATACCTGGCATTTTCCATTGTAGATGGTGTCTTGCCCGGAGCGTTCATTATTTCCGATTTAATATTGCGAAATCCTGGAACAATTATTACCTCGCCAATAGACAGAGTATCGCTCTTCATATAAACACCGGCAATAAACTCTTTTCCGGTAAGGGTATCACTAATGATCAATAATGTTCGCTTATAACCCAGACTGTTAAATAGTATTGTGTCGTTCTTATTTACATAAAAGGCAAAACTCCCGTCAGCTCCGCTGACAGATGAGAATACCTTGTTGATTGTTATCGAGGAGTTTACAATAGGGGAAAATGTACCGGCATCCATAACCAACCCCCGGAAAAGGATACTTACACCGGATCTGGTATTAATCTGACTTAATCCTGAATAAATTATGAAACAACCCAAAAGAAATACCAGGAATAGCCGTTTCATTTATGCGTTGTTTAGATCTTTATGATTAACTCCTTCAGACTTCTTTTTGGAATATGGTGGAGCTTATTATCATCACGCCAGTATTTTACATCATTATCTTTAATGGGATCAATAATTACATTTTCTACCGGTTTCCCAAGAGCAAGTGTTAAGAGGATTTCATATTTATCAGGTAATTTAATCTCGGTACTTAGCTCTTCCCTCTTAATTGACTGTATCATACATCCCCCGAATCCGGCTTCAACAGCACCAAGCATGATGCTTTGTGCTGCTATACCATGATCAACTCCAAAATTTTCCGTTATGGTTTTGTCACCAAGGACTATAATATATGCTGTTGGCCTTTCTCCTTTGTTGGGACCGGGCCATGATGTAAGATAGCTGGCCCACGTAAGATATGGAAATACCCGGGCGCAGGATTCCGGTGTGTTGTAAATTAAAAACTTCAGAGGCTGTCTGTTCCCTCCTGTAGCTGAGACTCTTGCAAGTTCTATAAATGATTCGAGTGTTTTATATTCAATACTTATCGACTCATCAAACCGACGATATGAGCGGTTCTTCAAAACCAGGTCCTTGAGATTCATGTTAAAGAATTTTATAAATTGTTAATCAATATCTTTTTGCTACCAGGTCCCAGTCCACTATTTCCCAGAAGGATTTAATATAATCAGGCCTCTTGTTTCTGTAATCAATATAATAAGCATGTTCCCATACATCACATGTAAGAACAGGTTTTAATCCCTTTCGCAAAGGGTTTCCTGCGTTGGATTCCTGAACAATCTGTAATGTTCCATCATCCTTTTTTGCCAGCCATGCCCAACCTGCACCAAAAAGGGTGGCTGCTGCTTTGTTAAACTGTTCCTTAAAAGCATCAAACGATCCGAAGGTGCCGGTTATTGCGTCTGAGATCTCACCTTTTGGCATTCTTCTTCCATCTTTTGAAAAAGACTCAAAATAAAATGTATGATTCCACACCTGAGCTGCATTATTAAATATACTACCTTCAGCCTTCCTGATAATGGTCTCAAGATCAGCCTTTTCAAATTCAGTACCGGGAATGAGTCCGTTCAGATTATTAACATAAGCCTGATGATGTTTACCATAATGGTAGTCGAGTGTTTCCTCACTGATATGGGGTACAAGTGAGTTTAAATTGTACGGAAGTTTTGGTAGTTCAAATGCCATGATTTTTAAGTTTTGAATTAGTACTTTGCATATTAAACAATGAACAAAAGTCTATGTTCAAATTTAACAAAATTATGGCTTTATGCCTACAAATCAGTAAGAAATATTCTCGATGGTAATTTTGGGATGACACCTTTTTCTGTGGCAAGACTGAAAAGTTTAATGATAGCTTCCCTTCCCCTTTTTCCAAGATCAAGGGAATACTCATTTACATAGAGTTTTATATGGTTGTTCATTACTGTACTATCCATCTCTTTTGCATTACCGGCTACAAAATCATAAGAGGCAAATGAATCTTTATAGGCATATTCAAGGCTTCTTCTGATTATCCTGTTTACTTTAAGTGCTATTTCTTCAGGAATGCTCTTACTGATCACAATAGCTCCGAGTGGTATAGGTAGACCCGTAAGCTCCTCCCAGTATTCGCCCATATCAGCTAGTTTGTGAAGTCCCTTCTTTTTGTAGGTAAACCTTGTTTCATGAATAATCAGACCCGCATCAACCTCATCATCAAGCAAAGCCCTGTCGATATCAGAGAAAAGATACTCTACTTTGTTTTTTGCTTCAGGCCATAAAATGCTGAAAAGCAGATTTGCAGTGGTGTATTTACCCGGAATTGCTATCTTTTTATCCTCAAAGCCGGAAATAACCTCATCGTGTTTGCTTATAAGCAGTGGACCATTGTGAAATCCTAAAGCACTGCCTGAATCAAGTATAAGGTAGTTATCTGCAACATAGGCATAAGCATGGTAACTCATTTTTGTGATATCTACCCCGAAAGCAAAAGCCTTCCTGTTAAGTTCCTCAACATCAGCAAGAAAATAATCAAACTCCAGCCCCTCTGTGTCTATTCTGCCATGCACCATCGCATCAAAAATAAATGTATCGTTCGGGCACGGCGAGAACCCCAATGTTAATTTCATCTCTTCACTCCAGTCTTATAATAACATCTTTTAGCTTTTCTGACAGGTTTTCCAAAGCAAGCCGGATATTCCACTTGCTTTTGTTCCGGGTTTCAACCCTGTTGGAGATAGCCCTGAGAGCCAGAAAAGGTATTTTTTCCCTTGTGCAAATATAGAAAAAAGTTGCTCCTTCCATAGTCTCAATGTCAGGATTAAACTTTTTAATTAGTCTGTCGGCTCTGTAATTGGTCCCGGTTGAAGTATTTACCGTTATTGCATTAACAGTTCTGATCTGTCCTCCAAGTTTTCCGGCAATTGTATCATCACAGTGAATCAAGCCTGATCTAAATGGAAATTCATCCGGATCTGCGAGACCTGATTCAAATAGAGTACTAAAATTATCTCCATCCTCAATGCCGGAGTCTGCAAAACAATCAGTAACAGGCATCACCACATCACCAATCAATATGTCATCCCTGAAACTTCCTGCAATACCTGCATTTACTATGAGTTCAGGTCGGGCATTTTCCGAAAGCCAATTCTTCAGCGTCCAGGCCGTTCCAACAGAACCAACACCTGTAACCAGTAAACTTATTTCAGATTTACTTATCTGCCAACCAGCTTTATTAACGGTAATTCCGTCAATTTTTTTAAGGATCTCAGCCTCAGCTAAAGTGGCAGTAACCAACAGAATTTTCGATGACATGAGTTATTTCTTTGAAGATAGGTTTATCAGAAAAGTCTATTTACAGTCAGGCAAATATATTGCTTTTATGATTTCTAAAGATCAGAATTATTGGTTAATATTGTAATAAAAATAAAAATGAGTATCGGCAATCATGCATAAAGATACATTGATTTTCTTCGTTTACCCCCACCCCATGGGGAGCGAAGAAAATCAATTTACTCCCCTTGGGGCTGGGGTAAATAAATTGATTTTCAAGCATTTTGCAATATCTTATTCATGATTGCCGATAGTCATAAAAATAAATTACTGCATGATTTACCTGACACGCAGAGAGAGATTCTGTGCTGCACACAGGATGTTCCGTAAAGACTGGTCTGATGAGCAGAACCAGATTGTTTTCGGGAAATGCTCAAATCCCAACTGGCACGGCCATAACTATATTTTATGGGTAACAGTAAAGGGAGAACCATCTGCCCTGAATGGCTTTGTTATGAACATCAACATTCTCAAGCAGATAATACTTGAAAAAATTGTCAATAAGATTGATCATAAGAATATTAATCTGGAAGTTGAATTCATGCAGGGGAAGGTTGCGACTACAGAAAATCTGGCAATCTCAATATGGAACGAGCTTAAACCTGCAATTGAAAAGGAAGGTGCTTCGCTTCATTGTGTAAAGATTGAAGAGACAGAAAATAACTCAATAGAATATTATGGCTAAGAGAATCGAAAAAGTGAATGATGGTTCAGGAAAAACATCGAAAGGCTACAACAAGGTTGAATCATGGGATGCAGAAAATATTGATGAACTTTCTGCCATATACAAACGAGTCCTTGAACTTATTGGAGAAGATCCTAAAAGGGAAGGGTTACTCCAGACTCCTGTCCGGGTCGCAAAAGCGATGAACTTCCTCACAAACGGATACAACCTGAAACCTGAAGATATTCTCAGATCTGCCATGTTCAAAGAAGAATACAGACAAATGGTTATTGTCAAGGATATCGACCTCTATTCAATGTGCGAACATCACATGCTGCCATTCTTTGGCAAAGCCCATGTTGCCTACATTCCAAATGGTTATATAACCGGTCTGAGTAAGATTGCCAGAGTGGTTGAAGCTTTTTCGAGGAGACTGCAGGTACAGGAGCGGCTGACAACACAGATCAGGAACTGCATCCAGGAAACCCTCAATCCACTCGGAGTTGCAGTTGTTATAGAAGCACAGCATATGTGCATGCAGATCAGAGGAGTACAGAAGCAAAACTCAGTTACTACAACTTCTGCATTTACAGGAATATTCCTGAAGGAACTTAATACCCGTGAAGAGTTTGTTCATCTTATCGGAACAAGATTACATTAAAATAATTTCCCAGATTATCACGCATATTTATGCTGATTTCTGCGACAATCTGCGAAATCTGCGGGAGAAATAAGGCTGATTCAGATTGATTCTTATAGGTTCAGATTACAGATGAATGCCAAAGAATCAAATTTTTTCTATTTTTGCACTGCAAAACTAAGGTTCACTAATTCTAAAAAATTATGAGAGCATATGTATTTCCCGGTCAAGGGGCACAGTATATAGGAATGGGTAAAGATCTTTATGATAATACACCTTTGGCAATGGAGATGTTCGAGAAGGCTAATTCCATTCTTGGCTTCAGAATAACAGACCTGATGTTCTACGGTACTGACGATGACCTTAAACAAACCAAAGTAACACAACCCGCTATTTTCCTTCACTCAACAATACTTGCAGCCGTCATGGGAGAATCATTCAAACCGGATATGGTTGCCGGTCATTCCCTGGGTGAGTTTTCGGCACTTGTTGCAAACAAAACATTGTCATTTGAAGATGGCCTGGTGCTTGTCTCAAAAAGAGCAATTGCAATGCAGAAAGCCTGCGAAAGAATACCATCTACAATGGCTGCAATAATTGGTCTGGAGGATTATATTGTGGAAGAAGTGTGTGCATCAATAAATGATGTTGTTGTTCCTGCCAATTATAACAGTCCTGGACAGATCGTCATATCAGGAACCTGCATGGGAATTGATAAAGCCATAGAGATTCTGAAAGAAAAAGGGGCAAAAAGAGCCCTGAAATTAGCTGTTGGAGGGGCATTTCACTCACCGCTTATGGAACCGGCACGTCTGGAACTTGAAGAAGCTATCAGACATACAACCTTCAGAGACCCTATTTGCCCTGTTTATCAGAATGTTAACTCTAAACCATTTTCTGAACCCTGTGCTATACAGGCAAATCTTGTTTTACAACTAACCTCGCCCGTCAGGTGGACTCAGAGCGTCATTAATATGATTTCTGACGGAGCAACCTCATTTACTGAGGTAGGTCCCGGATGTGTTCTGCAGGCCCTGGTAAAAAAAGTAAATAAGGAAATGCTGACTGAGGCTGCAGCACTTTGAAAATCCTTCTGTTAATTAAATAACAATACAACATTCTGATTAACAGATTCATTCAAAGAGAGTGCAACGGGACACGTCTTTACACAATGTTCCAGAATTTTTTTCTGCTTTTCAGTATAATTGTTATTTGTAAGGTCAAATTCAATCCTTATCTCACCAATTTTTCTGGGATTGTCAGTCATGATCTTTGTTACCGCGCACGAACTTCCCTCAATCGAAAATCCATGTTCCCTGGCAGCTATTCCCATTATTGTGAATATACAACTGCCAAGTGCAGAGGCAACCATATCGGTAGGAGAAAATTTTTCTCCTTTGCCTTTATTGTCAACGGGTGCATCGGTAATTATCAGACTCCCTGATCTTAAATGAGTTATCTCAGTTCTCAGATCACCCATATATTTTGTTTTAGCTGTTTCCATAATAGTTAAATAATTTATTAATTCGTTAAATCCAGTTTTTACCTTAATTCTTTGCGCCATTGCGACTTCGTGGCATTTTCTTCAGCCACAAAGACGCTAAGGCACTAAGGATCGCAAAGGAATTTCTCAGGGTTTCAAGATAACACCTTTATGTTGTCTTCCGTCGATCATAATCTCAAGCGGCTGTTCAAACCTCACATGCCGAATGTAACTGTCTTCATAAACAACATTCAGCTTATCGAGATAGTCCACATCATAGTAACCTTCATTAATATAAGGATTTATCGTAAAGTATCCGACTCTGAATGAGGTCAGGTTCTGAAAGAAATGAGTGCCCTGGCTGGGATCAATCCTATAGTTTTTCAGCCCTGATTCTATTATAATCCGGGCCCCTGAGATCTGCGGCCATTTTACCGGGATCCCGAGCCACGGATCAGTTGACCCCCATCTGCCGGGACCAATTAATATATAACCCTTGCCCTCTCTTACAAACAACGTATTTATCCTTTCAATTTCAACGGCAACTTTTTTATTGTTCGCAGCATTAAATGAATCGGGTTTAACATATACAAGATCATAAATCCCTTTAAATACGCCGTTACCCAATGCTGAATCGGATGATATTATTGTGTCACCGGTTTTTATATGATCAATATTAATATGATGTGTTTCCTCAGTATGTACTATCGGCCTGATCTGCAGGAAATTGAAGATCTTAGGAGTTCCCGGTGGCGTTTCGAGGTTGGCAGCAAATTCGATTTCTATCGGATTATTCATTTCACGCTGACCAATCTCAAGAAGGGTAGTCAATATCTCAGCCAACGGAAATGTTTTGTGCTGGAGAATATTTGAAAATGTTATAATCCGTCTCCCCGGGAGAATTATTCCATCGCGTAGAACATTATTGTTCCTGTCATATGTTGAGGCCACAAATTTCAATGCAGCTTCATTATTCATATCCCTGATATCTATCTTCAGAATATTTACTCCATCATCGGTTGAAGGCACGAAACTGTTTATATTAAGGTCGAGCGCACAAAACTCCTTCTGTGTATCTCTGATTGCAGCTTCCGGCGATGAAAGCTGAAGGATTTTTCGTGGGTATTTTGGTGAAAATCTGAGCGACAGACCACCTTCCACGATCATTTTCCCAAGCCCAAAAGCAATGTTTACAATCCCGTCTTCAGCTTTTTCTGAACCTATTGGATAGTAATTGATAGATCGTGCCACCCCGGATAATGTGGGATAATAGATCTCGCCATGTTTGTTTCCGCAGACCTCCTGAAGAATAATACCCATCTTTTCTTCATCAATAACATTGGAAGTAGCAGTCATATATGCTTTACTTGCCTTGTAATAAACAGAAGCATAAACTTCTTTAATGGCATCCGATAAAACCTTAACCATCTGCTTGTTATCAGGAATGCGAGGTATCATGTACGTTGAATAGATCCCTGCAAATGGCTGATAATGTGAATCTTCGAGTTTACTCGATGAACGTACTGCTATCGGCACGTTCCTGGAAACAGCCAGAAATGCATAAAAATCCTGGTAAACATGTCCGGGAAGATCGGCATTTATAAACCGGTTAAGTATCTCATCATCCGACAGGTCCGAGAGGGCTACGGAATAGAGATTATTATGATCCATAAATTCGTCAAAAATATCAGTACTTAACACAACTGTCCTGGGAATTGTAATAAGCACATCGGGGAACTTATTAAACAATTTGTTGTGCTTTATTATCCTATTGATAAAGGCCAGTCCACGTGCCTTTCCGCCAATTGAACCCTCTCCTATTCTTGAAAATGTCTGATATTCATCAAAACTTGTCTTATCGAATTTTGCAATAACTCCCCTGCCTTTACCAAGTCTGAAGCTGGATATCGCAACATAGAGAAATCTGCGCATCTCATCCATGGTATCGAAATCCTCTTTTCGTATGTATTTGAACATCTGGGCAACCGGGAACAGGGCCCGTGCATTCAGCCATTTCGAAAAATGATTACGTGTGGCATGATACTCGAGAGTGTTGTCGGGTATTGTAAGTAACTTCTGCTGAAGACTCTGAAGATCGGTAGCTATTGCAATCGGTTCAAGAGTATCTGGATTTTTAAAGACAAACGGACCGAAGGCAAGATTCTGAATAATAAAGTTCCTTAGTTCAAGAGATAATGACTTGGAATATTTATTTATAAATCCTGCCCCAAGAGCCTCTGCGTCTTTTTTATGAGTTAAACTCGATGACTGTATCAGAAACGGTACCTTATCATCGTCGGCCATCACTACTTTGCACAGCTCAATCCCTGCATCTTCATCCGGAATATTATCCCTTTTATAGCTTATATCTGAAATGACCCCAAGGACATTATACTTGTATTTTTTATAAAGCTCAAGAGCGTCGTTGAAATTGTTGGCTAACAGAATTTTCGGACGGCCCCTCAGTTTCAGCATCCTCTGATGCTCGTTAAGAGCTTCCCGCTGAAAATCAAGTGATTGAAGAAGAACTATCCTATAGATATTAGGAAGATAAGAAGATATATACCTTATAGAGTTTTCAACAAGGATAATAGCCTGAACACCAATCTTTTCGATATCATTTTCGGCATTCATTTTATCTTCAATCAGCTTTATGATTGCCAGTATCAGAGAAGCATCTCCCAGCCAGCAGAAAACGTAATCTATTGCACTGAGATCTTCTCCTTCAAGTCTTAGCGATACTTCGCGCGAAAAATATGTAAGCACTACAATCGGAATATGCTCATACTGAGCTTTTATTCTTTTCGCCAGGGCAAAGACATCAGTTCCCTTCAGACTTAACATTGATATCACCAGGTCAATGTTACCTTCCTTAAGGATCCTGAAGGCATCTTCTGCATTGTCGGTCTGGACAAATGTGGGGGGATACCTGAGGTTCAGGGAGGCATACTCATTGAAGATCTGTTCATCGATACGTCCATCCTCTTCAAGCATGTAATTATCATAATTACTGCATATTACCAGTACCCTGTGAATTCTTTTCTGCATCAGCAGATCAAAGGATGTATCTGTGAAGTCATATTTCTGAAGATCGAGAATACCCTCTATAATATTCATATATTCATAGATATTACCGCCATTCCTTTCTTGCCATCCATTCTGATCAGAAGTGGTTTATCAAACCTGATGTGACTGAAATATTTCCCATTTTCTATAACCTTCTGATCTTTGAATTTATTCCATAATACGCTTCCTTCGCCAGACCCTTCATCGATTGAGAAATAACCGACATTCATAGATGTAACATTATGGAAAAAATGTGAGCCCAAAGATGCATCGAGATGATAGTCGGGCAGGCTGACCTCGACGATCACTTTTGCATTTGAAATCTGAGGCCATACGACGGGTATGCCCAGAAAGCGGTCTTTAGTACCCCACCTTCCCGGACCAATAAGAACATACTTTCTGTTCTCAGCCAGCATTCTTTCATTCATCCGGTCAATCTCTGATGCCATTTCGTTTGTGAGCATATTATTAAAACTGGCGGGTTGAAGATAGATAAGATCTGTGATATCACTAATGACTCCGTTACCCATGCTCCTTCGGGTGACAAGTAACAGTTCATCATTATAAATAGTTTCAGGATCAACCGAATATCCCGCACCGCTTCCCACAAGAGGCTTAACCTGAAGCAGATAAAACGAAGCCTTCCCTTCATCATCTTTCGTCAGATCGACGGCAAACTCTATTTCCACAGGTGTTCCGAAAGCCTCTGTAACAACATCAAGAACGGTTTTAAGGGTGGAGGCAAGAGGTATATAATCATACTTCAGAATATCAGCAAAGTTTATAACCCTTGGCCCTGGTGAGTCAAGGCCGGGAATTATGGCATCATTATCAGTATTTAATACAGAGGCCGAGTGCTTTAGTGTTCCGTGCTTCTCAGCATCGCTGATGTCGAGTGTTGTCAGACCTGCACCTTCGCCATCTAAAAGATTAAGGTCATTTTTTGTCATATCGACAGCATAGAACTTTACCTGTGAATTCTTATAAAGGTCCCTGTGTGAAACAATGTCGAGCAAAGGGTATGATGGCGAGAATCTGTAAGCCCTCTCTCCTTCAACAACATATTGACCCAGTCCGACAGCCATAACTGCAAATCCATCCTGCGGCTTCATATGTGCAACCGGATAAAAATTAAATGATTGTGCAGTACCGCTTATGTGCGGATAAAAAGCATTGTCGAATCTGTTCCCGACCGCTGCCTGAATAACGACGGCCATTTTTTCCTGTTCTATTTTGTAACTTATTGCTTCGAAGTAGGTACGGGCATTTCTGGAATAGATTGATGCAAAAACAAGTTTAATTGCATCTGCTACTTGTTTGAGCCGGATTTCAGGATCCGGATTAATATTCGGAAGAAGATAGGTACCAAAAATGCCTGAAAATGGCTGACTCATCGAATCTTCAAAAAGGCTCGATGACCTTACAGCAACTGGCATATTAATTAGTCTGAGAAATACTCTCAGCTCCTTCTCAAGGGTATAACTCAGACTCCCTGCGAGAAACAGATTCTGGAGTGTCTCAAAATCTTTTTCCTCTTTTACCTTATCCCACAAATGGTTACGGTCCATAAACATATCAAATTCATCTGTACCGATAATTGCAGTTAAAGGTGACTTGATATTAATACCGGGTAATAGGCGCCCAAGTTCGAAACTATAAATAAGAGTATTAATAAAGGCCAGGCCACGACCTTTCCCTCCGAGAGATCCACCGGAGAGACTTACAACATTAGTTTCATCAATTACTGAAGACTCATCAAAGTTGATCACTTTCCCCTTATTCATCTCCCGGCGACGTTTTCTTATTATGTCGATGAGAAATTCGCGGAGATCTTTAAGACTCTGAAAATCAGACACCTTTATAGGATTGATAAGCTTAGCAATCTTCACCTCTCCACGCGCCATAAGCCAAAGTGAAAAATGGTTCTTCATTGAATGATAAACCAGTGAATCCTCTGGTACAGTCTGAAGATATGCCTCAAATTCCTTCATCGATTTGGCAACCGCTATCTGCCGTCCCTTGTTATCGCGATAAACAAAATGACCAAATCCCAGGTAGTAGTTTATGAACGATTTCAAATCTTGCAGAAGGCTTTCCGAGTTTTTGCTTATGAAATTGCACTTAAGAATATGGGCATACCGGGCATTTTCCGGATCTGACGATTGAAGAACTGCCGGCAGGTTGGGTAAGTCCTGTTTTATTTTTTGTATAAGGTCGAACCCTGCAGTATCGTACATCTCCCCGTTTTTTGGAAACCTCATATCAGAAATTACGCATAACAGACTCTCTCTGTACTTATTATAGATTGTTATTGAATCCTCATAATTTGAAGCCAGCAGTACTTTTGGTCTGGCTCTCAGTTTAAGCACCTTATATAACTCGTCGGTTGATACATCCTCAATAAGGTTTTTGGTTTGTTCCATCACCAGGGTGTAAAGCATCGGAAGATACCTTGAATAGTATACGGCAGAGTCTTCAACGAGCAGGATTACACGAGTCAGGCCCTTTTTTGTGTCATTGTCCACATTGACCCTGTCTTCAAGGAGTTTGACCATCGCAAAGAAGACCTTGGATTCTCCTGTCCATACGAAATAGTTATCGAACGGGATCCCCAGTGTTTTCTGCTTTTTTACGAAAGGTACATCGCCTCTGTTGTTGAGGAGAATAAAAGTTGGAATATAAGGGTATTTGTCCTTAATCTTTTTGCAGAGTAACATCGGACTTTCCTTATCGACACCGATCATAATAAATATCATATCATAATGCCGGGCTTTAAGTCGTGTAAATGCCTCATCTTCACCCGACACCCCTGTTACCCGTGGTATTGATGTGAGGCTCATCTGGTAATATTCACCCAGTATATGATCTGAAAACCTGCCTTCGCCTTCTATTGAATAAGCATCATACAGGTTTGCTACCAGAAGAATTTCTTTAACCTTAAAAGGCATAAGGTCGTGAAAAACATCTCGTTCAGCATTATGACGATCGAGAAACTTTTGCAGGAGTTTTCTGCTTGAAGTTTCCTTAAGATCAGATTCGTCCTCTTTAGCCGGCTGTGACAAGCGGATAATATCCCTGGCCATATAGCTGTTTATATAACCGGTCATAAGGCTGGCAATATTCTGAATCAGATCCCTTTCCTCCTTCAGGAACGGGCCTTCACTTTCAGGACTGAATTCTTTAGTATAGAAAATTTCGATATACCCCTTTTCACCGTCTATTATAACAAACTCCTGAACCATTACCCAGTTTGTTTCAATGAAATCTACCGATTCAAACTCCTTACCCATGAATCTTATCCTGGCAACAGTATATTCAGGATATTGCCAGGCTGCGGGAAGCAGCAGGACAATCTGCTGAAGGGATTCCTCAATAGGTTTTCCCTCTTTGAGAATAGATGTGGTTCGGTTGATACAACCAAGTTCCTTCAGCCTCTCCTGTTGTTCATGGAGAAGACGCCTGTATTCAGGACTATTATGATTTGAATCAGCCATCTAATTTATATAGAATAGTTCCTAAAAATACAAAAAATAACTGCAAAGGGCACGTTGCTGGCGCGGATTTATAATCCGCACCATTTATATATAACAAAATGGCACGGATCACAGATCCGCGCCAGCATAACGTTTTTTAGTCCGTTTGGATTAAGTGTATTTATTACACTTTTACACTATTCCACTTTCCAGGTTGATCCACCCATCAGGAGATCATCCATACATTTGATTTTGGCTGTTTTCTTAATCTCTGTAATTTGTTCTTCCATGGCAGTGTCGTATGTAATACCCGGAACAGACCTTATAACTCCGAGAGCAACAGGAAATTCAGGATATCTCATATTTGCAAGCATATACTGGATACCAGGATTCGGTTCAGTTGCATCATGAACAATGACATTTTTTTCTGTTATTCCATTTTCACCCAATTTTACAGCTCTTAATTTAAGTCCGTCGAGTATCAGTCCTTTATCACTGTTTTTCCCGAAGATCATCGGTTGTCCGTGTTTCAGTATCAGGGTGCGGTCGTCGCGAACCTCCTTATCTGCAACTGTATCGTGTATTCCATCATTAAAAATCACACAGTTCTGCAATACTTCAACAACAGATGTGCCTTTGTGCTTAGCTGCCTCAGTATAGATCTGAACAGAAAGAGAAACATTGGAATCAATTGTTCGGGCAAAAAACTTACCCTTTGCACCGATTACAAGTTCACCGACTGAAAATGGTTCCTCAATTGTACCAAAAGGAGATGTTTTAGTTACAATTCCTTTTGTTGAGGTAGGTGAATATTGTCCTTTAGTGAGGCCATAGATCTCATTATTGAACAGTATTATATTTACATCAATATTTCTTCTTATTACGTGAATAAAATGATTCCCTCCGATTGCCAGGGCATCACCGTCGCCTGTGATCTGCCAGACAGACAGCTCAGGATTTGCGGCCTTTACCCCGGAAGCTATTGCTGAAGCACGTCCATGAATACTATGAAAGCCATAGGTATCCATATAATAAGGGAACCTCGACGAACATCCGATTCCTGAAATAAAAACAAACTTCTCCTTGGGAATACCAAGTTCGGGCAGAGCACGCTGCACTGAACTTAACACAGCATGGTCGCCACAGCCGGGGCACCATCTTACTTCCTGATCGCTTTTGAAGTCTTTAGCAGTATATTTAATTGCAGTAGTCTCTTCCATTTTACATTTCCTCCAGCATTTTAATGCATTTCTCTTTAATATCATTAATTGTAAACGGTACGCCCTGGACCTTGTTAACCTGGTCATAGGTAAACTCCTGATGCTTAATCCTCAGATAATTGGCAAACTGTCCAAGATTAAGCTCACATACAACTATCTTTTTGAATCCTTTGAAAACTTCTTTAACATTCTTTGGCAACGGATTGATATAGTTGAAGTTAACAAGACTCACATTATGTCCTTCAGCCTGTAGTTCGCGTACTGCAGTAATAAGATATCCGTATGATCCGCCCCAGCCAACTACAAGGACATCGCCAGTAGCTTTGCCATAGACTTTAAGGTCGGGGATCTCATTCACAATCCGCTGCACCTTTTCTTCACGGATATTCACCATAAGTTCGTGATTTTCAGGCACGTAAGAAACTGTTCCTTTGACTGTTTTCTCAAGGCCGCCTATCCGGTGCTCAAGACCAGGGGTACCAGGCACGGCCCAACAGCGTGCAAGGGTTTCATCATCACGTTTGTATGGCAGGAATGGTTTCTCATTACTGTCTGCAAATGGCGGTTTTATCTCAGGAAGATCTTTCATGGAGGGGATCCTCCACGGCTCTGTCCCGTTGGCCAGATAACTATCTGAGAGAAGCATTACCGGTGTCATATGTTCGAGAGCAATTCGAGCTGCTTCGAACCCGAAATGGAAACAATCTGACGGAGTGCTCGAGGCAATTACCACTACAGGACACTCTCCGTTACGCCCGTAGAGAGCCTGCATAAGATCGGCCTGTTCGGTTTTTGTAGGTAACCCTGTTGAGGGGCCTCCCCTCTGAACATTCACAATTACTATTGGCAATTCAGTCATTACTGCCAGCCCGATAGCTTCAGATTTAAGTGCCAGACCTGGTCCGGATGTTGACGTTACAGCAAGGTTTCCGGCAAAACTAGCTCCCAGTGCAGTACAGATCCCTGCAATCTCATCTTCAGCCTGAAAACTTTTCACTCCCAGATCCTTACGTGCAGCAAGTTCTTCGAGAATTCCTGTCGCGGGAGTAATCGGATAGGACCCTATAAAGAGTTCAAGTCCGGACTTTTCTGCAGCCGCAAGTAAACCCCAGGCAGTAGCAGTGTTCCCGTTAATATTCCTGTAAGTTCCCTTTGCGATCTCTGCAGGCAGAATTTTATATGTCGGGCTGAGAGCTTCAATTGTTTCAGCATAGTAATAACCGGTACGGAGAGCGACTTTATTTGCCTCTGCTATTCCTTCTTTATTATGAAATTTTTTATCGAAATAATCCTCGGTGTATTTTAGTTTACGGTCGAAAAGCCAGTAAACCATACCTAGGGCGAACATATTCTTTGTCCTTAATACAGACTTGGGATCAAGTCCGTAGTCTTTAAGAGCCTCCTTAACCATTGATGAAATAGGAGCAGCAATAATTACACAGTGATCAAGTTTTTCCTCTTCGATCGGATCTTTCAAATAACCTGCCTTTTCTATATTCTTCTCTGTGAAATTATCTTTGTCGTAGATAACTGTTCCTCCTTGCTTTATCCATTTTGCATTAGCTTTGATGGCAGCAGGATTCATTGCAACCAGCACATCGGAAAAGTCACCGGGAGTATTTATTTCTGAATGACCAAGATGAACCTGGAAACCGGATACGCCACCTACTGTTCCCTGCGGAGCCCGAATTTCAGCAGGATAATCCGGGAAAGTTGATAGATCATTGCCGAATAAAGCAGCTGTGTCTGAAAATAGTGTACCTGTAAGTTGCATACCATCTCCGGAATCGCCTGAAAAACGTATAACCACTTCTTCTCTTTCAATTACCTTTGATTTCTTACCCATATTTTAGTTTTTTATTAAAGAAGTACCTGTTGCTTACAAAGCTCAAAATTAGCTTTTTAATGCTGAAATATCGTATAAAAACCAGATTTAAGGAATGATATTGATCATGTTTTAAACTCGGGGTTTACTAGCTCCAGATATCAGCTTTTTTCAGGTTTATTTCACCCTCAAAGAACATTCTCGCAATCTTTTCAAAGTAATCGGTGTAGTCTGATATGAAAAACTGATCCTTTACTTCGGTCTTATCGTTGAGAAGATTATTCTTTTCAAGTGTGGCTCTGAGTATCATTGCTACAATTCTGGCAGAATCGACGACTTCAACATTAAAATTAAAAATTTTGCTGATCTGATTTTTTATTATCGGATAATGTGTACAACCAAGAATTAGTGCCTGAATACCTGAAAGAGATTCATTTGAGAGATAGGAGCGTATAATTGCATTGCTGATATCATCAAATATAAAACCCTCTTCGATCATTGGTACCAATAATGGAGTAGCCATGGAAACAACAGATGTTGAGGGAGAACTCTCCTTCAATTTTGTTTCGTATGTCCCTGAGCTTATCGTTCGCTTTGTTCCGATTACTCCAATTTTTTTGAATTTTCTTTCGCTTATATGGTCTACAACAGGATTGATTACATCGATCAGTATCGTCTTATCCTGAAACTGCGTTTTAAGCGATTCGAAGGCTGATGCAGAAGCTGAGTTGCAGGCTATAAGAACCACTTTAGCATCATGGTCGAGAAGGAATTCAGTTATCCTCTGGGAATAGAATCTTATCGATTCGGCTGACTTATCGCCGTACGGAAGGTGAGCAGTATCTCCAAAATATATGAGGCTTTCCCCCGGCAGGATCTGCTTAATTGCATGAGCTACAGTAAGTCCGCCAACACCCGAATCAAATATTCCAATTGGTTGATCTTTCACTTTGCAGGTATATTAAAAAAATGACCATCTGCCGGATGGCGGATGGTCACCGGTTTAAGATATATAAATTACTTTAATCCCAGTTTGGCTTTTGCCAAAACCATGACGTTAGTGCTCTTTGTTTCGTCAAAATAAAGAAGTGAACCTTTCGATATGTCAAAAACATAAAGGAATCCGTTTTCCTTGCCAACATCTTTTATTGCTTTATCTACCTTTGCATATACGGGTTGAAAAAGCTCTACCTGTTTTGCCTGAAGTTTTTCCTGAGCGTTGGTCTGATATTCCTGGATTTTCCTGTTCAGATCAATCAGTTCCTGTTCCTTAGTCTGTTTTACCAGATCAGTAAGGTTTTTAAGTTCCTTGTTATATGAATCGCTCTTATTATTCAATTCAACCGACATAAGTTCAAGGTAATTAATGAGTTCCTTACGGTATGTTTCGAGCTTAACATTTGCAGAATCAAATTCCGGCAAAGCAGTAATGAGCTCTTCGCTGTTAATATGCCCAAATTTAAAGCTCTGAGCCATAGCACTATTTCCCGCACACACTAAAAGTATCGCCAGAGCCGCTATTCCAATGAATCTTTTCATCTTAATAAATTTTTTTAAAAGAATAAATGCAAAAGTAATTAATTAATTTTTATAACCTAATTTTTCAAGTACCTGGTCGCTGAGGTCAAATTTCGGATTTGCAAAGAGGATATTTCCTCCGGCAGCCGTGTCGAAGATTACGGCATATGATCCTTCAACAGCCATCTCTTTTATTGCCTTCAGGATCTCGTCCTGGATTGGCTTGACAAGCTCTTCCCTTTTCTTGAAAAGATCGCCTTCCATGCCGAAATATTTAGTCTGAAGATCTTTCATTTCTTTTTCCTTGGCAATAATAGCCTCTTCGCGTTTAGTTTTCATATCCTGAGACAGAAGTACCGCATCATTCTGATATGATTTATACATTTGCTCAACAACAGCATAACCATCTGCAATCTCTTTTTCCCATTGGGCAGAAAGTTTATCGAGTTGTTCCTGGGCCGTCGTAAAGGCAGGTATGTTTTTCCTGATATATTCAGAATCAACAAATGCATATTTCTGAGCCATAGCCATAGCGGAAGTCAGAACCAGCAGACTTATCAAAACACCTATTTTTTTCATAACTTCAAGATTAAAAATTACTCTATTAAAATTGCTGACCTATAACAAAATGGAATTGTGATTTATTTGCACTTGCAAAACTTTCCGGATTGGGAACAGGGTCGAATCCATATCCCCAGTCGATTCCCAGCAATCCGAACATCGGCAGATTGGCTCTTAAACCGATTCCTGCTGAACGGTTCATTTTAAATGGATTATATTCCTTAAGCGAATACCATGCCCGGCCTGATTCAAGAAAAGTAAGAGCATAAATTGTTGCCTGCGGATTAAGGGAGATCGGATATCTCAGCTCAAATGTGATCTTTGAATAAACGTTTCCTGACTGTGCTGTTTTGGAAGGATTGTATGGAGTTAATGAACCATTTGTATAACCACGCAAGGAAATAACCTCACGGCCATAAAAGCTATATCCGGTCATTCCATCACCTCCAACATAGAAATTCTCAAAAGGAGATGGTCCAATATCCTTATTATAATGACCCAGATATCCGAATGCATAACGTGCATTAAGAACAAGTTTTTTGTTAATGTCAAGAGGAAAATAATAGTCAGCTTTGAAGGTCCATTTGTGAAATTCTATATAGTTGTATTTCACCTGGTCTGAAGCAATCGACATATCCCGCCCACTGATAGAAGAATAAGGAGGTGTCGCCTGCGCTGAAAGGGTAAATGAGGATCCTTCTCTCGGATATATAAGGTTTGGGCTTGTAGAGAACCTCGTAAGTTTAGCACTCAGGCTAATCAGATTTGACACCCCATCATCAAAAAGGAAACTGTATTGGGTATAATTGTCAAGGTTATACCTCTGATAACTGAATTCCCCATAAAGGGAGAAGAAATCGTCAGGCCAGCTGAGTCTTTTACCCAAACCTACAGAGGCACCATCAATTACCATTGAACGCCCTCCCTCCTGTCTCATAATTGATTTGTATAATGAAACTGAAAAAGTATTCGGGTTTTTACCACCGAGCCAGGGTTCCACAAAAGAGATATTAAATGATGAATAGATCTTGCCGTTTGATTGCGCCCTGATACTAAGCGACTGACCATCGCCCGAAGGATAAGGCTTCCACTGTTTCAGATCGAAAAAATTGCGCATTGCAAAATTATTGAATCTAACCCCGATAGTACCGACAAGCATGCCGGCGCCCCAGCCTCCCGAAACTTCGAACTGGTCGTTTGCCTTCTCTTCAAGCTTGTAAAGCAGATCGACTGTTCCGTTTGTAATATCAGCCAATGGTGTCGGATTAATTTTTTCAGGGTCGAAATGGCCAAGAACACCCAACTGCCTTATAGACCTCATGATATTATTCTTGCTGAACAAGTCACCCGGCATAGTGTAAAGCTCCCGTCTCGCAACATGCTCGTTTGTACGGGTATTACCTTCAATAATAACGTTATTAAGGTAGGCCTGATCGCCTTCATAAATTCTTATTTCCAGGTCAATAGAGTCCTTGTCTACTTTTGCCTCCACAGGAGTCAGCCTTGAAAAGAGGTATCCGTTATCCTGATACATGCTGCTTACGGCATCCTGAGCCCCGGCGGAGCCATTCAGTCTGTCACTAATCAGAGACTGATTATAGACGGTACCTTTCTCAACATTGAATACTTTTGTAAGATCTTCCTTTTTGTAAACGCTGTTTCCAACCCATTCGATATCCCTTAAAAAGTACTGATTCCCTTCCTCCACCTTAATAATCAACCCTATACGGTCTTCAGAAATTTTATAAAGTGAATCTGAAAGGATAGTGAAGTCTTTAAATCCGTTATCGTTATAGAAAGTATAAAGTTTATCCTTATCGTCACTGAACTTTTCACCTATAAACTTTGATGCCCTGAAAAAGTTCAGGTTCTTCTTTTTTGTATCCTTCATCTGCCGACGAAGTTTTTTTGTCTCAAAATACTCATTGCCGACAAATTTGATATCACCGATCTTAACTTTGTCCTTCTTATCCACATTGATTGTCAGTATGACATTGTTTGGCTGATCGGGATCATCTTTCTGAACAAATTCCACTTCAGTATTGAGGAAGCCTTTTTCAACAAAATGGTCTTTAATTATCTTTTTGGCAGTATTCATCAGGAATGCAGTTACCTGAGAGCCTATAGGAAGATTTATCTTTTCCGCAAGGTCCTGAGTTTCAGTCTTTTTCATTCCATTATACTTAACCGATGAAATTCGGGGCCTTTCCTGAAGTGAAATATCAAGGAAAACCGTATCTGCTGATGTTTTTGTTATTGAAATTCTGACGTCTGAAAATAATCCCTGCATCCACAATTTCTCGACTGCTGCTTTAACTTCCTCGCCCGGGATTGTGATCTCCTGTCCGAGTCTCAAACCTGATATACCGAGAAGTGCATTTGTATCGAGAAATCTCACGCCGCTTACTGTTACCCCGCCTATCACAAAATCTTCAGAAGACATATAATCAAAAATTTCCAGTTTTTCCTGAGCATTCAGAGATACACTCAAAAGAGTCAGAAATATTGCTACAATTGTTCTTTTTATTCCTCTAATCACCATTATTTCATTATTTTTCCAAAACCTGTTCACTTGTTTTTCCAAATCTCCTTTCTCTCTTCTGGTAGTCAATTATAGCATTATAGAATTGTTCTTTACCAAAATCGGGCCAAAGTATTTCCGTAAAATATAATTCAGCATAGGCAAGTTGCCACAAGAGAAAATTGCTTATTCTTAATTCACCACTTGTTCTGATCATTAATTCAGGGTCCGGGACACCTGAAGTGGTGAGGTATTTCTCAAAATCTGCCTCAGTAATTTTTTCAGCATTCAATTTCCCGTTTCTCACATCTGTTGAAATTTTTCTTGCAGCTTCAGTTATCTCCCATCTTGAACTATAAGAAAGGGCAACAATCAGATTAAGTCCGGTACTTTTTGATGTGATAGTTATAGTTTCATTCAATCTGTTTCTCACGTCATCTGCAAGCCTGTTGAGATCACCTATTGCACTTAGTCTTATATTGTTTTTCGTTAAGGTATCTGTCTCTTTACTAAGCGATTGCACCATTATGCTCATTAAGGCGGAAACCTCCTCATCAGGCCGTCCCCAGTTTTCTGTTGAGAAAGCGTAAAGAGTAAGATATCTGATCCCAAGTCCGGCTGCGGCCTCAATTACTTCACGTAATGAAGCTACACCCTGCTGATGTCCAAATACCCTGTCGAGACCACGTTGCCTGGCCCAACGTCCGTTACCGTCCATAATTATAGCCACATGGGAAGGTAACTTATTGATGTTTATCTCATTCCTCAACTCCATAACCTACCGTTTTCTCCTGGAATCCGTATCATCATATGCAGGGCATCCGGCTAAATTGCTAAATAGCTTCCATGTAACTGCCACTCCTGCAAATGAATACCAGTCATTATTATGTATCCATCCGTAATCGGAAGGATCGACCGAATCTTTTAAGCCGTCAAAGTTATCATAAAATGTTTTACGAAAACCATATTCAGCTTCCAATCCAACATTTTTATAAATATTAACTTTAAACCCGAATGTAAAAGGAATGACCGGAACGTAAGTAAATGTCGCTGTATTAATAAATGCAATTCCTCCACCGGTTGCAAAATATGGAGTATAATCCCATAATTTACTATCGGTTGAATAGGGCAGAAAATTGAACTCGAACTGAAGTGCAAACTCTGCAACGGTGCCTGAAAATGAAGCTTGTCTGGCCTGTTGAAAATCATTTTTAAAGTCGAGGTCACTGGCTCTCAGTCCGCCGAGGTACAAACTAGCTTTTAAAGCCTGCCGGGGATGGAGATTGTAACGGTAGAAAAGCCCTCCGGCAGGCGAGGGCGAATAAAACAATCTGCCGGGATTTATGTCTCCAATATAGGATGAAACCCCGCCAAATAATCCATACTCAGAACTTCGCTGACCCGACAGGGAAAGCGAAAGGCTTAAAAATAATAAAAACCAATGTAGTCTTTTCATTAAAACTGATCCAGCTCATTATCATCTGAAGGAAGGCAACCCGTTTGCTCCGGTCTTCAGCTTAATAGTAACAGTGAAATTCAAAAAATAATAAACGTCATTTGAACTGGAATATTGTGAAGAATAACCGTCCAGATTGTCAGAAAATGAATACCTTCCTCCTAATTCAACTCCAAAGTTAAAATCAGGAGAGTAAACCAGAGTTGAACCAAGGCCAACAGGAAGAACAGCTGTAAAACCTCCCGGTTCAAAACCATGCTCAACAAGCTTATCATTTCCCCTGATCGAATAGCTAATGCCTCCAATACCTGTAAACGTATAAAAATCAAGCGATCTTAAGAACCCACTGAGACCCTGTCCTCTGCCTTTGCCAAAAAGATAACTGTTCTCTGCCTTATTCTTGATAAAGTGATATTCACCTATAAAAGCAGGTTCAAAAATAGAAATTGCTGCTTCATAATCCCTTCCTTCATTTGAGCCCCTGACGTCAGACGCATGCAGATAACCAAAAGTAGTACTGAGCCTTAGATTTATGTTCTGGGTAAGCCTGTATTTAAAACTCAGATTCGCATTAAATCTGGTCTGTCGAAAACTCATATCGCGCAGTCCAAGAATATTTTTTGCCTTTGAGAAGCCTCCGACATCTCCAAAGAATAAGGAAGGTCCAAGACCACCAACTGCTTCATACCTTCGCATTTTCCATAACTGCCCATTTACCTCCCCTTCATTAATTGTAAAGATGAGACACAACAGTAATAAAAGAGGAAGCAAGCGTTTCATAATAATATATCAATGTTACTCTTACAAATATAATAATTATTTCAATTACGCTTGTCAACACCCCACATCAACTTATTTCTGAGTGTACTATAAAAATCCCGTCCGTTCAGCATAACTGTCTTAAGTTTAACAGGGGCCCTGTTTATATATATCTCCTCATTGAATGATACCTTCCTTGATCTGAAATCACATGTTATCAGAAATTCGCTGCTTCTTCCCTCAATTACCATCCTGAGCCTGCTTTCGCCCGAGATTATGATTGGACGGATTGTCAGGTTATGTGGTGCAATCGGTGATATTATGATGCTTTCATCTTCGGGCGACAGGATAGGACCACCCACACTCAGATTATAAGCTGTCGAGCCTGTGGCTGTTGATATAATCAGTCCGTCGCACCAATAGGTATTAAGATGAAGCTCATCAACATAAACGTTGATTGTTATCATGCTAAGGTCAGCTTTCTGAATTGTTATCTCATTGAGTGCTGATGAAGAATTTCCTTCAAAGAGCTTATCAGGTCGCGTCAATTCAAGAAGACTCCTTTCAATTATTTCAAATTCATTATTGCACAGCATTGTAATTGAATTGGCAATATCTTCAGCAGGTATGTTGGCTAGAAATCCTAATCGTCCGGTATTTACACCTGCAATCGGGATCCCTATATCCTTCACTTTAAGTACTGTCTCCAAAAACGTACCATCGCCTCCGACACTCAATACCATATCGGGCATTTCAGAGAGTGACGACAATTCAGCGAAATGTTGTATCAGATCTCCTCCCTGACAAATAATATGGTCCTCAGATTTCTGATGAATTAGCATCCTGATACCTCTTCTGCAGAATTCAGTTACCAGCTTGCTCACACCCTCCCTGGTTTTAGGATTACTATCCTTGCTGTAAATTGCAACTCTGTGCAGCATAATCTAAATATTAAGGTATTTCATCAGCAGATCGAACCGTTCAGTATAAAAACGGTCCATGGAATCGTTAGTCGTTACCCAGGTCTTAACGTCATAATTATATCGTTCAAAAGTCTTAATTACGGAGACCAGATCGCTTGTATTAACTTTGAGTGTAACCTCAAGCTTTGTCGATTCCGGAGGAGAAGTAATATACATGCTGAGTATCTTGATATTGTTTCCTTCCACTATCTGTGCAATCTGTGAAAGAGAATAATCACGTTCAATAAGTTCAAGAACAATAATTCCACCGGGCTGATCCATTGAGGATATTCCGGCTATGTGCCTGATAAGGTCGCTTGTTGTAATTACCCCTTTGAAATGATTATTTGCGTCAAGAACCGGTACCACGGATAGTTTGAGACGAGAAGCGAGTCCTATTACCTCAAAGATATGCTGTTCATCGCCGACATAAGGTTTAAACAACGTAAGCTCGTGATTACCAATTGGTTCATCGGGCTTATTCAAATCATAAATATCGGCATCGGAGATAAGACCAAGAAAATCCTGATTATTTACGATCGGAAGATGCGATACCCTGAAGATCTCCATCCAGTTGAGGGCTGTCTGCCCGAGATCAGAGGTCTTCAGCGAAGGAATTACTTCAGATATTAAGTCTTTAGCGACCATAAAGTGTTTTATTTTCAACTAAAATAGTAAAAAAAAATCCAGTTGTTGTAATTTTGACACATAAATAGCAATACGGATAAATCTTACAATTATTATAATGACAAAGTTAAG
>JANNKF010000171.1:0-11837 GCA_031396165.1 Bacteroidales bacterium | reverse complement strand
TTTTGGCGGAGTGGCAGCCAAACAGGCCATAGTATGTTCACTAATGATGGGAACAAGCGACGATTACATCAGGGGAGAGGAGCTTGCATGTACCTTTTATGCCCCGGTCCACCGGTCGCATAAAATTACAGTCGAACAGATGGGACTGCTCGAACCGGCTCTTGTGGAAACACTTGCATCTACCTGCATATATGTTATCCGTCAGGGTCTTGATGAGGTAATAAAACGTGGTGTACCGGAGGAGGCCGCACGCGACTTCCTTCTGGGGCACCTGCGAATACAGATGGCAGTCTTATTTAATGAATTACCGGGAGCCGTCTTCTCCGACGCTGCAAATAAAGCACTGCAAAGAGGGCTTAAGGAATTTATCAAAGAGGACTGGAAAAAAGTGTTTGAACCTGACAATGTTAAGGACCAGATTGCTTCAATAACCTGATTCAGATTCTGACAAATTATGCAAGTTGGTATTTACGCAGCATACCGTTGATAAAATCCATATCCTTCTTAATCTTCTTAATGATAATAACCTGTTGCTGTGTCAGGCTCAGTTTTTCCTCATCATTTTCGAGCAACGGGTATTCAACATGAAGAGTAATTGGTCCTGAAATATTCAGCTCTTTTACTGTTTTAAAATACAAATCCCAATTTACCATTCCTTCTCCCATTGGAACAGTAACAGCCTGGGCTTTCCCATTTACTGTTTTCCAGGTAAAATCTTTTAAGGCAAGGGTACGTATGTGCTTCGCAATCAGCTTCATACCTAATATCCATGTATTTGTTCCTTCCACCATTGCATGTCTGACATCATACTGACTTCCCAAATATTCGGGTGCAACATCGCGGAGAAGTTCATGAAGATCCCACACCGGCCCTCCGACTCCTGGGCCAGCATGGTTCTGATATCCTCCATGAATATTATATTTCCTGTTAAGTTCTGCGATAGCCTTTATTTCGTTTCTCGATTTCTGAAGCGATTCCCATACACCCATTTTTGGATCATAATTCAGCCATCCGAGTCTGTAATATTTTATTCCTGAAGCAGATGCTGTCTTCAACACTCTTTCTGTAAATGGATCAGTTGCTGAAACAATTCCACTCACCATCATATCGGTAACAAGGTTGTATTTCTTAGCTTCAGCTATGCGCTGAGGTAACTCTGTTTCTACAACTGCAGGTTCAACCCTTCCCCCGGGACGAACAACCAGATCAATTCCACCGATCCCTGATTTTGCGATACATTCGCACATAAAACCATACTCATAACCATCGAGTGGTTTGGAAAAGAGTCTTACCGGATATCTATTTTCAGTGGGTAAAGTAAGCAGTCGTCCAAAACCTGTTGAGAACGGAATAGCTGCACCAACAGCTGCTACGGTTGAAAAAAATTGTCTCCTGTTTTGCATTTTTTGAATATATTATGATCAGAAAGATAGTGTTTCTTTTGTTTACTTGTCAACCTGAATGATGTGCTTTTTGAAAGAAACAGGCTTTCCATCGGTTGAAAATCCATTGACACTAATTGTATATTCATAAGGAATATCTGATGTCCGGAAAGAGACAACAGAGCTTCCATTTTTGTCAGTTTTAATTGAAGGATTCCAATACATTGTGTTTCTGAAATCAGGAATCCTTCCTGCAGCATCCTCCGGCAAAGAATAATCAGGAGCCGGAAACTGTAAAACCGGATCAGTTACTCTGTATTTCAACCTGATCATATAATTACTGAGCGGCACATTACTGAAATCACCTGATTTTGTTAAAACATTAACAAGACCTGAAAATACGTAATTGCCAACAACATACAATTCCTTAATTACATCAATCCTCTCAACAATTTCAGGATTCAAATCAGCGATTATTGAAGGATCATTTATAACTACGCCATCAACTAACAAAACCGGAGTTAACTCCACCGGAGAATCGTTAACCCTGTCGGATATTGAAAGTTCATATCCTTGTTTTTTCTTTTTAAGAGAAACATGTGGGATCAGCTCGAAAAAGATCTCCTCCATAGTCGGAAGGGCAATATAGTCTGCCAGAACAAGTCCGATATCTGGTCTGCCATAAAACCTCACCGGTTTCAGAGGATGGAACCTGGGGTTAACCTGCTTAACCGGTGATGATACATTATAGATCTTGTTAATCTGATAGTTTGCACTAAACATCTGAATATGATCAGGTTCAGATGTTGCAATTGAATCAGTTAATACGCCTGATGCAGGATATTTGTCTGAAAATGGGGATTCCATAACTATTTTTGAGGCACCTGTAGCTTTATCAGGCATTATTATAATATCATTCACAGCTTCATCAATATTCAGATTGAAACTGAAGATTCCTTCTTTATTTGTTTTTGCATATTGAAAACCAGGCTCCTTACCGGGTGTACACATTAAAATATATCGGACAGAATCAAACGTGCCGGGGTCATTTTGAATCAGTCTCCCTGACAGAAAATGATACTCCTTTTCCATCTGGTATTTAAATTCCGTTATACTACCCGAAAGTATTGAAGTCCAGTTAATCCAGTTACTCTTTACATTTAAAAGAAGTTGGTCAATATTTTCGTCAGACAAATCAGCAAGCGGCTTATTATAAATATGTTTCAAGAATTCTGAGCCAAACTCTGTTCCAAAATCCAGGTAATCTTTCATGCTCAGGAAACCATCGTTACCAGTTTCAGGACTAATCGAAATACTAAGGTTCTGTATTTCTGACGAATCAGGTGGAAATGCTGGTGACTCAATTTCGAGGCTGACCCTGCTTCTCAATTTACAGGTATCAATTGTTTTCAGCGTCAGAATTCTATCTTTCTTTTCGCGGGTATAAATGAATCTTTCACAAACCGGCTGACCTTTCATATTAAAAACTGTTATATGTGATATTCCCGGGATAAGGCCCTTCTCAGGAACAGAGATACCTGTACTATCTGACAACAATTGCTCTTTGCTTATATGGCTGATAGAGCCATTAGAATGAATAAAAAGATAAATTGCATTATTGTTGGCTCTGCGGAAAGAATTATCGGAATTTATAAAAAGCTCAAGTGATTCTTCCTTTTCGTAATTAACTTTTAGAGACACTCCCGGAATACTTACTTCTGATCCATCTTCTTCCTTAATTAATTTATTTTTATAACTTTTATAACGGAATGACTTATTACTCATTGAATTATAAATACTAATATCTTTCATGAAGCAATTTTCAGGAAGGAAGTTTTTCATCCAGTTGGTATATGCTCTGATTGTGTAGGTTCCGGGGCTTAAGGTGTCTGGCAGGAGTATCTGACCCGGACCTGTTCCGTTAACCAATAATATTCTTTTCTGAACAACAGGTCTGTTTTCCGAATTCAATAATTCGAAATATGCAATTCTGCTGTTTAAAGATGGCTTAGATGACTGCCTGTCTGCGAGATAAATACTAAACCACATATATTCACCGGCAATATACTCCTCCCTGTCGGTATGCAGATAGATCTCTTCGCGGGGAACAGCTTTTGTAAATGCAAGAAACTTCTGTTTAATGTATTCAGACATATCATATTTCACCTGGCCTGACAAATTTTGCAGGAACAGGAAAATGAGCACTGTAAGGATTGATGTCTTGAATATTTTCTTCATTTAGAACTAATTCGCAATTTATTTCTTATTTATCATCTCTCCAGAATTCAGGTTTTGCTGTCGTTCCTCTCACAGTACAATCTGCGCAACCCTTAGTCTTTGTAAGAATTCTGATACGAGGCGATAAAAAAGGAATTGCCGGAGTATCAAAAAGTGTCCATACGGAAATACCCATACCTTCTATATAATCAGGTCCACCTATAATTGTATCTGTTATGCAGTCGGCATACAGATCTTTAATTCCTTCAAACTTTTCTTTTATATAAATTCTCCTCGATGAAATTGCGGATACACTGAAATAGCCCAATACCTTTTCTGCCGGTTTTTCAACGCATATTATATTACTCTGAACAGAGGAAGGGATAATATCGTGAAGTCCGCCAACTGAAAAAGTTAAGCTCCTGAGTTTTTTCCAGTAGTTGTATTCATCCTTACTCATGGAATATTGATTTACCAGAATGCTGTATCTGGTTTTCAATCTGTCCGTTACATTTGAAATATAAGTTACCGGGCGACGATTAATCCTGTCTTCGCTTAAAGCAGCCGTACTCTCAATAGAGATATTCTTAGAATTATTCGAGATCCAGCATGTTTGGTTTGGCACGTCGAAATTCAGCCTGAGCACCCATGTCTCGAAGTATTCCCATCTGTAATACTCGCACAAGCCTGATGGATCACGTGTATCGAGATAAATCTGGCAACCCTCTATGCCATTGTAGTTTTCGTATTTCTCAGCGATGATAGTTTTTTCATAGTAAAGACTGTCGACAAGTGGCACCGGTTTCATTTCAACCGGAAAGGATTTATAATGTATCACTCTGTTACCTTCAAGCAGTACAATTTCCAGGGCATAAGATCTTCCTGCAACACCCCTGAATCTGGACGAATCTGTGACATATGTACCTGGTAAAGTCTCATTTAACCAATAAGTATTCCCATTGTCGTCTTTTATTGAAACGGTACATCTGCTCAGGGGTTTTGCCTCACTTCTCAGCCCAAGGGGCATTGATCTTGAAAGTTTTACCGTATTTATTCCGGGCCTGTCGGTAATTAATCCCTCAACAACCACAAGATCCTTAGTCTCTGATATTTGCGGAATAAATTCTGACACACAACTGTTATGAAGAAGAAAGAAAAACAAAAAAACTACCAACAAATGAACAGGATGTTGATTATCTGATAGTCCTGGCTCAAAAATCAATTTATTTACCCCAGCCCCATGGGGAGTAAATTGATTTTTTTCGCTCCCTTCAGGGTCGGGGTAAATGAAAAAAATCAATATCTTCTTTAAGCAGTTAAGTAGTCCCATTTCAGTGTTTAAAAATCAAAATTGAATGTCAATGAAGGAATTGCCTGTCCAAAAACTGACAGTTTATAGCCTTTATAAATATCACCATCCTTCATAAAATAAATTGAATATACATTTTCCCTTCCAAGCAGATTGAATACTGAGAATGTCCAGTTTGGCCGGGCAATCCGTTTCAATTTCAGGTTCCCGCTCACTTTAAAGGAAATGTCGAGCCGGGAATAATCGGGAAGTCTGTATCTGTTTCTTTCTGAATAATGTACGAGCATATTTTCGTACAGAATATATGTTGCTACAGGAAATGTTATCGGACGTCCGGTACTATAGGTATAATTGGTTGAAAAACTGAAACGGCGCGACAGAAGGTAATTAAATGTAACAATCAGATCTTTTGGCTTATCAAAATTAGCAGGAAACCATTTCCCTTCATTAATTATCTCCTCATAATATTTACCACGACTTCTTACAAATGTCCTGGCGTAGGTATAACCTATACTGTAGCGCAGCTTTCCTTCTGTTTTCTTTAACATAAGTTCTATTCCATACGCCCTGCCATTTACGTTTACCAGATCTTCTGCTATATGGTCATTCAATACAAGATCTGTCCCCCCTTTAAAGTCAGTCATGTTTACTATCTTCTTGTAATAAACTTCTGCAGAGGTTTCAACTCCGCCATTATATAACATCTGGTAGAATCCTATTCCTATCTGGTCACCAATTTGTGGTTTAATGTAGTAATCACTTAGTTTCCAGGTATCTGTTGGTGAAATGGATGTGGAATTTGAAAGCAGATGAAGGTATTGTCGTGTTCTGTTATAATTTATCTTGACAGAATTCCTGTCGGAAAATCTGAAATTCAGAGAAAGGCGCAACTCCGGGCCAGCATACTTTTTCGATACCTCATTTTTTCTGAAATCAAGAGTGTCGGTAATTGAAGAACTGCTTTTGGGGAAAGCGGGGTTATAGATCTTAACGGCCGAGGGACCAATGGCAAAATAAGATGAAAATCGCAGACCTGCACTTACGGAAAGAAAATCGGTAAGAGCAATCTTATCTTCGAGATATAATGCTCCTTCCCATGCGTTTTCCCTGTCAATAGAATACGGTATTACCAGCGATGAATCGTTGGGAGGTAAATAACTGCCGGGCAATACATTATATCTGTTAATATCGGTCCCGAAATTAAATTCATTCATGCTCAGAAACCAGTTGAAATCTGCTTTAAATCCTGTACTGTTCATTTTATGTGAAAGGCTGAAGGATTCCGGAATCAGTTCCCTTCCTGATACATTATATTTATAGTTGCTGTTATTCGCCGACAGAGACATGAAAAGCCTGGAATTGAAGAAATGTCGCCACTTCAATGCAAAAATCTTATTATCGTACATATAAACAGAGTCGGAATTGAACTGGAAAGAATCGTGACTAAAATAGGATGTCAATTCAATCCTGTTCTTCTTATTGATATCGTATGTAACTTTAGCATTCATATCGTAAAATGATGCCCTGCTTCGGCGCAAAGCAGGATTCCTTATCAACCCCAGCACCCAGTTTGAATAAGTTGTCCTTCCTGTAAGGATATAACTAAGTGTGTCCCTGATAACAGGACCTTCGATCATCAAATGAGTTGTGATAGGGCTGATTCCGGCACTCCCTCCGAACTCCTTTTTGTTGCCTTCAAGTGTTTCTATATCCAGTACAGAGGAGATCCTGCCTCCGTACCGGCCTGGAATTCCACCTTTATATAACGTAACATCCTTAATGATATCTGAATTAACAGAGGAAAAGAATCCAAAAAAATGTGACGAATTATAAACAGGAGCACCATATAAAAGTATTAGGTTCTGATCGGCTGTACCTCCCCTTACATTAAACCCGGAGGAGCCCTCCCCCACAGATTGAACTCCCGGAATAAGCAGAACACTTTTAATAATATCTGACTCCCCGAGTGATGTAGGCAACAATTTGAATGAGCTTATATTTATCTTCTCCGCACCAATTTCGAAGCGTTGAAGGGTCATATTTCTTCTGGCAGAAACTACAGTCTCTTTTAACGGTATAAGAAAGCTGTTCATCTCAACGTTCATTTCGCCCGGGCCATTCAGATTCAGAGTTAAAGATTTTTCACGCATCCCTACGAATGAAAACTGTATAGTATGAATACCGCGCGGTAAGTTCAGGGAATAGTATCCAAATGCGTTGGAGACGTTACCTGTCATCAGCTTCTGAATAAAGACTGTTGCTCCTGCAACAGGATATTTTGTGTCACGGTCGGTGATATAGCCAGAAACCAAAACATTTCCTGTCAGGTTCCTCTCAGCCGGATTGCCTATCTCAACTATTTGATTTCCAATAGCTGATTTAATATCGCCGGGATCTCCATAATCTGTCGGAGGTAAGAAATTTGTTTCCTGGCTTACCTGTTTCCTTGATACTCTGACTTCATAATATTTTGTAAGAACAATATTTCCGAATTTATCAATATAATAGTGTATAGTGGTTCCACGGAAAAGATTATCAAGCACATCTGTTAATTTCACACTCCCCGGATAATCACCCAGGATAATATCCTTTACCCATTCCTCCTTATAGTAAAAACGGATCTTCTGTATAGATTCTGTAGCTTTTACAAATTCCTTAAACGATAATCCTTTGTAATCCGCAGGTATCTTTTGATTTTCCTGGGCCCCGATACGGCAGAAAAACGAAAGCAGGAATAACAATATGACGAGTTTAAATCTCATAAAATGAAGTCGCTTACTGAAGCTCATCCAGATAACGGATCAGGGGGATAAAACTATCGGGATTCTGTTTGGAAATTCTGAATTTATTTTTTCTTAAAAAATTATTAATCAACTCCTTTTCTGCCGGCAATATCTTTTTAAGATCCCGTTTTCCTGAGATGGGATAAAGTATACTATCCTTTAAATAATAAGTCTGATTGAGCTCATAAAACTTGTCGTATTTCCCCTGATCAGCCATCTTTTCGATCTTTTTACTATACTTAATAAATAGTGCCGATTCCCCATTGTAAATGACATTTAAATACCCAACAGGCTTATTCTGGGACAACTTTGTGAAATGGAAAGCCCGGTTTTCATGAAAAACTGTAAAACTGTCAATCATCTCTTTGTTCAACTGCAGGATACTCCCGGTATTTGAAGGAATTAAAATCTCGTCATTATAAATATCATACAAAAGCTTAATGTTATTAAACGTCTTACCTCTCATTGCGATCGATCCCGGTAGAAATGAACGGGAAAACAGAAACTGATCACCTTCTATCATGTAATGGAGGTTTCTCCAGATCCTGCCATTATACAAAACCTGATTCTCTTTCAGAGTATCATAATCAGCATAATTTATAGTCTCAGCAGAACCCGAGATATTATTCTCCTGCAGAATAGCCCCTCTGAGATTAAGAGAAGCTATGACAGTTATAAAAAATATAGAATAAATGCGTAATCGCATAGCTCTTGTAAAGTAATTTAGAAATCACTCAACCCGAATGACTGTTTTAAAAGAAATCATACTTCCATCAGGTGAGACGCCCTGAATGCTGATAACATAATTCGATTTAACATCTGATGTCCAGAATTCAATAGCTGCCATACCGTTTTTTTCAGGCCTTACTGAAGGATTCCAATAGAGTGTATTTCTGAAATCAGGGATCCTGCTGAGTTGTTTGTCAAACGAAGAATAATCGGGCGAAACAAAAGTGTTAGGAAGATCATAAACTTTATACTGCAACCTGGTTGCATAATCGGGCAATGTTACAGAACTAAAATCTCCTGCTCTTGAGATGATATTGATAATACCAAAAAAAAGTTTATCACCTATATAATACTTATCCTTGACCAGATCTATACGCTCAACCAGCTCAGGATCAATAGCGGCAATTATAGCAGGGTTTTGCACTACAACACCATCAACCATTAAACAGGGAGGTACTTCATATGCCTTATAATCAACAGGGTCATAAATTGTAATTTCATATCCTGTTTTTCTCTTCTTAAGCGTTGCTCCGGCAATGAGTTCAAAAAATACCTCCTCCATAACAGGCAACTTGATATAATCATCCATCAGTAATGAAACATCCGGCTTTCCATAGAACCGCTTAGTTCTATCCTGAATAAGATAAGTTTGTGCAGCTGCTTCACCGAGGGATGTTGACTCGTAAATTTTATTCACCTGGTAATTTGTGCTCAGACGGTTTACCATGCTTGATTCCAAAATTGATGCTTCATTCGTATTGTATTGAAGGGAAGGAAGATACTTCTCAGAAAAGGGAGATTCAATTTTTGTAGTGGTAATATTTTCAGGATCACCCGGCTGGATAACGAGATCTTTTATCCTGTCGTCGATCATGACTTTGAGGTTAAATTCCGCTTCGCCATCTGTTTTAGCATATTGAAACCTGGCTATTTTTCCGGGAGTTGACATAAAAATATATTTACCCGAATCCGATATTGAAGAATTTTTATTTATAAGTCTTCCGGAGAGAAAATGGAACTCTGTTTCAGGTTTATTTTTAATCAGTGGCAGTTCGCCCGACATAATTGTTTCCCAGTTTATCCAGTTACTCTTAAGCGTCATTAGCATGCTATCGATCCGCGAATGAGATATTTCAGTAATGCTTCCTGTTCTGAGGAGTTCAATGGGTTCAGTACCAAATTCACTTCCAAACAACATATAATCAGTGAGATCAATTTTGTTTGTACCGGTTTTTTCAGGCATTACTGAAATACTCACACCCGCACCGGAATCCTGTTTTGCAAGTAACCCTCCCAACTCTAAACCAAGCGTGGTTTTCTCCCTGGTTTTAAATGAAGAAGAAGAGGTAAGCACTAATTTCTTTTCTGATTTTTCCGGAGTATAAATTAATCTTTCTTTCAATGGACGGCCTGCGGCATCAAAAATGGTGATCTGGTTAATGCCGGGGCTCAGCAAAATTCTGGGTATATTAAGAACTGTTTGATCTGAGAGAACCTTTTCGGTTGCTGAATAGTTGAGAATACCATGTGTCTGGATAAAGAGATAAAAGATTCCCGCGTTTTCAGAACGATAACTGCTGCTGGTATTTAAAGTTATCTCAACTGTTTCCTCCTTGAAATTATTTACACTAAGTTCCAGATAATCAGCAGACAAATTTGTTGTGAATCTATTAACAGCACTTTCTGCAGGAACCGGATCAGGGTAAGATTTATTTATAAAAGCCCTGGACCTGAATGCATTATAAATTTTTATGTCTTCCATATAACAATTCAGGGGCATAAAATTTTTCATCCAGTTTGTGTATGCCCTGATAGTATATGTACCTGAACTCAATGTGTCGGGGAGTGAAACCTGACCTGCACCGGTTCCACTTTCCAGTAGTATCTTTTTTTGTACCACCGGCCGGTTCTCCCAATTCAATACTTCTATATAAGCTATTTTATTGTCAGTCTGTAGGCGATTTGTGCCGCGGTTAAAAAGATAAATATTGAACCAGATCTCTTCACCCGCGATATAGTCAGCTCTGTCGGTATGAACAAATATTTCCTGCCTGGGTACTTCAGAACAATACTTAATAAAATTCCTTGTAATTATCTCTTTTTTATCTGTTGGTATCTGAGCGGGAAGGTTGTGCAGAAATAAAACCATCAGGAATAGGAGTATTCCCGGTTTAAAATATTTTATAATTGAAGTTTCTTTCATTAACAGAGTCTATTTCCCTTCATTCCAGAAGGCTGGTTCAGTAATTGTCCCCCTTGTTGTACAATCTGCACAACCCCTTGTTAAAGTAATTACCTTATATGGAGGGTTGTTGTTTGGCGGCGGATAATCTTCTAATATCCAGGCACTTGAATTAAGTCCGGGAATAGGCTGGGTACCGTATACAGTATCTGAAATACAATCAGTATAGAAGTTTATTATACCTGAAAAAAAAGCTTTAATAAAAAACCTTTTTGATGTTTTTGAAGAAACACTGAAGAAACCCAGAACCTTTTCAGCAGGATCGTCAATACAGTAAATATTACCTGGGACCGCAGCAGGTGTTATGTCGTACAGACTACCAACCTCCTCAGTGATATTCTGTAGTTTTTCCCAGTATTCATATTCATCTTCGGTAACAGAATACTGGTTTATCAGGATGCTATACCTCTGTTTCAGCCTGTCCGATTCATTTGCTATAAATTTCAGAGGATAACGGATTATAAGATCTTCCGACAGAATTGCTGTGGATTTCACGTTGATAACACTTGAGTTTTGCGAGATCCAGCATCTGCTGTTGATAGCTTTTGAAAATGGAAGACGGAACTCCCACGTTTCATTGAAATCCCATCTGTAAAATCTGGTTTTTGCAGTAGGGTCATGGGTTTCTACATAAATCTGGCAGCCATCTATAGCCTGCATCCCATCTTCCCTTCTACGTATTACTGTCTTCTCATAATAAATTGTATCTATGGGAGGAACCTGTTTCAATTCCATTGGAACGGATTCATAGGTATAATTATACTGAGTACTGTTATTCATATAAACCTTTAGTCTGTATTTTCTACCGATCTGACCCCTGAATTGTGCGGGGTTTGTTACGTATGTCCCTGGTGCTTTTTCAGTCAGCCTGTAGGAGAAGCCGGAATCATCAATAATTGTTACAATACATCCCTTAACCGGCTTCGCTGCCGTCTTCAGACCCAGAGCCATTGATTTGGAAAGTCTGACAGTATTTTCCTCCGGCTGATCGGTAATCAGGCCTTCAACAACCAGAAGTTCCTGATCTTCATCCGTTTCGGGAATAAATTGGGTAATACAACTTCCGAAAGAGAGAATAAATGAGAATAATATCAATATTTTTATATACTTCATGTTACTAAAAATCAAAGCTGAATGTGACTGATGGAATTGCTCTTCCAAAGATTGAAAGCTGA
>JANNKF010000150.1:0-6489 GCA_031396165.1 Bacteroidales bacterium | reverse complement strand
AGCGCAGGCAGCTCCGGTATACTCTTCAATACGCCTTTCAAAGATATTTTTAGAGCCTTGTGATCCTAAACTTGCATCAACAAAACAAATTTTCCTATGGAGCCTAACTACACACTTCACCAGAATTTCAATGAAGATGATGCCATTGATTTCAAACATTACTTCGGATTATTAATTAGCAACTGGTACTGGTTTGCTTTCGCTTTGTTTGTATCAATAAGTATTGCATACGGGATCAACCGGTGGTCGGAAAAAGTTTATACAGTGAATTCAACCTTGCTTATAAAAGATGACAAATTGGGAGGAGGCTATAACAGCCTCACAGAGATCTTCCCTGGGGCAGAAGCCTTTAAAAGTCAGCAGAACCTTAAGAATGAGATTGGCATTCTTAAATCATTCAGCTTGAATTACAGGGTAATGCAGGAACTGGATGAATTTCATGTTGTTTATGTTAAAGTTGGGAAGAGAGGAATTGTTGAATCAAGGCAATACAAGGACTGCCCTTTTGTTGTTCGGTACGACACAATAGACGACCAGATTTTGGACAAGCTTGTTGTGATAAAGATATTGTCCAATACAACTTTTTTACTGGAAATCGATGGAGATGATGAATCAGGTAAAACGTTTTCGTTCGGTAAAGGATTTAAAAATAATGGATTCAATTTTATCATAGAAAAGCGATCTAAGGACGAAGTGATTTTTGACACTAATGGCTCTAATAAATATTTCTTTTATTTTATTAATCCATTTACACTGGCGAATCAGTATCGTGCCAGGCTGTCTATTGTACCTGTTGAAGAAGAAGCATCACTTATGTCGCTCTCTTCAACAGGATTTGTTCCGAAACAGGAAGCAGATTACCTTAATAAGCTTATGGAGGTCTATATAAAACAGGGTCTCGAGTTTAAGAATCTGACTGCTGAAAAAACTATTGAATTTATCGATCAGCAACTGGGATTGATTTCAGACTCTCTTACCCTGGCAGAAGACCGTCTTGAAAAATTCAGATTGGTAAATAATCTTGTCAATATAAGCAGAGAAGGAACAATTATTCAGGATAAGTTCGAAAGTATAGAAAAAGAAAGGACACTGCTCCTGCTTCAAAAGAGTTATTACGAATATCTGGAAGAATATATTAACTCAAAACAGGAAAGCAAGGATATAGTAGCACCATCAATTATGGGTGTTACTGACCAATTACTCATCCAGCTGGTCGGGGAGCTGGCTGTTTTTCAACAGCAAAAAAAGCAACTGGGGATGAATCTCCAGGAATTCTCAGAGCCTCTCAGGATAATAGAATCAAATATTCAAAACACCAAACAGGCAATAAGTGAGAATATTAGTAGTGCCAGTATTAATATTAACAGATCTCTGGGAGATGTAAATATTGGTCTCGAAAGAGTTGAGGCCGACATTAAAAAGCTTCCATCAACCGAACGCCAGATGATCAATATCCAGAGAAAGTTTGATATAAATAATACTGTTTATACTTTTTTACTTGAGAAACGAGCTGAAGCAGGAATTGCAAAGGCTTCAAATGTTCCTGATAACAGGATAATAGATTATGCAAATTCAAATATTACTTCACGTATCAAACCCAAATCGCAGCAAAACCTTATGCTTGCCTTTGTTCTTGGCTTGCTTATTCCAATGATCGGCATAATAGTCTTGGATTATCTTAATAACAGCATAATGGATAAGAAGGATATTGAAAAAGGGACCTCGGCTCCAATAATTGGTTTCATAGGTCATAATGATTTCAATTCCGAACTCCCGGTAGTTGAAAGACCGGGGTCGACACTCGCCGAATCATTCCGGTCGGTGAGGACAAATCTTAAGTATTTTGCAAAAGAAATAACCTGCCCGGTAATTTCAGTCAGCTCAACAATAAGTTCCGAAGGAAAAACTTTTATTTCTGCCAACCTAGCTGCGATTCTTGCATCGCTTAATAAAAAAGTCCTCCTTGTAGGACTTGATCTTAGAAAACCCCGCACTCATAAGATCCTTGGGATTGAAAATACAATCGGAATGAGTACCTACCTAATAGGTCAGAATTCGTTTGATGAAGTTGTTACAGAAACCAATATTGTTAACTTATGGTATGCCTCATCGGGGGCCGTTCCTCCAAACCCTGCTGAATTGATAGAGTCTCAAGCGATGAAGGACTTTATAAGTATAGCAAAAACAAAATTTGATTATATTATTATCGACACTCCTCCTGTGGCAATCGTTACAGATGCCTTACTTGTATCACCAATAACCGATTTCTATCTTTTTGTTGTCAGGCAGCGATACACTTCGAAGAATATGCTTGGACTGATTGAAGAACTGCACAAGAATGAAAATATTAAAAGCATGGGAATTGTGTTTAACGATATAAGTCTTTCAGGATACTACCGATACGGATTACGATATGGTTATTCACTAGGATATGGTTACTCTTACGGGTACAATTATTATGGTCAGAATTTCTACTCCGGATATAAAAACTCTGAATACGGGAAGGAATATTATAATGAATAACATGGACAGATTTATTTCTAATCAAAAGGAGCATTAAAATGAAAGCTTTAATTACCGGCGCTGATGGTTTTATCGGTTCGCATCTGACAGAATTATTACTACGCAAAGGTTATAAAGTCAGAGCACTCTCTTTTTATAATTCGTTTAATTCGTGGGGCTGGCTCGAAGATCTCCCAAAGAATAATAATCTGGAAATTGTCTGCGGTGATATTCGTGATGCACATTTTTGTCAGATAATAACTAAGGATATTGAAATCGTATTCCATCTTGCTGCACTTATCGCGATTCCATATTCTTATATTGCTCCAGATAGTTATGTCGATACCAATGTAAGAGGGACTCTCAATATGTGCCAGGCTGCCAGGGAAAACGGGGTTAAGAGATTCATTCAGACTTCTACGTCAGAAGTGTATGGTACAGCGCAATATATCCCCATTGATGAAAAACATCCCAAACAGCCTCAATCCCCATACTCTGCCAGTAAAATTGGAGCCGATGCTATTGCAATGAGCTTCTTTCATGCTTTTAATTTTCCGGTAACAGTAGCCAGACCTTTCAACACTTATGGACCCCGCCAATCTTCCAGGGCCTTTATACCTAATGTAATTTCACAGGTACTTTCAGAATGCAAAACAATTAAAGTTGGAGATCTTTCTCCCACACGCGATATGAACTATATTGGTGATACCTGTAAAGGATTTATTGCCATAGCTGATTGTAATGATACGATAGGAAAGGAAATCAATATTTCATCCAACTTCGAAGTATCTATGAGTGATCTGCTTGAAAAAATAAAAATGATCCTGAAATCAGAAATTAAGCCAGAGACAGATTTGACTCGTATAAGGCCAGAAGGATCTGAGGTTCTAAGGCTATGGGGAGACAATTCCCTTTTAAAAAAATTAACAGGATTTCAACCTGATTTCACAATTGACCAGGGACTTAGAATAACATGTGAATGGTTCATGAAGAAGGAGAACAATTCAAAATACAAAGCCAATATTTACAATGTTTAAAGAGGAAGTCGATTTCATAAGAAGCCTTTATCCCGGACGTGAATTTATTCCTTTGCATGAACCCTGTTTCAGAGGGAATGAAAAAAAGTACCTTTCAGAATGTATTGACACTACTTTTGTTTCGAGTGTGGGGAAATTTGTCGATGCTTTTGAAAGGCGTATTGAAGAGTATACCGGAGCTGCCTGCGCTGTAGTAATGGTGAATGGAACGGAAGCTCTTCATTTTGCATTGAAACTTACCGGTGTTAAGCCTGATGATGAAGTAATTACCCAACCTCTCACATTTGTCGCAACTGCAAATTCAATATCATATTGTAATGCAAATCCTGTATTCGTTGATGTTGACATTGATACTCTTGGCCTGAGTCCGGATAAACTGAAACAATTTCTGAATGAAAATGCTGAGCTTAAAAATGGAGATTGTTACAACAGGATAACGAAACGCCGGATCAAGGCTTGTATCCCGATGCATACTTTCGGACATCCCTGCAGGATAGATAAAATAGTGGAGATCTGCAGGCAGTGGAACATTGAAGTAGTGGAAGATGCTGCAGAAAGCATTGGGAGTTTCTATCTGGGAAAACATACAGGTACTTTCGGTAAAATAGGAGTTCTGAGTTTTAATGGGAATAAAACAATTACAACAGGAGGAGGAGGCATGTTGCTTACAAATGATCCTGAACTCGGAAAATATGCAAAATACCTTAGTACTCAGGCAAAAGTCAGCCACCCGTGGGATTATTTCCATAATGAAACAGGCTATAACTACAGAATGCCAAATATTAATGCTGCTATTGGATTGGCACAGATGGAACAGCTTGATTATTTCATTGAAATGAAGAGATTGCTGGCAGAGAAATACAAAATGTTTTTTGATTCAAAAGATATAGAGTTTGTTACAGAACCTGAGTTTTCAAAATCAAATTTCTGGCTGAACTCAGTACTGCTTAAGAACCGATCGGCACGTGATGAATTTCTGAAATACACTAATGAACATGGTGTTATGACCCGACCAGTCTGGAAATTGATGCATCACCTGCCTATGTTCGGGAATTGCTTCAGGGGCCCTCTGCCAAACGCAGAACTTTTAGAAGAACGACTAGTAAATTTGCCAAGTAGTGTATTATGCTGAAAACTAAAGAAAATATTATACTGATTGGAGGCGGGGGACACTGTTCTTCTGTTATTGATGTAATAGAACAACAGGGACTCTACAATATTGCCGGCATAGTTGATCTGAAAGAAAAAACCGGACAAAAAAACTCAGGTTACGACATAATTGGCTGTGATGAAGATCTGAATGAATTGTCGAAAGAGTTCAGGAATTTCTTTATAACAATTGGCCAGCTCAGATCCCCGCAGAGAAGAATAGAGATTTATTATATACTTGTTCAGCTTAAAGTACACATACCATCAATAGTTTCTCCAATGGCGTTTGTTTCAAAACATGCAGCTATTGGAAATGGTACGGTTGTAATGCATATGGCACAGGTTAATATAAACGCTGTAATTGGAAATAATTGTATAATAAATTCCAAAGCACTTGTCGAACATGATGCCAGCATTGGAGATCACTGTCATATTTCGACCGGTGCGCTCATTAATGGAGGAACACGAGTTGGTGAAGCAACCTTTATTGGCAGCGGAGCCGTTTGCCGGGAGTATATCTATATCCCTGCCCGGAGTTTTATTAAAGCAAATTCTCTTGTTAAATAAATAACAATGGAGCCTGTTTATATAATTGCTGAAGCCGGAGTTAATCATAACGGATTGCTTGAGACTGCATTAAAGATGGTTGAAATTGCAGCAAAAGCAGGAGCCAATGCGATTAAATTCCAGACTTTTACTGCTGATAAACTTGTAAGCAAATCTGCACAAAAAGCTTCTTACCAGAAGAAAACAACTGACCAGGAAGAATCACAACAGGAAATGCTGAGAAAGCTTGAACTTACACGGGCTGATCATATTGAACTTCTGAAACATGCGGAGAGTAATAAAATTCAATTTCTTTCAACCCCGTTCGACCTCGAAAGCATAGATCTTCTGACCAGCCTTGGGCTGCAAATTTTTAAAATCCCGTCAGGAGAGATTACGAACCTGCCATACCTCAGAAAAATTGGAAGACTGAAAAAGAAAATCATTCTCTCAACCGGAATGTCAACACTTTCTGAAGTCGGAGATGCTCTTGATATTCTTATTGCAGAGGGAACTAAGAAAGAGGATATTATTTTACTGCATGCAACTACTGAATACCCGGCTCCTTTTGAAGAGGTAAATTTAAAAGCCCTTGTAACGCTTAAAGAAAAATTCGGAATCAGAACAGGTTATTCAGATCATACCCTTGGCATTACAATACCAGTTGCCGCTGTTGCTATTGGAGCATGTGCTATAGAGAAACACTTTACTCTCGACAGAAACATGAATGGTCCAGACCATAAAGCATCTCTGGAGCCCACTGAATTAGAACAGATGGTGATTGCCATAAGAAATACAGAACGTGCTATGGGTGATGGTGTTAAAAATCCAACTCTTTCCGAGATCCCCAATATTGTGGTTGTTCGGAAAAGCATACACTATTCAGATAATTTGAGGCAGGGACACATTCTGACAGAGGAAGATCTGGTTATGAAAAGACCGGGAGACGGATTATCACCTATGATTATGGAAGAACTGATCTCCAGGAAACTTGGCAGAGATGTATCTGCAGACACTAAAGCAAAATGGGAGGACCTGGTATGAAAGTAGGAATCCTGACAAGTTCCCGGGCTGATTATGGAATTTATCTCCCTCTGCTGCGACTCTTGAAAAGCGATCCTTTTTTTAATGAGAAGATCCTCGTTTTTGGCTCACACCTTTCGGAAAGATTCGGATATACTGCCCGTCAGATAGTAGCTGACGGATTTGAAATAAGTCAACAGTTTAATACCGCACCCGAAAACGACTCTCCTTC
>JANNKF010000351.1:0-8255 GCA_031396165.1 Bacteroidales bacterium | reverse complement strand
CCATGATAAGGTAGCAATATCCCACTGCTGAGATAGAGTTTGGGTAAGATACCCGTTCACATCATAAGAATTTGTTTGTTTAATTGAGTTCAGCCAGGCATTATTTGTCCAGGTTTCCAACAGACTGCTCTGAATCTTTTGTCCATACATTGCTGTGCCTGATAACAGACACAAAATCAAGAATATGTATCTGCTGTATTTTTTGGCCAACAGATAAAAAGGGAGTAAAATTAATTCCATAGTTTTCAATTTTTGGTTAGTTAAGGGAGTTGTATTGGACTTACCCAATAAACGAAAATCTTACAGAGAAATAATACTATAAAACAAAGCAGATTTATTTTTGTTTAGTCCGATGCACATGGTATGGTCAACAGTTACTTTTCAGTGATAGAAGGTACACAATCCGGTAATCGGTCATCCGAACACTATCTGATCCGGAAAATTATCGGATTAATTTATTAGAAACTCTAGGTATACCACTTACGTTCACGGTTTAAAGGTGAATTAAGAATGTTGCTTGCTATATTAGCATTCTCTATTACCTGGAAATCGAACATACCGACACATGCAAAATCGGCACCGCTGGAAAATGCATGCCTTAACCCGTCCTCAGGCTTGATGGCACCTGCCGCCAGAACTTTATAAGCTATCCATGGAGTGGTGTTCTTGCTGAAGAAATCAGTTACAGCCTTATCATCCATGCACCAGATATTGTCGTGCGACTGCTCATGGCGTTTCCCGTCTTTTGGCAAATATGGGTTCGCCGGATCAGTTGGTGTCGCCGACCAGTAATTATTGTGGTGAAAGGTTTTCATGAAAAAATCTACATCGAGCCCCTTTTCAACACAGGTAACGGGAACTGTCATAGAGTGTGCTGCAACTCCTGAGATTAGTCCCTGACTGCGTATGAAATCAATTGGCTTTATCAGATCATCAAGCCTGTTTTCCTGAATTATAAGGTCTGCGATATTTCCCATAACAAAGGCACCTATTGCACCATTGTCTACAGCTGACTTAATATTAGTGATATCCTGTCCTTTGGGATACGTCTGTGCCAGCCACTGAATTTTACCACCACGTTTCCGGTATTTGTCGAGAATTCTGATAGTGTTTTCATCGGTGCGTAAAACAGCAGTATTAATTCCACAGGCTTCGCATAACCACAAAGTCTCAATTACTTTTTCATCGGTAAAATATGTTTTTAGCCACGATGAGACATAAATAAGATCACGGGCATGTGCAAAACCGCTTATAAGATTTCCTCCCGCCATAACCCTGCTGAGTGTCACATGCTTTATTCTCCCCGATGGCACTTTCCCTTTCAATTCCCCTATGTCAATATTTTTCGCTGTCATCATCGAGGCCGATGATATTCCGTCAACTTTACCGGTCAGATTTTTCTCTTCGAAGCTTATCCAACCCCTCTTTTTTGCCATTCCAAAAAAGACGGCCCCCAGAACAGGAAGAACAGCCAGATTCTTTATCAGTTCACGTCTGGAAGTATCAAAAGTTTCCAGTCGTTCGTGGTTGTCGGCTGAAGGGAATTTGAGTTCCTTTTGTTTTGACTGGTAAAAGCTTATGAATCTTTGCAGACCAGGCAGATAATCCTTTGGGAGGGAAGCAAGAGCAATAAGCACAATTGCTTCAATCAGATTATAATTGATTATAAAAAAATGACTTGTTGAGGGAAGCGATGATGAAACAAATGGTGGACTGGCAATATAATACAAGAGTAGCAATGAGGCTCCCGAAACAGCTGCAATCCTTGTAAAGAGGCCGATGAATAATAATAATCCAATGATTATCAAACCCCAGGTATTGAGAAAATCGATGACCCCCAATCGCCCCGAATTGCTTATCAGCCAGTGGAAGAAGCCTGAAAAGAGCCACTTCGATTCCATAAGATAGGATGCTGCCGACCAGTTTGGATTGAATAACTTAACAATGCCCTCGTAAAGAAAATGCCATCCTGCGAAAATCCGTACTATTGTTAAAACCCATACTGTGATACCGTTTTTGCTATTCATATATTTTGTTATATCAATTCAATTTCCCGCAAAACCGCACGAATGTTCCTTATGCTAATAATTAAGTGTAACAATTACACTTTTACTGTGTCAATGCCTTTCTGGTTACTGGCGGCTGTTTGCCGGAATGAACATCAGGGATCCTTCCAAATGTTTCCTTTGCTGCATTAATCAGCTCACTGTAAGGACGATCGGTGACATCAACGAACCCGATATTGTAGTTTTCACCATCGTTGCGCCCTGTTGCCGGCTGATCCATCCATTGAAACCAATGGGTTCCGATAATACATGGGTTGGCGGCTGCATTCTCAACATAATACCGGTATGCGACTCCACGCTCTTCCTGACTTATTGTTTGTGCCAGACCGGGAGCAAGGCCTCGACCCGGTACCCCGAAATGAAACTCCCCTATAACCATTGGAAGTCCCGTGATGTCATAGATCCTTTTGATCATCGCAGGATTTACCGAATATCCATAGCTGTTAAAACTGAATACATCAAAACCCTTTGATGCCTTTATTATTTCGTCATGAGCGGAACCTCCGAAGCGTAAGCCAAGATTCAAATGGTTAGGGTCGTGTTTTTTAACTGCGGTGTTGATGGTGCTTATGAATTTTGCATAGGTTTTATAAACAAATTCTTTCCGGCGTTCAGGAGTGTCTTCCTTTTCAAGATACTTTTTCAGTTCAGCCTGCATAGGTGTTGCTTCTCCTGTTAATATGACATTTACCAGTTCCAGTTCCCTGTTTGGCCATGGGGGCTCATTCCCGATGAAGTAGCCAAGAAGCCAGGGATCATCTTTTTTTGGGGCGCACTGCCGCAGGGCCGCTTCATCAACGCTCTTTATCCATTCCGGATCATAAACATCGGGCATTCCCATCAGTCCGGTTTCAATACCCCATCCACGAAGTGTTGCCACATAAGCCTTTTTATGCTGGTTGCCGAGGTTTGCATCCGACCAGTTTGCAATGGTATTAAGACCCCAGTCATCCATCCGGCGAACGGTAAAATCCATCCACTTCTGATACCAGTCGGAACCGAAACGTCGATAGAGGTTCCAGCTGTAAAATGAATAGTTTGTTACTGGTACTGCAGATTGATTTGCAGGCCTGGTTGCAGTTTGATTTGTGCTCTGATTGGGTACTGTGAGCTCAGCTGCCGGCGGGAAGGATGTGAAAATATATTCTCTCCCTTTAATACGTGAAAACTCAGAGCGTGGACCAATACCTGTCGTTCCTGCAGAGTAGAAGGGATAGCCTTCCGGATCGATAAACCACCAGATACTGTCAATTTTCTCTACTCTGAAAAATCCGCTTGCCTTAACCTGTTGCCCTCTAAAACCACCATAAGCTGAAAGATTGAAATTCCCTGTTTTCAATGTTTTCTCCTCTTCTCCCCAAGCTGATTGAAGTTCTTCAATCGATTTTGCTTTTCCTTCCCATTCAGCTGGGATCCACTGACCGAATTCGTCTACCAGAGGGACAGGACCGAAAACTGTATCCATGGCGCTCATAGTCAGCTGCACATTTCTGATCTCAAGGGTTGGCATACCGATAGGCAGCCTCATCGACACGGCTATGGAGTCTACATTATTTATTGAACCAACCTGGTTTGAGAAACCTATCCAATACCCGGGGCGGGCTGTTTTGCCTATTGCAGCCATATCCATACCTTTTGTATTTCTTTTCTGAAAATGGACAAGTGGAATTGATGCTCTGACCCATACACCCTGAAATGGCTGTATTGTAACCCTGCGGATACCCGAGGTATCATAAACCTTCAGGTCAAAACGCTGGGTAGTTGATGATTTTAATTCGAATGTAAGAAATTCTGAAGAGGACCAGTCAGCCGGCATATCGGGATTCAGATTAATGACAGCCCACTTTGTTTCTGACGTTTTACCTTCGAAATTTGTAATAAAAGATTCCTGCTTTGTTTTGCATCCCGGGAAGAGCAAGATTGACAGGATCGGAAAAAGAAGAAGATTTTTTTTCATGGCAGGAAAGGATTATTGTGATGCAATTTATTGTTTTATCCGTAACTTTACTATCATCAATAAAAATTATCTGATATGAAATCACAAACATCGCGGAGGAAATTCATAAGAAATCTCGGAGGAACAGCAGTGCTTTTATCTGCCGGACCATTATCCGGATTTGGATCTGACAGAAAAATTGAAGAGCGCATTATCAGCTATGACCAGAAAGTCAGCTCAAACGATAAGATCAGGATTGCTGTAATAGGAATGGGAATTATGGGTCATCAGGATGTTGATACGGCATTGAAAGTTCCCGGAATAGAGTTAGCTGCAGCATGTGATCTCTATTCAGGAAGACTTGAGAGAGTAAAAGAGAAATATGGCCCCAATATTTATACCACAAAGGATTACAGGGAAATTCTTAAGAGAAAGGATATCGATGCTGTAATAATCTCAACCAGCGATAACTGGCATGCAAGGATAGCAATAGATGCGATGAAAGCCGGGAAATCAGTCTATTGTGAGAAGCCAATGGTGCATAAGCTCACTGAAGGGCTTGAAGTTATAGCTACCCGCGACAGGACGAAAAAAATTATGCAGGTCGGAAGCCAGAGAGTTAGCAGTATAATTTACCGCAAAGCCAAAGAGCTCTACAAATCTGGTGTAATAGGAAAGCTAAATTGCATAGAAGCCTCATTTGACCGCCAGGATGCCCTTGGAGCATGGGAGTATACAATGCCTACAGACGGATCACCGCAGACAGTTGATTGGGACAGGTATATTGCAGGAACACCTAAAACTCCTTATGATGCCAAAAAGTTTTTCTGGTGGAGAAATTACCGCGATTTTGGAACCGGAGTGGCCGGTGACTTGTTTGTACACCTGTTATCAGGCATCCATCTTCTGACCGACTCAAAAGGTCCGGAAAAGATATATGCTTCCGGTACAATTGCATACTGGAAGGATGAACGTGACGTGCCGGATGTAATGGTTGCTATAATGCAATATCCCGAATCGGCAGAACACCCGTCATTTCAGGTATCGTTAAGGGTTAATTTTGTAAGCGGAAACGGGGATAAGGGATTAACACGGTTTATTGGCAGTGAAGGCGTTATTGAAATGACTGATAACGGATTTATAGTTACAAATAGTATAATGTCGAAGGCCCCCGGAATAGGAGGATGGGATGCTCTGAATACTTATCCGATAGCTATGCAGCAGGAACTGCTGAAAAGATATAATGAGAAATATACAAAAGAGGAAAGGACAAGACCTGTGAAAGCCGGAACCAAATATTCGGCACCTGATGCATATGATGAGCATGTTGAACATTTTACAGATTTTTTTGAGGGTGTCAGAACAGGGAAGCCGGTAGTTGAGGATCCGGTATTCGGATTCAGGGCATGTGCCCCATGCCTTGCATGTAACGATAGTTATTTCCAGAAAAAGATTATCAGCTGGGATCCGGTAAATATGAAATTAATCTGATTTTTAACCACGGAGTTCACGGAGTGTCGCGGAGAAAACACGGATCAGTAATTCCGTGTTAATCCGTGTTATCCGTGGTTAATGCATTATTTATTATACGGTTCAAAACTCTTTTTGAGAAGGGCAATAGTTGCTTTAATACCCTCATCTTCACTTAATCTGTTTCCTTCATATTCCACATCAATATAACCACTGTAATTGGCATCGGCAATAATCTTCATCATTTTTACATAATCAACCTTTGTTTCATTTCCCTCTGCGTCAAAATCATATGTTTTCCCGCTAACCCCTTTTGCAAACGGCATTAATTCCTTTGTCCCGGCATAGCGATCATATTCATAAAAATTTCCAAGATCCGGCAGTGTTCCGCAGTTGGGTCTGTTAACTGCCTTCATTACTTCTGCCAGCCATTTTCCAATCGAAGAATTTCCTCCATGATTTTCAACGATAACATTGACATTATACTTTGCAGCATAATCCGATAACTTAGTGAGTCCGTCAATTGCTGCAGCCTGCATCTGTCCCATTGTCCCTCTTCCGGCAGCATTAACCCTGATTGAATGACAACCCAGGAACTGAGCCGCTTTTACCCATTTATAGTGATTCTCAACGGCTTTCTGCCTTACAGCAGCAGAGGTATCCGCAAGGTTTCCTTCACCGTCGACCATTATAAGCAGACTTTTAACACCATATTTTGTACATTCATCTTTTAGTTTTGTCAGGTATTCGGTATCTTCAGCCTTATCCCTGAAGAAAGTAGAAACATATTCTACTGCATCAAGGCCATACACTGTTTTTGTTATTCTGGGGAAATCAAGATTGGTTATTTCCTTTTTCCCGAGAGTTCTGTGAAGGGACCATTCGGCGAGTGAGATTTTAAATCTGGGTTCCTGTCCCGATGAAGACAGAGTTGAAAGACATGCAAGAAGGACAGCAAATGAGAATAGTTTGGTTTTCATAGTAGTAATTATTTTAGATTTGCCATTTATTAGTATTTCCGGTTACAATCCTCGTTTTACCGGTTAACATTTATTAAACAAAAACGATTAAAATATGTTTCTTTATCAGACGCAAATAAATTACCATATTTATGAAATCACGAATCGCAATATCAGCCCTGTTTATCTTTACCTCGATCGCCGTCTTTGGTCAGCAAGGATTGTCAGTCGGAGATAAAGCCCCGGAATTTAAAGCACCTGCAGACAATGGTGCGATCTGGGATGTAAAAAAGGTACTGGGTCAAAAATATATTGTTGTATATTTTTATCCGGGTGCAATGACCGGGGGATGTACCAAACAGGCCTGTTCATACCGTGACCACAGATTGGATCTGCTCTCTGCAGGCGTGGAAGTTATTGGTATCAGTGGAGACAAGGTTGAGAGTCTGAAACTTTTCAAGCAGGCAGAAACCCTCAACTTCACACTCCTTTCTGATGAGAAAGGTGAAATCGCGAAGGCATTTGGCGTTCCGGTAGGCGATGGTGCTGCTATTAAACGCACTGTTGGAGGTACGGAATATGAGCTTGTCCGCAATATATCGATCAAAAGATGGACATTCATAATAGGGAAAGACAAGAAAATCATTTATAAAAATGAGTCAGTCAATCCTGAAAAAGACACAGAAGAGGTTCTGAATTTTATAAAACTTCAGACTACCGGTTAATTTTATTTTTAACCAGAAGCTGGTTCTTATGATGATCCACGTCACAGTCGTGCTCCATTATTGAATATTCTAAGACAGAAATTTATACCGGATTGTGAATGAATTAACAATGATTACTCTTCCCCTTTCCACCAGGTTTAGTTTTTTCGATTAAGTTTTTGCCAGACCTTTTATATCTGTCATCTCCAGAATGTTTTTTGAATATCCTTTCAGCGAAACATGTATCATTGCAGCAGCCAGATCCTTAAGCGGGATAACATAATTCGGGGCTATAACCTTCACCAAGGAAAAAAGCCAACCGAGGTATTTATATGTTTTGAAATAAGTCTGTGAAGGTTTCAATGGCAGAAATGGTTTAATGCCGGCCGGCCGGAAATTATATACTTTTTTGAACGGGAGTTTCATTAAGTCGTTTTCTGTTTTACCTTTTACCCGGGCCCACATTGTCCTTCCGTTCCCGCTGCTATCAGTTCCTGCTCCTGAGATATAGCAGAATACCATATCTCTGTTAAGGGAAGCAAGTGTTGTTGCAAAATTCAGGGTAAGGGTATATGTAAGTTTTGTATACCCGGCTTCTGTTTTTCCCACTGCTGTAGTTCCAAGACAAAAAAGACATGCATTAAAGCCTGTGAGCTTGTTACTGATAGCTGACAAGTCGGAGAAATTGCTGTGAATTATTTCTGTTAGTTTAGGGTGCGTATAGCCACTTGGGCTTCGTGTAATAACCAGTACCTTTTCTACATCAGAGTTCCGTAAACATTCATGAAGCACCCCTTCTCCAATCATACCGGTTGCCCCTGTAATTATGACTTTTAATTTTTCCATTTTTCTTTAATTGAATTATTGTATTACTGTTTTCCGGCTTTATAAGAACAACATCTGTTCCATATTGTTTTTACATTGTTTGACTAAAATCAAAAAGCAGCCAATATAATCCGCTTACCGGCACTACATTTCCCGTTTTCCAAATGAGGGTAAATTTAGCTTGAATTATTCATAAACTTAGTTAAGATGCTCTATTCCTTTGTGTTACTTTGTGCTGTACTTTGTGTTCCCCGTCCGAACGGACTTCGTCCGGGCGGGCTTCGTGGTAAAAAAA
>JANNKF010000101.1:0-21804 GCA_031396165.1 Bacteroidales bacterium | reverse complement strand
CGATTTGCCAAAATTATCTTTTCTATAGCGCGGCTAACTATCTTAGCCTTTCTTTGGTTATACTTCCTAAAGTTACCCTTCATACCTGCTGCAATTGCGATTCCTTGCTTTTTATTATCCTTTTGGTAGCGATGCCTTCCTGTAAATTCTTCGGTAAAAAGGGAGCCAGGGAAAAGGCTCAGGCTGCACTGCTGGCCCAACAGGATAGTATCAGGGTTGCTGATTCAATCAGAAAAGTTCAGGACCATCTTTTAGCGCTCGAGAATGCAAAACTTGATTCAATAAGGATAGCAGAAGAAGCCAGGATCGCTATGGAAAGCAGGTACAATATTATTGTCGGTAGCTTTATTACACCTCAATATGCTAAGGACCTTCAGGTTGAATATGTAAAACAGGGTTATAATGCACAGATACTCAAAGTTGCAGGCAGCCGGTTTGAGCTGGTTGCAGCGGAGGGTCATAAAAGTTTCAGAACTGCAGTTGAACGTCTCAACCAATTTCAGGATACCATTCAGCTCGATGCCTGGATGTATATAAAGAAATAGATATATGTAGGGACATTCCACGGAATGTCCAATCATTCCACGGAATGTCCCTGCCATTTTTATTTACGAAATATTGTTTCTTCCCTGTCGGGTCCGACTGAGACCATCGTTATAGGTACACCGGTATTCTTCTCAACAAATTCAATGTACTTCTTCAGGGAATCAGGAAGTTTATTATGCTCTTTGATTCCTGAAATATTTTCATTCCACCCTTGCAGATCTGTGTAAACCGGTTCTACAACTGAATCAACACCAAATGGTATTTCAATACACTCTTTCCCGTCAACCTTATATGAGGTACAGATCCTGACAGTCTTGAACCCCGACATCACATCTGCTTTTGTCATAAAAAGCTGTGTGATACCATTGATCATTATTGAGTATTTTAAGGCAGGAAGATCGAGCCATCCGCAACGACGGGGACGTCCTGTGGTAGCACCAAACTCCTTACCGACATCCCGGAGAATTGATCCGGTATTATCAAAAAGTTCGGTAGGGAAGGGGCCGCTTCCAACCCTGGTACAGTATGCTTTGAATATGCCGAAGATCTCACCTATCTGTTTTGGTGATACTCCTAGACCTGTGCAGGCTCCCGCACTTATTGTATTTGATGATGTTACAAAAGGATAGGATCCGAAATCGAGATCGAGCATTGTTCCCTGTGCACCCTCGGCCAGAATTTTTTTCCCTTTACCTGCCTCTTCATTAATGAGATATTCGGTATTCAATATCCGGAAGTTCCTTATCATTTCGATCCCCTCGAACCAACCTTTCTCATAATCAGATAGCTCGAATCTAAAGTCGTAACTCTTCAGAATATCGAGATGCATACCAATATGACTTTTATAGGTTTCCATAAAATCTTTTCTCAGGATATCGCCTATTCTCAGACCATTGCGGCTCGCTTTATCTGTGTAAGCAGGACCGATACCCTTCAGAGTGGATCCGATTTTGGATAACCCTCTTTTATTTTCATAGGCAGCATCAAGGATCCTGTGTGTTGGCAGGATCAGGTTTGCCCTGGTTGAAATAATAAGTCGTTTTGCAAGTTCTTCTACCGATGGACCCAGTTCGTCTATCTCCTTTTTAAAAACAGCAGGATCGATTACAACACCGTTGCCAATGATATTCAGTTTTTCAGGGTGAAATATACCTGATGGAATAAGATGGAGTACATGTTTTACATTGTTGAATTCAAGAGAATGGCCTGCGTTTGGTCCTCCCTGGAACCTGGCAATTATATCGTAGTCAGGACTTATTGCATCAACAATTTTCCCTTTGCCCTCATCACCCCACTGCAGGCCTAACAGTATGTCAATGTTCATATTAGATGTAGTGTAAAAATTTAAAATGCCCTACAAGGTACGAAATTATTCTGCTTTACGATCCGGAAATGTCAGATTGTTAATAACAAGTAAAAGTTGGCGAGGATTGATAAGGCAGGTACTAAAACAGAGATCTTTTATTTTTTATCCGATCCTTTGTAACGTCCATAGATATACAGGGAATGATATTGCGGTTCAAAATTATGCAATTCACTCGCTGTATTGATAATCTCATGGATCCTGGGATCGCAGAATTCGATAACATCACCGGTCTCAATATCAATAAGATGGTCGTGCTGACCACACTGATATGCTCTTTCAAATTGGGCAATGTTCTTCCCGAACTGATGCTTGATTACAAGATTGCAGTCGAGCAGAATTTCAATTGTATTATATAACGTAGCCCGGCTTACCCTGTAGTTCTTATTCTTCATGAAGATGTAGAGCGATTCTATATCAAAGTGACCTGAACGCGAGTATATCTCATCAAGAATAGCATATCTCTCAGGTGTCTTCCTGTGTCCCTTTTTTTCGAGATACTCAGTGAAGATCTTCTTAACAGTTAGCTTGGTATCGTCGCTAATCATATCTGGTCTAATTTAAAATAATATCAAAAGTAGGAATTTTTTCCATTATATTCCAGTGGATGACTAAATGAAATTATTTGGTAAACTCTTCAACCCTCTTTACGTTCTCAATTCCATTGATATTTGAAATCTTAAGGATCAGGTTATTAAGGTCTTTGGTGTGGTGTACGAAGAGATCAATAGTTCCTTCAAAAATGCCATTTTTTACAGAAATATTTATGTTGGTCATGTTGACCTTAAGTTCTGAGGATATAATATTCGTTATATCATTAACAAGTCCGATCCTGTCGATGCCAGTCATGCTTATCCGTGCAATAAATGAAACGAGCTTATGTATTGCCCATTTTACAGCAATGATCCTGTTTCCTTCATTCGACATGATCCGGATGGCAACAGGACATTTTGGCTTATGGATAATTATGCCACCCTCCGGTGAACGGTAACCTGTTACCTCATCGCCCGGAATAGGGCTGCAGCAGGTTGCGATTTCATATGACTGTTCTGCGTTTTCGACGTTTTCTCTAAGCAGGAAGGGGCCTTTATTATCACCCTTGCCCGGGATATCAGCAGTGTCCTTTTTTTCTTTCTTGGAGCCGATTAATTTTAACTCCCAGTATTTTATGACATTGTTCGATGGGCTCTTTTTTACAATCTTCTTCAGGTTTTCTAGTTTTATGTTTCCAGATCCTATACCCGCATACAGGTCTTCTTTACCAGCTACTTCAAACGATTGAAGCAGATTCTTTATAATCTCAGGATTAGATGTCAGTCCGATTTCTTTAAGCTTCGACTCCAGTATCTCCATTCCTGTCTGAATAGTATCTTTCGATTCAAGTTTCAATGCATTCTTGATTGCATCTTTTGCTTTGGATGTTCTCACAAATGCAAGCCACTCCTTTTCAGGTTTAGCTATTTCGGAGGTAATAATTTCCACCTGATCGCCACTCATTAATATAGAGTTAATCGGCCCAAGCTTATAATTAATTTTTGCCCCGATAGCTTTATTACCAACCTCAGTATGAATTTCATATGCAAAGTCGAGGGCTGAAGCTCCCTTTGGGAGGCTGACCAGGAATCCTTTCGGGGTGAAGACCATTATTTCGGAGGAGAAGAGGTTCATTTTGAACTCATCAAGAAACTCGATAGGATCTTCGCGCGGATTCTCGAGCATCAGCCGGATCTTTTTAATCCATTTGTCGAGTTCACTCTCCTGTGCTTCATCTCCTTTATATTTCCAGTGAGCAGCATATCCTCTTTCAGCTATTTCATCCATCCTCCGGCTCCTTATTTGAACCTCAACCCATTGGCCATCAGGACCCATTACCGTCAGGTGAAGGGCCTCATAACCATTAGGTTTAGGCCTGCTTACCCAGTCGCGAAGACGGTCGGGCTTCGGCAGATAAGTATCTGTAATAATCGAGTAGATATTCCAGCATTGAGTTTTTTCAGCAAGACCTTCTACGGGATCAAAAACAATTCTGACAGCAAGTACATCGTAGATCTCCTCAAAAGGAACGTTCTTTGCCTGCATCTTTTTCCAAATAGAGAAAATGGACTTTGGTCTTCCGCTAATATCGAATTTAAGTCCCGCCACAGTAAGTTTATCTATAAGCGGGAGAGAGAATTTATTTATAAGCGAAATATTCTTCTTTTCAGAATGTTTAAGCTTAGCAGTAATCTCGTCATAGATCTGTGGCTGCCGGAATTTAAAGCTTAGATCTTCAAGTTCACTTTTTATTGCATATAAGCCAAGCCGGTGAGCCAGAGGCGCATACAGGAATATTGTTTCTCCGGCCACTTTCATCTTTTTATGCTCGGGCATCGATTCAAGTGTTCTCATATTATGCAACCTGTCAGCAATCTTTATGAGAATGACCCTCAGATCGTCAGAAAGTGTCAGAAGCATTTTCCTGAAATTTTCAGCCTGAAGGGATGATGAGTTTTCTTTATTATATGTTCCTGATATTTTGGTTAGTCCGTCTATCAGCGATGCGATCTTTGATCCGAACTCCCTTTCGATATCTTCAAGAGAGTAGTCAGTATCTTCGACAACATCATGCAAAAGTGCAACAGCGATCGATTTTGCACCAAGGCCAATCTCCTGATTAACGACTTTAGCAACTGATATGGGGTGAATTACATACGGTTCACCTGATTTCCTGCGCATGTTCCAATGCGCTTCATTTGCAAGTTTGAACGCCTTGTCAATAAGCTCACGGTCACCTGGTTTGTTGCACCTTAGCAGATTATTTACAAGAGAGTCGTACGCTGTCTGAATAAGGATCTTATCCTCCTCATCAAATATATCCTTGTTACCCATAAAAATCTAAGCGACACCTTTCTTTGCCGGATACAAATATAATCTGTTCCCGTGAAAAATCTATATTCAAATCTGTTTAACCGCCGATGATTTTATTACCTTTTCCTGACAATTGTTACAGTTCCTGTTTTTGTTACAGATTTTCCTGACGGAGTGGTTACCTTTAAAAACCAAAGACAGACACCTTGCGGCAGAGGATCACTCTTTTGTGTACCATCCCATTGTTCCAGATGATCCCTTGTTTCAAACATTACACTCCCGTTTCTGTCGGTGATTATCAGATGATAGTTTTCAGGGGTAAACGAAAGAACCGGACGGAAAAGGTCATTAATCAGATCGTTATCGGGTGTGAAAACATTAGGGACAGTTATTACCTCAGTTGGCACCGTACAAATCTCCGATGAACGGCTTTCGCCTGCAATTCCGTGTGGATTAGCAGTTTCTGTGGCTTTTATGTAAAAGCAAACATTATCTGACGATACATCATACATTATCTCTTCATACCCTAATTTTAATAGTGTATCTGATACACTTAATATCACTTTTTCTTCGAATCCATTTCCGGTGTTAACATAAAGCCTGTAATCTGATAAAGTTCCCAGCCATTTTTTGTATGAGTTCCATGAGAGTATAAGATCATCTCCAGACCTTTCCAGATGCAATACAATATTTGAACCCAGGTTTGATACTGTAACAGGAACGTTACAACCGTTTATTGCGGAGAGCCTGTAATAATTAACATCACCTGGTTTTGCTTCATTATCAATGAATAAGACCCTTCCGTTTCCGGAAACAGGTCTGGTTATCTCCTGAAATATTCCTGATGATCCGGTCATCCTTGTAAGGCTGAAATTTAGGATTTCTGATGATGGATCAACTGTAAACGACAATGCTACCTTGTTCTCCATATTAACAGTTGCATAATCAGCATTTATCCAATCGGGTGGTTTTTGCATCTTTGTTGAGAGAGAGGGGCTTTTATTCGATGTTGAAAAGGTTCCGTCGTCAAATACCGCTTTAATAGCAAAGCAATATTCTGAGTCAGTAATAAAATCTGAGATTGTGAAGTTATCAGAACTCTTTTCAACAGTATACATCTCCGAAAGCGGTGCTCCATTTAATGAAACAAGAATTTTATACTCCTTAACAGGTTTGGGAAAGTCGGAGTATTTGTTCCATGTTAGAGTTATTTTCCGGTTACAGGTATCAATTGCCGCCGAACCAAAAATTGTGGTAAGCACATTTGAAAGGGGACTTGCACAACCGTCCTCCCCTGCTACAGTTGATAGTCTGTATGCGGTAACGACATATGAAGTGCTGAAATATCTTGTCCCGGTTGACTGGACAGTATAGCTTGTAGCTGAAGGGTTCCAGATAGTGTCAATCGGCAGTCCATCAGGTTCTCTGAAAGAATAGACTATATAGGCGGCTATGCCGGACGATGGACTCAGGTTCCAGCTCAGATCAGTTTTTCCGGTTTCAGGCTGTACCGACACTAATGTCAGAACAGCAGAATCTGGCACTACGCAATCCGTCTGGGAATAGGAGTTATATGATAGGAAAAGGAAGATTATTAATAGACTTTTTACCCCCTTTCCTGTCCCGCTCAGGCGGGATGATGACTCCTTCCCCCCTGGGGGAAGGTTGGGAAGGGGGTTGTTGTATTCAAATCTCTTTTTCATTTCGAACCTGCTGTGACCTGGTATAGATCATCAATATTATAATATCTGTTAGCCAGATGAATTATTTCACTCTGTTCAATTGTTTTAATTTTTTCAGCCAACCGGTAATAATATCCATTATCAAGTCCGAAATCCCATACAGATCTGAAACTATCAGCGAGTGCAAAAGGTCCGTCGAACATACGGAGAAGTTCTCCTGCCATATAATTTCTTACCAGCTCAAGTTCCTCAATTCTTACAGGTTCACTCTGTAATAACCTGATCTCTTTAAATATTTCATCGATTGCTTTAAGGTGGTTTTTATGACCCACTTCAGTAGAAATTACCTTATAACCGGCAAGATCGAGCGAAGTGACAGAAGAACCGATACCATAGGTGTATCCTTTATCCTCACGGATATTTTTCATGAGCCGCGATCCAAAATAACCTCCCAGAATTGCATCAAGAATTTTTAATCCGGGATAGTCAGGATGCCGTTTATTGATTGTTGCAGAACCTATTCTGACAGAGGTCTGTACAGTTCCTGCTTTATCAATATGCACCTTTTTTCGTGTTTCTCCCTGCAGGCTTTTTAGAGACTCCTTTAGTGAACCCTTTTCCGATTTAAGCTCCCCGAAATACTTTTCAAGGAGTGCTGGTGCGTCAGGAGAAATCTTTCCTGAGACAATAATTGCCATATTCTCCGGTCTGTAATATTGTGCATGATACTCAGTAAGAAGGGCATGGGTAAGATTTTTAAAATCCTCATCTTCGACCTGGTGACCATAGGGATGATTTTTTCCAAAGATCGATTCAAAAAACTTATCCATGGCGAGATTCTGCACCTTCTCCCTGTTTACAAGGTACCAACGGAACCTTTTATTCATCAGGGCATTAAGCTCCTCTTCAGGGAATACAGGATGAAACAGTATTTCCCGGCTTAATTCAAATATTTTGTCAATATGCTTACTGAGAAAGAAAATCACAATACCGGCCCTGTCTTTTTCAGGTGATATGTTAAGAAAAGCGCCATAATAGTCAAGAAGCCGGTTAAGTTCTTCTGACGTATAATTTTCCGATCCTTCGGAGAGCATCATATTGGTTGTGGAAGAAAGAAGTGGAAGGTATTCGTTAACCTGTCCGGCTTTGAAAGTGAATTCAAGCCTCATAATCTCTTCAGTTCCGGCTTCAATAAGAAATACAGGTACACCATTCTTCAATCTGAATGAGGCGGCTTCAGGGATTGAAACCTTTTCTACCGGGAAAACCGGAGGTTGAATTCTTTGCAGTCTCTCCATGGCTATTCCTTCCGCGTTGATTTATAATATAATGTACTGCAATTCTCAGGTTTAAAATAGTTTCTAACAGTCTCGCTAACCATTTCACCGGTAACTTTTCTGAAATAAGAAACCTCACTGTTAACATGTTCCGGATTGCCCAGTAGTTCATAAAAGGCAAGATTTATTGCTTTATTCAGAATATTTGAATTCGAAAAAACAGTTGAAGACTCAAATTTATTTTTCACTTTTTCCATCTCATCTTTTAAGCCCGGAATGTTTGTTAATCCTTCAATTACTTCATTTACAGCTTCTTCGGCCTGATTAATGTCGATGTTTTTCATCAGCTTACCCTGTACTATTATCAATCCCGGATCTATATCCGAGGTGATATAGGCATTTATTTCACTGAAAAGCTTCTTCTCCCTCACCAGTTTGGTGTGTAGTCTTCCCGTCTCTCCGCCTGCAAGAAGATCTGTAACAAGGTCGAGGGTATAAAAATCATTATTCATTCTAGGACCTGTATGCCATACCTTATAGAGTGCGTTTGACGGAACATCTTTTTCGATAGTTAGAAATCTTGCCTCAGTTTGTTCTGGTTCAGGCAGCAGGTTTCTTTTCTGTAGCTTTCTTTTTTCAATGGGTCCAAACCATTTTCTCGTTAGTAGTTCCGCTTTATCAAGTGTAATATTTCCAGTCAGTGCCAGTATTGCATTATTTGGTGCGTAATGTGAGAAGAAGAATTTTTTAATCTCATCGAGTTTTGTCATTTCAATGTGAGAAATATCCATACCGATAGTAGGCCAGCGATAAGGATGTACTTTATAGGCAAGTGGTCTTAATTTAAGTATGGCATCACCATAAGGCTGATTGAGGTATCGCTGGTTGAATTCTTCAATTACAACGTTTCTCTGGGTGTCGAGATTCTTTTGTGAAAAATCGAGTTCCAGCATTCTGTCTGATTCAAGCCAGAAACCGGTTTCAATATTTTCCGATGGAATTGTTAAGTAATAATTAGTGATATCATTGTTTGTAAATGCATTATTATCACCACCTACCATCTGTAATGGCAAATCAAACTCAGGAACGTTTGCCGATCCTCCAAACATCAGGTGTTCAAAAAGATGGGCAAGCCCGGTCATCTCCGGATCCTCATCTCTTGATCCAACATTATAGAGGATATTCATCGCTACCAGAGGTGTCGATTTATCCTCATGCACAAGCACTCTTAAGCCGTTTTCAAGGGTGAATCTGTTGTAACTTATCATAAACACAAACTTAAATAAAAAACAGTGAAGGATTAGTATTGTTTTTATATTTGCATAATTATGTTCAGAAATCATTTTTTAAGTAGCTTTTTCCACAATACACTTCTCAAAACAGACCAGGTCAGGTTAGTTTACTCTCTAAGTCTAGTTGTAGGATTACTGAGCGCTCTGGCTGCGGCGTTGCTTAAGAATGCGATTCATTATACACATGAGTTTCTAACAGGGGGTATTTCAGCTGAATCGGGAAATCTTCTTTATCTGGCCTATCCGCTGGCAGGTATGATTCTTTCTGTATTATTTGTAAAAATAATTCTCAGGGATAAGATAGGCCACGGCATAAGCAGAATACTATTTGCCATTTCAATGAAGCGGAGTTATCTCAGCGCGCATAATACCTGGAGTTCTTTACTTGCAAGTACACTTACAATTGGTTTTGGTGGGTCGGTTGGAGCTGAAGCTCCCATTGTCCTTACAGGATCGTCGATTGGTTCAACGATTGGAAGGATCTTCCGGCTGAATTACAGGAATATTACACTTCTTGTGGGGTGTGGTGCAGCTGGTGCCGTTGCCGGAATTTTTAAAGCGCCAATTGCCGGAATTGTATTCACGCTTGAGATTCTGATGCTGGATCTCACCATTTCTTCAATTGTTCCACTTCTTATTTCATCAGTAACAGCAGCATCTGTTGCGTATTTCCTTATGGGTGATAAAGTATTATTCACCTTTGAAATAGCGGGAGCGTTCAATATCTCAAATATTCCATGGTATCTGCTTCTTGGTGTAGTCTCAGGTTTTCTTTCATTATATTTTTCCAGAATGACCCTTTTTCTTGAGGGAAGCTATGAAAAGCTGAAGAATACATACATCAGACTTGCTGTAGGAGGTGTGGTTCTTGGTGGAATGATTTATCTGTTCCCTCCTTTTTATGGTGAGGGTTATGATACCATAATGTTACTGCTCCAGGGAAATGGAAATGCAATCCTGGAAAACACGATCTTTTCAGATTATTCCGGAAGTTTCATTGTGATCACACTCTTTATGTTAGGCCTGATCCTTTTTAAGGTTGTGGCAAGCAGTTCAACAAATGGTGCTGGTGGAGTTGGAGGGATCTTTGCACCAACTCTCTTTCTCGGTGGAGTAAATGGTTTCTTCATGGCTTCACTTTTAAGGAAATATATGCATGTAGATTTGCCAGATAACAGGTTTGTGCTTGTAGGTATGGCAGGAAGGATGGCAGGGGTGATGCATGCGCCCCTTACTGCAATATTTCTTATTGCCGAAATTACGGGCGGTTATGCTCTGCTTATACCGCTGATAATTACATCAACAGTCGCTTTTATAACAACACGAAGTTTTGAAAAACATTCAATCTACCATGTTCAGCTTGCAGAAAGAGGGGAGTTAATTACTCACGATAAGGATAAGGCTGTAATGACTATTATGGATTGGAAAAAGGAGATTGAAACAGACCTTATAACAGTAAAGAGGAATGATACCCTAGGCGACCTGATCAAGATCATTTCCAAATCCAGGAGAAACCTTTTCCCTGTTGTTGATGAATATAATATTCTTGAGGGGGTTGTTTCACTTGATGATGTACGGGAGATTATGTTTCATAATGAACTCTATAAGTCAACTTATGTTAAGGATCTGATGACAATCCCGCCTTCATATATAGATAAGAGGGAGAACATTGAAACTGTTATGGAAACATTCAGGAAGACAGGTGCATGGAATCTTCCGGTACTCGATAATGGTTATTATGTTGGTTTTATTTCCAAATCAAGGATTTATGCAACGTATCGTGCGTTGTTAATTGAGTTTTCTGAAGAATGATAATATTAAATATTTTGCACATGGAAAGAGATAATTTAATTTTTGACCTGATTGAAAAAGAACGCCAGCGTCAGATAAACGGAATAGAGCTAATAGCTTCAGAAAATTTTGTCAGCCAGCAGGTTCTGGATGCGATGGGCTCAGTTATGACGAATAAATATGCAGAGGGTTATCCTGGTAACCGTTATTATGGGGGTTGCGAAATTGTTGACCAGTCGGAAACCATTGCAATCGACAGACTGAAGAAACTTTTTGATGCTGAATATGCCAATGTTCAGCCCCATTCAGGTGCCCAGGCGAATATGGCTGTATTTATGACAGTTCTGAAACCAGGTGATACATTTATGGGTCTTAATCTGGCACATGGGGGGCATCTTTCTCACGGGTCGCCTGTCAACTCCTCAGGGCTGTTCTACAAGCCTGTAGCATATAGTGTTAAAGAGGAGGATGGTCTGATTGATTATGAAATGATGGAAAAGACTGCACTTAGGGAGATGCCAAAGATGATTATCGGAGGGGCTTCAGCCTATTCACGTGAATGGGATTATGAAAGAATGCGAAAAATTGCTGACTCAATAGGGGCCTTATTTATGGTTGATATGGCTCATCCTGCAGGCTTGATTGCCGCCGGAGAACTGAAGAATCCACTTAAACATGCGCATATCGTTACTTCAACAACACATAAGACACTTCGCGGACCACGTGGCGGTATAATTCTGATGGGTAAGGATTTTATCAATCCCTGGGGTATTACCACCCAGAAAGGTGAGGTCAGAATGATGTCTTCACTGCTCAATTCAGCAGTTTTTCCAGGTATTCAGGGTGGACCATTGGAGCATGTAATTGCCTCTAAGGCAGTCTCTTTCGGTGAAGCGCTTACTCCCGAATTCAGAGAGTATCAGTCAAGGGTAAAGAAGAATGCGGAAATAATGGCTAAAGCGTTTATCGACAGGGGTTATAAGGTAGTGTCTGATGGAACTGATAACCACCTGATGCTAATAGATTTAAGGACAAAATTTCCTGATATTTCGGGTAAGAAAGTTGAAAACACACTTGTGCTTTCACATATTACCGTTAATAAAAACATGGTTCCATTCGATAGCCGCTCACCATTTCTTACATCTGGATTAAGAGTGGGAACACCTGCGATCACAACAAGGGGATTGCGCGAGAATCAGATGGGCCTGATTGTAGAACTTATTGATGAGGTAATTTCACATATTGATAATGAGGCAGTTATTAAAAAAGTTGGTAACAAAGTGGTAGAAATGATGAAATCTTACCCTCTGTTTTCAATGTAATAATTGGCGGAAATTTCAGTAAAATAAACAAACAGACGAATAAGATTATTATTATTATAACTTTGTATTGACCTATATCAATTTCGAACTCAATGAATATTCAGAAGCTTATTTTTATTGTTGATGATGATCCGTTTATTAATATGCTGGTTGTTAAAAGATTTACATCTGAGGGTTATAAACTTGAAGCATTTAAATATGGTGAGGAGTGTCTTAAAGCATTATCTAAGGATCCGGATCTGATTATTCTTGACTATTTCTTTGTGAATAATGATAAGGAGGTAATGAACGGGATGGAGGTATTTGATAAAATAAAGGAAGCTAAACCTGATATTCCGGTAATAATGTTGTCAGGGCAGGAGAAGGGTGAAATTGTTCTTGAACTGGCAAGAAAAGGGATTGATGACTATATAATAAAGGATAATAACCTCATCGAGAATCTGAATATAGCCATTACCGAATTATTTTCCCGGAAATAAAAATGTTGGTGATAGAGTAAAAACACGATGCTGGGTATACAGTAAAAACACGATGCTGGGTATAACGTAAAAACACGATGCATCGTGTTTTTACTGTATGATACATCGTGTTTTTACTGTATACAGATTATTTTAAGATAAAATTATATGTTATTGTTCCCTTCTGAACCACTGGGGCATCGGGTTTTGATTCAAATCTGGCCTCAAGTGCAGCATCTTTTGCAACCTTAAGAAGGTATTCATCAAGTGTTGTGGATCCTTTTATTCCGGGGGTAGCCGATATGACTTTTCCGTCTCTGTCAACACTCACTTCAACAACAACTTTCCCTTCGCCCTGATAATCATATTTTGGAGGAGGCAATTTCTGAAACCCCCTTCCCTGAAGGTTATAAGAAATTCCTTTGTCTCCTGTTCCTCCGCCTTCACCGCGAACCTTTGAATCTACCGATCCGTTTATTACACCCTGGTTACCGGCTCCGCCGGTTATTCCCTCACTGGTTGAGCCAGTACCTGCATTTTTGGAGTTGGCCAGAGCATTTTTTGTGCGGTTCATGATGTTGGCCTGTCGTTGCTGTTCCGCAGCAATTCGTTTCCTTTCTGTTTCCTCCGCGGTTTTCCTGATTCTTTCTGCAGTAAGTTCTGCGCGTCGTATTTTATCTGCTTCAATCTTCTCAAGTCTCTTTTTCTCAGCATTAGGATCCACTTTCTTTACTTCAGGAGCCTCTTCCGTGTCTTGTGTAAGAAGTGGTTCATCTTCAGAGACTTTACTTTGTGATGCCGATGGAAGGGCTGCAGCTTCCTGCTGAACAGGAGGCGGAGATGGCTCAATCAGGCCCGAACCTGTTTCATCAGTTCCGAAATTTACCTCTATTCCTTCCTCAATTTCCGGCGGCGGAGGTACTGAGAACCCGACAAATACAAGAAACAGGAATAGTGCCAGATGTATTATTATAGTTCCGGCTAATCCCTTTCCTCTCTCGGATGGGAATCTGTGGAGATCGCTATTTGGGTGAGGTTGCAATTATTAACTTATAATTATTCGACTGTGCAATATTCATTACTTTAACAGCATTCTCGAAAGGTACGCTCTTATCAACATGCAAAGATATATAGGTATCCGGCTTATTTCCAAGTTTTTGCTTGAGGATCGCTTCGAGGTCATCGATATTTACAGGTTGCATCTCAACATAATACTTAAGGTCGCTTGTTATTGAAACCGTTGTAAGAGGTTTTGCCGAGACCTGGTTACTCCCCTTGGGAAGAAGCAGTTTCAATGCGGAAGGATGAACCATTGTAGAGGTTAACATAAAGAAAATAAGCAGGTTAAAGACTACATCAGTCATCCCGACTGAGCTAAAGTTTATACTTATTTTATTTCTTTGGGATAGTGCCATCTTACCGTTCGGTTTTTACAGGTTCATTCAAAATATCCATAAATTCAGTAAGTGTTGCTTCGAGATTAAAAACTACTTTTTCAACTCTGACAACCAGAGTATTGTAGGCAAAATAACCAAGGATCCCTACTATAAGTCCGGCAACAGTTGTTATAAGAGCCGTATAAATCCCATCTGACATCATTGAGACTTCAATATTATTACCTGCCTGCGACATTGCGTAGAAGGATTGTACCATGCCGATGACTGTTCCGAGAAAACCAAGCATCGGTTCAGCTCCTGTGATAGTGGCCAGTGTCGGGAATCCTTTTTCAAGTTTTGATATCTCGAGTTTGCCGACATTTTCAATTGCCGTGCTTATATCCTGTAATGGTCTTCCCAGGCGTGTAATCCCTTTTTCCACCATCCTGGCTGAAGGACTTTCGGTTGATCTGCAAAGCGCCAGAGCTGCTTCAATTTTCCCATCATGAATATAGTCCTTTATCCTGTTCATAAAGTTTGTGTCTTCTCTGGTGGCTTGCCTGATAACATAGTATCTCTCAATAAAAATATATGCTGCTACAAATGAAAGAAGTATAATAGGAATCATTACCCAACCACCTTTGATCGTCAGGTCAAGCAGTGTGAGTTTCATTGTAACTGCCTTTTCTGCAGAAGCGCCACCGTCCTGCATTATGAACTGTAAAAATGCCATATTCTTCAGACTGTTAATTAATTATCACTTAAATTAAAAGGTATTCACTATAAATTTACATGCGAAGTTATTAAAAAACGTAATCAATCCCCCTAATAGTATCAGTGGTTAATAACAAAGCCGAAAAAATTATTAACTATTTGAAAAAAAATTACGGAACAGCAGTCAATTTATCCAGAGCAGGGACATATGTCAGGTTCCTGTAGCACACTTATTAATTTCCAAACCTGTAGCCTATTCCTGATTCAGTGTTTAACAGGCTGGGTTTTGCGGGGTCTTCTTCCACTTTCTTACGTAATTGGGCAATAAATACACGTAAATACTGAGTTTGTGCAATATATCCCATTCCCCAGACTTCTTTCAGGATATACTGATGCGTTAAAACACGGCCTTCATTTTTTGCCAGAAGTGCAAGAAGTGAAAACTCCGTTGACGTCAGTTTCAACAGTATATTATTCCTGCGTACCACATGGTTTGCCAAATCTATCGACAATGGTCCAAATTCCAATAACGTTTTTTCAGTAATGTCTATGCTCTGCCTGACTGCAGCTCTGATACGTGCCAATAATTCCCCGGTGCGAAATGGTTTCGTGAGATAATCATTTGCTCCGTTATCGAGTGCATATACAATATCATCCTCCGAACTCCTGACAGAAAGAATTATAATAGGTTTGAGATACCATTCTCTCAGTTGCTTTAATATCTCTATGCCATCTGTATCAGGTAATCCAAGATCCAGAATAATCAATGCCGGATGATTTGTTGCAGCAGCAATAAGTCCGTCTTTTCCCGTTGCTGCTTCAGAAATCCTGTACCCGTTTGAAGAGAGCGTTATCTCAAGTAAACGTCTGATTTGAACTTCATCGTCAATAATAAGAATCGTCTCTGCTAAACTCATATTCTGAAATATTATACTTTAAGATCACCGCGGAGTACCTCTGCCGGTATCTTAACTGTAAATACTGCACCCCCGTTTTGCCTGTTTTCTACATTTATAGTTCCTTTTTGGGCCTCAACAAACCCCTTAACAATAGAGAGCCCCAGGCCTGTTCCTCCTGCCAGGGATCCCTCAACCCTATAAAATTTATTGAATATCAGGGATATTTCTTTCTCAGGGAAGCCCGGTCCTCTGTCCATAATCTGTAATGTGAGTACACCATTGTCATAGAATGCCTTTACTCTAAGATTTGGTGACGCAGAAGCATACTGTGTTGCATTATAGATGAGATTATAAAGTACCTGTTCCAATAATCCAAAGTCAATTTTTACAATAGGCATGTCCTCCGGTATAACAATATGCAGACGGAAGGGTTTGAGTTCATTCTTAAGGGTTTCGGTAACTCTGTTAATTAGATCCTGTATATCGCACCAGTCAGCTCTGGGGGAGATTCTGCCACTCTCGATCCTCGACATATTCAACAGATTCTCGATAAGTCTGTTTAATCTTTCAGACGCTTTGAAAATTTCCTGAGTGAGTTCTTTTCGTATTTCCTCAGGATGATGTGTTATTAGCAGTGAATCGGATGCCCCCATTATAGTTGCCACAGGAATCCGTAGTTCATGTGAGATTGAGTTAAAAAGTGTCTTATAGAGTTTGTCGGATTCATTCAGCAGATAAGCCTGACTGGCCACATTACGAAGATACTCGCGTTCAAATTTTCCTGATATCTGGGAAATAAATGCCTCCCAGAACTGTTCTTCTCCCTGTGTGAATACAGTTGCCTGATCAATAGCAATTACTCCAAGGTTTATCTGATTTCCTTTCAGGGGATAGAATGTAAAATTTGCCGATGGTAATGTATCAGTATGTTTCCCGGCTTTTGTTGAGTGTTGAAATGTCCAGGTTGCCACACTCATATCATTAACTGATAATTTGATTTCCTTATCCGGTTGAAGATTATGATCCTGTTGATTGGTGTTCTGCTTGAGCAATATAAGACTTTTCAGGTTAAAGTATTTACTGATGTCTTTTTTTGCAATGCTGATCACTTCCCCTATACCTGTTGCTGTAGATAACTCTCTTGTAAGTTGATACAGTGCATTTGTTCTTTCTTCACGTATCCTGATCTTCATCTCCTGTCTTTTTATCCTGGATGTCAGCACACCGCTTAAAAGAGCGATAATAAAAAACATTATGAGCATTAGCATATCCTCAGGCTTGTCAATATGCAGAGTATATGGAGGAGGTATGAAAAAGAAATCCCAGATCAGTGCACTTAAAGTAGCAGAAAGCAGAATAGGACCTGTCCCAAAGAAAAATGCAAGCGTTGAAACTACAAACAATAAACCAAAAGATACAACCTGATATCCAATAACTTCTTTTAAAGGGAAACAGATTATTGCTGTGAGAAAAACCACCAGTGAAGCTGTAATATACTGTCCTAAATTTGAGGTAAAGGATGGCAGAGAGACTCTTTCCCTGAATTTATCTTTTGACTGGAGATCGGAACCTAAAATATAGACATCGATATTGCCACTATAACGAATGAGCCGGTTTACGAAATTGCCAAGCCTTAGGAGTGTAAGCAGATTACGGACACGTGGTTTGCCTATGATTATATGTGTAATGTTTTCTTTTTGGGCAAAATCCACAATTGCTTTAACCATATCTGTATTGGTAATAATGCGGAACTTAATACCTAACTGTCTGGCAAGGTTGATATTTTTATTTTGTTGTTCACTTTCTTTTGGGCTAAGTTTATATGACGATTCTACGTATACTGCCTGTAAATCGGCACCCATTGTGTAAGAAAGGTTTTTAGCCCACCGAAGCAGTTTTGCTGATTGTTGGGTATGACTTACAGCAACAAGAAGGTGCAATCCTGATTTCCAGGGGCCCTTTATGCGCTTAAGCTGCATGTACTCATGAAGTTGTTTGTCCACCCGGTCAGCAACTATTCTTAATGCCATCTCTCTCAGGGCCGTAATGTTCCCTTTACGGAAAAAACTCCCGATAGCTTCTTTCGACCGTTCGGGAGTGTACACTTTGCCATCAGAAAGTCTTTGGAGCAGTTCCTCCGGTGTCAGATCAATAATCTCGATTTCATCGGCATTTTCAAAAATTTCATCAGGTATAGTTTCCCTGATAATTATTCCTGTAATCTGCCCAACTGTATCAGAACGGCTTTCGAGGTGCTGCACATTTACAGTGGTATAAACGTTAATGCCGTTATCCAGGATATCCAAAACATCCTGATACCTTTTTGTATGCCGGCTTCCGGGAGCATTAGTGTGAGCAAGTTCGTCAACCAGAACAACTTTGGGGTTCCGGGTAATTATTGCATCCAGATCCATTTCCTGTACAGTGGTAGATTTGTACTGGAAGGTTTTTCTGGGAATCAATTCAAAACCCGCAACCAGATCAGCAGTTTCCTTTCGGTTATGCGTTTCAACATAACCAATGACAATGTCGTTTCCTTTCAACTTCTCAGCTTGTGCTGTTTGAAGCATTGTATATGTTTTACCTACGCCTGCACACATACCGAAGAAAATTTTCAACTTTCCTCTTCTGCTTTTTTCATCCTCAAACTTTAAAGAAGCTAAAAGTTCATCGGGATCGGGACGGCTGTCATTTACATCCATAAAACACTACCTTTTTTCAAACCGGGATATCATCTCCCTGGTTTCTTCTTCTATACTTTTTATTCTGTTCAGGAAATTTTTCAGTTCTTGAATATTACCAGAATTATAATCTTTCTCTGAATCTTTCTGCAAAGTAACAGACATTTTCTGTTTATTTTCATTAATTTTTTCTGCCATTTTATTAAAGACCGATGAAATTTCAGAGAGTTCATCATTCCCTTCAAAATAAATCCTCTGATTGTAATTACTGGATTCACTTTCCTTTATTCCGTTATACAATCTGTAAAATCGTTGATTGAAATATGATGAAAAAGTAAAGGTAAAACCATAAGCTACCAAAAAACAAATTGTCCCGATTAAGGTCATTTGAAGGGTTGATCTGTTTGCAGAAACCTTGGCATCATCAGTTTTTACTTCTATGGCTCTCTCGTTCATTTGTGAAAGATGATTCAATTTCCTGAAAAGAGTATCAATCGTTTTTTGCAGATATAGAATATTAATAGTTGTATTTGCCGGTATTAAATAGCTTAAAACTGACTTGTGATAATCATTGTAAATTGTTTCAATTTCAGAAGCAAGCTCACCTTCGCCGACCTCTGTGATATTATTTTTTTCACGGTTAAGTGATTCGTTAAATGACAAAAACTCCTTATTAATCAGCAAAGTATCAGGATACCTGTTTGCTAAATAGGAACTATTGATCTCCTGATTAATGATTGTCAGGTCTTCTGACATATTTCGAGCATAAACAACTGAATAATGGTTTTCTTTGAGAATTGCACTTGTTTTAGCTGAAAGAATGTTAAGGTAATAAGCAGAGGAGATTGATAAAATTAATATAAGAGCCAGGAACAACATCATGCCTAAAGTAAATCTTTTACTGCGGATGGAGGTTTTCATAAAATATCGATTTTATTTGTTATTTGTAATGCTCTGGTCAAGCCTATTAAGTTCAAGATTAAGTAAAAGTACATTTACTCTTACTTCGCCAAGAACTAAAAACTGAGGTGTTTCAGTAAGATTTTTTACACTTTGAACCAAATTTTGTTTTTGTGTAGCATTGAAATTCCGGGCTTTAGCAACGCGGTCCACTTGCATTAATGCCGACATTTGCGAAATATGCGGGTCAAGACCGCTTGCTGAGCCAAACACCATTTCGGAAGGTATTGTATCAAGACTGTCTACTTGATTAAATGTAATGAATTGGTGTTTGCGTTCCTCAACAAGATTTTTCAACTTTAAATTCGTTAATCCGTAATTAGAACCACCTGAGGGCAAAGGATTATATGAAATTGCTGATGGTCGGGAAGTAAAGTATATTATGCTGTCAAAGTTCTGACCTATAAGTTCACTGCCAATTATCTGGTTATCTTTTACAATTAAACTACCATTAGCTTTTTCATGAAATACAACTTGTCCGATACCCGTAATTAAAAGCGGGTAAGCTATTCCGGTTAATATTGTAAAAAACAGAAATATTTTCAAAGAAATTATGAGTGTTTTCATTTTTGTTATTGCATTACATGTTAATTATAATATCAATTAGTTTAATTCCAACAAATGGGGTAAGAATACCTCCTAAGCCAAAAATGAGCAGGTTACGGGTTAATGCAGCATTAGCTGAAACAGGTCTGTAGCGAACACCTTTTAAAGCCAGCGGGACCAAAAAAATAATGATAATGGCATTAAAAATAACTGCACTAAGAATAGCACTTTGCGGCGAACCCAGATTCATAATATTTAGTACAGAAAGAGGTCCAATTCCTGTTGTACCTGAATAAAGCGAAATAGCTATAGCCGGAATAATGGCAAAATATTTAGCTATATCATTTGCAATACTAAAGGTGGTAAGTGAGCCACGGGTCATAAGTAATTGCTTTCCTACTCCGACAACCTCAATTAATTTTGTAGGATTACTGTCGAGGTCAATCATATTTCCGGCTTCACGTGCTGCCTGAGTACCGGAGTTCATGGCAATACCAATATCTGCCTGTGCAAGTGCCGGGGCATCATTCGTTCCATCACCGATCATGCCAACCAAATGGCCGTTTGCCTGTTCTTCACGGATACGGTGCAACTTATCTTCGGGAGTTGCCTCGGCCATAAAATCGTCGACCCCTGCTTCTGCAGCGATAGCAGCTGCAGTTAAAGGATTGTCACCGGTAATCATAACAGTTTTAATACCCATTTTTCTTAATTCGGCAAAACGCTGTTTGATACCACCTTTAACAATATCTTTGAGATGAACCACTCCTAAAACTTTTTTATCTTCTGCAACAACCAGGGGCGTTGCCCCCTGTCGTGCCAGAGCGGAAACAATATTCTGAATTTCCAGAGGATAAAAACCATTATTATTTTGTATAAATGTGCGAATGGCTTCTGATGATCCTTTGCGGACATGATGCATAGTGCCATCAATAGTTTTATAATCAACACCGCTCATTCTCGATTGTGCTGTAAAAGGGATAAAAGTTGCATTAATCTGGTTGACTTCGCGACCGCGTATATTGAACTTTTCTTTAGCCAGAATAACAATAGAACGTCCTTCAGGAGTTTCGTCCGATAATGATGAAAACTGGGCCGCATCGGCAAGTTCTTCAACCTCTACACCATCAGCCGGAATAAAATTGGTTGCCATGCGGTTACCTAAAGTGATTGTTCCTGTTTTATCGAGCAGGAGGACATCAACATCCCCTGCAGCTTCAATGGCTCTGCCGCTGGTAGCGATAACATTACGCTGAATAAGTCTGTCCATCCCACTAATGCCAATTGCACTCAGCAAGGCTCCAATAGTTGTAGGAATAAGACAAACCAACAAAGCAATTAATATAGGGATTGTTAGGTTTTGCGACAACGGTAATCCTGAAGCCTTGAGGCTGTATCCGAAGAAAGCAGGAAGGGTGACCACTACCAGAAGAAAAATTATTGTCAGACCCGAAAGAAGTATAGACAACGCTATTTCATTGGGTGTTTTATGCCGTTTCGCCCCTTCAACCAGTGCAATCATTCTGTCGATAAAAGTATTACCCGGTTCAGCCATAATACGGATTAAAATCCAGTCGCTGATTACCTTGGTCCCTCCGGTAACTGCCGACCGGTCACCCCCACTTTCCCGAATTACGGGCGCGGATTCACCTGTTATAGCAGATTCATCAACACTTGCAATGCCTTCAATTACTTCACCATCTGAAGGAATTACATCTCCGGCTTTGCAACGGACGATATCATCTTTTCTAAGCTCGGTAGCTATAACTGCAACTTCCTGTTTTCCAATAATTTTACAGGCTATGGTCTGAGTACGGTTTTTTCGTAAACTGTCGGCCTGTGCTTTTCCTCTTGCTTCGGCACCACGCATAGAAGATGGCCTTGAGCGGGAAGAACGGCCCAGATTGCTCGGCCCAAAGCGGGGTACCGCTGCCGGCCTGCGGATTCCAGTGATCCAGGCGAGCTGCGCGCAAGCCGTCGGCGAACGCTAGATCGCGAGGGTAGAGGATGCCGATGGGACTGACGTCGGAAAATGGTGGCAGCGGCGGTG
>JANNKF010000090.1:0-11312 GCA_031396165.1 Bacteroidales bacterium | reverse complement strand
GTCCGGGGTTACTGATATACAGTTAGATACGGTCTTTAGTCCATAACCTTTTTATTTTTATTGTCACCTGATTAAACCTTTCCAATTTGTCTGCATCTATATGTTTGTAAATCGGAATTAATAATTAAAATGATAAAACGTATGAAAACAAAATTCTATCTGATGATTGCAGCTTTGGTGATGCTCTCATTTATGTCGTGCAACAAAGATAATTCATTAATTGACCAGACAAGTGTTGATCTGGCAGATGATGAGGCAGTTACAGACGCGGTTTTTGAAGATATCTTTGCTACTGCCGACAATGCCACCATCATTCTCGACCAGATGGGTAAGGGAGGAGATGCTAAATCGGAGGTTTTGGCTGATTCATGTCCGGTAATTACTGTTACACATCCAACCAATGGTGTCTGGCCAAAAGTTGTTGTGGTGGATTTCGGAGCAGGTTGTGAGGGATTGCACAACAACGTAAGAAAAGGGAAAATCCTGATTGAAGTAACAGGACCCAGGTCGATGGCCGGCGCTAAGAGAACCATTACCTTTGTCAATTATTATTTCAATGAAATAAGGGTTGAAGGAACGAAAGTTCTTGAGAATCAAGGGTTCAGCAATGCTCAGAACCCAATTATATCAATAACTCTTACAGGAGGTAAGCTTACGCTGCCCGATGGCAACACTATTGAGCGTGCATTTGAACATCAGAGAGAATGGACGGCAGGTTTTCTTACAAGGAATATCTGGGATGATGAGTGCTTGGTTACAGGAACTGCCACTGGAAAAGGTATCAACGGAGTGACTTATACAAATACCATAACTACTGCTTTGCAATGGAAGCGTGCTTGTTATTTTATTGTTGCAGGTGTCATAAAAATGGAACGAACAGGCAAAGAGCCGGTTGAATTAAATTACGGCACGGGTGAATGCGATGCGAAAGCTGTTGTGTCAAGAGGAGGAGAATCGAAAGAGATACTTCTGAGAAACAAACATCGCCATATGATGCCCTGATAGTTGTTATTGAAAATCGAAAGGGACATGCCGCAGCGTGTCCCTTTTTTTATGAAGCCTTGAGAACTTTCAGATTTATCCTTTCCAGTTTCCGTTCAGCGTAGTCAATTGTTATTTCAAGTTCTTTGGTTTCCACAGATGGGGTTTCGAACATGGCATCGAGCATTATGGTTTCGCATATTGATCTGAGCCCGCGTGCACCAAGTTTGAACTCGATTGCTTTGTCAACTATATAATCAAGGACCCCGTCTTCAAATGTAAGTTTAATGTTATCCATTTTAAACAGTTTGATGTACTGTTTTACCAGAGCGTTCTTTGGCTCAGTGAGGATTGCTCTCAATGCATGCCTGTCGAGAGGGTTCAGATGGGAAAGGACCGGCAACCTGCCAATAATTTCAGGAATAAGTCCAAATGATCTGAGATCCTGTGGTGCAATATATTGCAGCATATTAGTCTTGTCCACCTTTTCCCTTATTTTGGAAGCGCCAAAACCAACAATCTGAGTATTTAGTCTTTGTGCAATTTTCTTGTCGATGCCATCGAAGGCACCTCCGCATATAAAGAGGATATTTTTTGTATCAACGGGGATCATCTTTTGTTCCGGATGTTTCCGTCCACCCTGCGGTGGGACATTAACTACCGACCCTTCAAGTAGCTTCAGTAATCCCTGCTGAACACCCTCACCTGACACATCGCGCGTTATTGAAGGGTTATCCCCTTTTCGTGCAATTTTATCTATCTCATCGATAAAAACAATACCTTTTTCAGCTGCCTTAACATCATAATCGGCATTTTGCAGCAATCTGGTGAGCAGACTCTCAATATCTTCCCCAACATAACCAGCTTCGGTAAGTACGGTCGCATCGACGATTGTGAAAGGTACATGGAGCATTTTAGCAACCGTTCTTGCCAGAAGAGTCTTTCCGGTGCCTGTTTCCCCGACAAGAATAATATTCGACTTCTCTATTTCAATGTCTTCAGCATCAGGCTTCTGCATCAGTCTTTTGTAGTGGTTGTAAACTGCTACCGAGATAATTTTTTTAGCCATATCCTGACCAATTACATACTGGTCGAGGAAATTTTTTATCTCAACTGGTTTCAGAAGGTTAACAGTATCAAGTTTGATATTTTTCTTACTCCCGAGTTCCTCGTTCATTATGCCGTGAGCCTGTTCAATACAGTGGTCACAGATATGGCCCTCGAGACCTGCAATAAGCATGTTTGCCTCTTTCTTGGTTCTGCCGCAAAATGAACATTTATCCATCAGTTTCTATTTTATATTTTTCTGCAGGATTTCATCGATCATACCATATTCTTTTGCTTCGAGGGAAGTCATCCAGTAATCCCTGTCGGAATCTTTTTCAACTTTTTCAACTGAATTCCCCGAGTGGAGTGCTATTATTTCGTAGAGCTCCTTTTTAAGTTTCACTATCTCACGAACAGTAATTTCGATATCTGAAGCCTGACCTTCGGCACCACCCATTGGCTGGTGAATCATAATTCTTGAATGTTTGAGGGCAGATCTTTTACCCTTTTTACCGGCAGTAAGAAGAACCGCACCCATTGAGGCAGCCATACCGGTACATATTGTTGCAATGTCAGCAGAAATATACTGCATGGTATCATAAATACCAAGACCGGCATTCACTGATCCCCCCGGGGTATTAAAATAGATCTGTATATCTTTCCCGGGATCAGCGGAATCAAGATAAAGTAACTGAGCCTGGATAATGTTTGCAACATAATCGTCAATCGGAAGTCCCAGGAAGATGATCCTGTCCATCATAAGTCGCGAAAAGACATCCATTGAAGCCACATTCAGTTGTCTTTCTTCAATAATTGTAGGTGATATATAGCTTCCATAAACAGAGGTATAGCGGTGGAGATTAAGACTGCTTATTCCACGCTTGCTCTTTGCATATTTTCCGAAATCGTCTAAAATGCTCATATTGTCTGGATTAATAATTAACCAACAAAGATAATAAATAATAAATAATTTGCTGCAAGAGACTGATTACGATTCAAAAAGCTTGTTGAATTCCTCAACTGTAACGCTTTTATTTTCAAGCTTTACCAGATCTTTCATCTGAAGAATGACTTTTTCTTCGATAATCTTATCTGCTATCCTTTTTGCATCTTCTTCTTTTTTCAGAGTTTCCTTCGCGTAATTATTTATCTGATCATCAGTTGCATAGAACAGGCCGTACTGCTGGAACTGATACCTTGTTATTTTGGCTGCTTCCTGGAGCAACTCTTCCTCGGTTATCTTTACTTCATTTTCCTTAGCAACTTTATTCCTGATCAGCTGCCATTTCAGGTCTTTCCGGAAGTTGTCGAACTCTTTTTCAACCTGCTCTTCAGTTGTGTTCTCATTGACCCTCAGGAGCCATTTTTTCAGGAATTCTTCCGGGAGTGTGAAATCGGCTTTCTCAATTGCGATAGCTTTAATATCCATCATAAGTTTGAAATCGCTTTCCCTTTTGAGGTTAAGTGATATTTCATCTAAAATCCTGCTCCTGAATTCTTCCTCAGTCTTTACTACGCCTTCACCGTAGATCCTATTGTAAAGATCTGTACCCAATTCAGCCGGGAAGAACCGGCTAATGTCAGCTATAGTGAATCGGAAGTCTGTGTTGGCTGCTTCAACCTCTTCCTTTTTTATATGAAGAATACCTGCAATTTCGGTATCATTTGGAAAAGCTTTCTTTATATCAAAATCAATTGCGTCGTTCAGGTTTTTACCGATGAACTGTTTTTTGATTTTTTTATCCTTAATTATATCAATGCCAATGGAGGTTTCTTCAACTGACGGACCTTCCGGTACAATATTCCCGTCTTTGTCAACTGCCTCTATCTTGCCCTTGATAACGTCTTTTTCCTCTGTTACGTCTGCTTTTCTCAGCTCACCATAACGACGGGTATAATTTTCGAGATAATCGTTTTTCATCTTATCATCGATGATTATCTCGTGCTGATTCACTTTGTTCTTTTTAGAAAGCTTTAAATCAATAACAGGGGAGAGTCCAACTTCAAACGAGAAAGTGAATTCCTCCTGTGTCTCGAAATCAATTTTCTCCTGATCATCGGTTTTTGGAAGCGGATCACCAAGTATTTCAAGCTTCTCATCACCAAGGTATTTCTGAATATTTTCTGTGACTAATTTGTTTATCTCGTCGATCTGAACTGCTCTTCCATACATCTTTTTTACCAGGCCAATCGGAACCATTCCGGGGCGAAATCCTTTTATAGTTGCCTTTTTCCTGTAATCTTTTAAAACAGTCTCAACCTTTTCTTCGTAATCGGGCTTTTCAATCTTAACCTTCAGCACTGCATTCAGATCGTCAATGTTTTCTCTGGTAATATTCATGTTTATTATTGTTTTTGCATAGTTAAAAAAACCGCCAAAACGCACTATTACAGAGGTTACGGGCGGTTTGTTACTTTTGTGCGGATGAAGGGACTCGAACCCCCACGTCACGAAGACACAAGATCCTAAGTCTTGCTCGGCTACCAATTACGACACATCCGCGGTAAAAATTCCCCGCAAAAGTATAATAATTTATTATGAAAACAAATTGATTATGTTACCTGCGAAGTTCAAAGTTCTTTCCGAGATAGACTTTTCTTACCATCTCATCATCTGCAAGTTGAGCAGAGGTGCCTGACTTAAGTATTTTACCTTCAAAAAGGAGGTAAGCACGGTCGGTTATTGTAAGTGTCTCATGCACATTGTGGTCGGTAATAAGAATTCCAATATTTTTTTCCCTTAGTTTTGATACTATCTCCTGGATATCTTCCACAGCAATAGGGTCTACACCAGCAAAAGGCTCATCGAGTAAAATGAACTTTGGTTTCAATGCCAGGGCTCTTGCGATCTCAGTACGCCTTCTTTCGCCTCCTGACAACTGTATACCTTTACTGCGCCTGATTTTATGTAGTCCGAATTCGGTAAGAAGAGTTTCGAGACGTTCTGACTGCTCAGTTTTGGGCAATCCCGACATTTCAAGCACTGCCGTGATATTGTCTTCGACCGACATGTTTCTGAATACTGAAGGCTCCTGGGCAAGGTATCCGATACCCCTTCTGGCTCTTTTATATACAGGTAGTGCTGTAATCTCTTCAGAGTCGAGAAATATTTTCCCTTCTCTGGGTCGTATTAATCCCACAATCATATAGAAAGAGGTTGTTTTCCCGGCACCGTTTGGTCCGAGAAGGCCAACAATTTCTCCCTGTTCAACCTCGATCGAAACATGATCAACAACCGTTCTGTTGCGATATTTTTTTACAAGATTTTCGGTATAAAGTTTCATTCAGGCTATTATGAAGTTGCAGTTTCTGTTTTTTCTTCATCATCCTTAAAGAATTCACTTCTTGATTTTTCTTTCTGTTTCATAACTCTTCCCGAAATAATAATACTTACCTCGTATAATATAAGAAGAGGAATAGCTACGAGAGTCTGGGAGAATACATCTGGTGGAGTAATAATTGCTGCAATAATAAATATGACAACAATGGCATGCTTCCTGTATTTCCTCATAAAGGCCGGTGTTATTATACCGATCTTCGTCAAAAAGAATGCAATAATCGGTAGTTCAAAAACCAATCCGGTAGCAAGACAAAGTGAAGTGAGCGTACCTATATAAGATCTGACATTAATCTGGTTAACAACATCTGAACTTATTTCATAGGTGCTCAGAAAATGTATTGAAAGAGGTGCAAGAATAAAGAATCCGAAGCTTACTCCGACAAAAAACAGCATTGATGCTGCAAATACGGCTCCTTGAGCATATCTTGCCTCACTGGGTTTAAGTGCAGGTTTAAAGAACTGCCAGAACTCCCAGAGAATAACAGGAAAAGCGAGGATCAGACCTGCAATGAGCGATACAGTAATATGAGTGGTAAGCTGTCCCGACATTTTGATGTTTATCAGGTTTAGTGGCTTTGTATTTATGCAGAGAGCATCCGTATTAAAATATTCTCCAAGCTGGCAGAAAAGGCGGTTTGTAATAAACTGAGAATTTTGCGGAGCAAGAATGATCCTGTCGAAAATTATATTTTTAAATAAGAAAGCAATGACCATAAGGATCACCACTGTAAGAACCGATCGTATTAAGTGCCATCGTAATTCTTCAAGATGTTCGAGAAATGACATTTCCTTTTCACCCTTCTTTCCTTTGTTCCAAAACCTTGCCATGAGCACCTTAAATTAAAACGGTTTAAATAGAGCCTGTAAAGATGATAAATCTTCTTTTGCAAAACAATAATAATTATTTTGTGTTATGATTATTCAGCATTACTCCTCATTTGATTGTTAAATATTGTGAAAATCAGGTTAGTGTAATGATAATTAGTTCGGGAATCTGTAAATTAGCTTACCCAATCGGACAAACAGATGTTCATTATAGCGGTTTGTGAAAAAAATAGACCATGAAACATTTAAATTATTTTTTTTACCGTTATATAATGGAGAAATTTATTAACTTTATAATAACTGGGAAATAAATCTTTTCTGGTTATTATCCGTTTTATCATTTTGGGAGATATATGTTGAATGATTCTACTATACAAGATTACTTAAAGAAGTATTTTGGATTTGATACGTTTAAGGGCAATCAGGAACCTATTATAAGCAATGTTCTGGCTGGGAGAGACACTTTTGTGCTTATGCCAACCGGAGGAGGGAAATCTCTTTGTTATCAGCTTCCTGCTGTAATGAAAAAAGGTACAGCTATTGTTATCTCACCTCTTATTGCCCTTATGAAAAATCAGGTCGATGCAATGAGGAACTTCAGCACAGATGACGATGTAGCTCATTTCCTGAACTCATCGCTTACAAAGGCTGAGATTACACGTGTAAAGAAAGATGTTATGTCGGGTAAGGCGAAACTTTTATATGTTGCACCCGAATCGCTTACAAAGGAGGAAAACATTGAGTTCCTTAAAAACATTGAGATCTCATTCTATGCTATTGATGAGGCTCATTGTATTTCCGAGTGGGGACATGATTTCAGACCTGAATACAGGCGAATCAGACCGATTATTGATACAATAGGCAGATCGCCCATAATAGCCCTTACTGCCACTGCCACACCAAAGGTTCAGCACGATATTCAGAAAAACCTCGGGATACTGGATGCAGATGTTTACAAATCGTCATTTAACAGGCCGAATCTCTATTATGAGGTGAAATCAAAGCAGGATGTTACCAAAGAGATTATCAAATATATTAAAAACAATACAGGGAAATCAGGTATAATTTATTGTCTCAGCCGCAAGAAAGTTGAGGAGATGGCTGAAGTACTCAAGGTCAACGGGATCAAAGCGCTCCCATATCATGCAGGTATGGATTCTGCAACACGGACACTTAACCAGGATAAATTCCTGATGGAGGAAGCCGATGTTATTGTTGCGACAATCGCATTCGGAATGGGAATCGATAAACCTGATGTGCGGTTTGTGATTCATTATGATATTCCGAAAAGTCTTGAGGGGTATTACCAGGAGACAGGCAGGGCAGGCCGCGACGGAGGAGAAGGCAACTGTATCGCATATTACAGCTATAATGACATTGTGAAACTAGAGAAGTTCATGCAGGGTAAGCCGATAGCCGAACAGGAGATTGGCAAACAGCTTTTGCTTGAGACTGTCTCATATGCAGAATCATCTGTATGCAGAAGGAAATTATTACTGCATTATTTCGGTGAAGAGTATCATAAAGAGAATTGTGAAGCGTGTGATAATTGTCTGCATCCTAAATCGCAATTCGAAGGTAATGAAGCGGTTGTCAGTGTTCTCGAGACGATTTTGGCTGTTAAGGAAAAATTTAAAGCTGATCATATAGCCAATATCCTTTCGGGAAAAGTTACATCAGCTATCAAATCGTATAAACACCATAAAATTGAATTCTTTGGAATAGGTGATGATAAGGATGAGAAATTCTGGAATATGGTTATCAGACAGGCACTTATAGCCAAATTCCTTACAAAGGATATTGAAAACTATGGTCTGCTTAAAATAACCCAGAAAGGTATGGAGTTTCTTGAGAACCCTACCTCTTTCATGCTGGCTGAGGATCACGACTATGCCGATACCACCGATGAGGAAAATGCTTTCGGTGCCAGAACCGCTACTGTTGATGATGAGCTTTTCAGTATTCTGAGAGACCTCAGGAAGAAGATCTCTAAGCAAAAAGACGTGCCACCCTTTGTGATCTTCCAGGATCCTTCACTTGAAGATATGGCTATACAATACCCGATAAGTATCGATGAACTTCAGAATATTTCAGGTGTAGGAGCAGGTAAAGCACAAAGATATGGTCAGGAGTTTATTGAGATAATACAAAAATATGTAGAGGAGAAGGAGATTATCAGGCCACTCGATATGGTTGTAAAATCGGTCGTCAATAAATCGGGTATAAAGGTTTACATCATTCAGAGCATTGATATGAAAAGGCCTCTTGAGGATATAGCTGAGGCAAAAGGGCTTGAGATGGGTGAGCTGATATCTGAGATAGAGGCAATCGTAAACTCAGGTACCAGGATCAATCTTGATTATTATGTGAATAACTCTATCGACGAAGAACGTCAGCATGACATATATGCCTATTTCAGGGAAGAAGCCGAGTCCGATTCACTCGCAGTTGCCATCAAAGAGCTCGGAAATGAATTTGAAGAAGAGGAGATAAGGTTAATACGGATCAAGTTCCTTTCGGAAATGGGTAATTAACGAATAAAGTATAACCCCGGTAACGTAAAAAGGATAAATTATTTGAACAGGAATAAACCAGTTCATCAGGTCCTTGCTATTGTAACGTACTGCAGTACTGGAAAGTATCAGGTAGTCCGGTATCGATTTCAGGAGTAAAACAACAATAAAAACAGGTATGAAAAATTTGTTCAGAATAGCTGTTAACAACAGCGAAACGATGAGCAAAATTGTAACAAATGTTACAATTCCGAGGCTTATTGTGTATGTATCACTGTAGGAATTACTCTTAGAGATCCAGCGTCTTCTCTGCCTGAGGAATGCTTGTATAGTTGGACAAGAGTCTGCAGTGACAACTGCATCAGCTGACTCAAGCCATAAGATTCCTGATTTCAGACCTTTTTTCAGACTATGCAATAAAAAGATATCATCCCCTGAAGCTATTTCCGGATGCAGTTCATCCAGATGATTCAAATATATCTCCCGGGTAAACGCCAGATTCGCTCCATTACACATGGTTGGATTGCCTCCAATTGCTGTCCCGGCTGTAATTCCCTGCAGGCTAAGAAACTCCAACTCCTGGAACCTGTTGAAGAATCCCGTCCCGGATCTCAACCTGACAGGGCAAATGATCATATCAGGCTTCTCTTTTTCGTAGAATGAGGCAATTGTTCTGATCCAGGTTTTACCTGGCCGGCAATCAGCATCCGTAGTTATTATGAGCTTACCCGAAGCTTCATTTATTCCTGTTTCCAGCGCCTTTTTCTTCCCTCTGCCTTTATTATTAATGGTGTTTATTGTGCAAGATCCAGTAAAGCCGGAGGATATTTCAAATGTTTTATCGGTGGAATTATCATTCACTACTATAATCTCATAAAGTTGAGGCGGATAATCCTGATCTGCAAGACATTCAAGTAGCCGGGGCAGATTGTTTTGTTCATTCCGGCAGGCTATAACCACTGATACAAAACCATGAGGTCCGGAAGTTGCTTTATATGGTTTAAGTTTACCCAGGCTTCTGTAAATATCAAGCAGAAGTACAAGGTAGGGAAGGATCAGTATAGCCGGAAGCCATTGCATTATTTAATCCTTCAGCCATTCATACATGGTATAATGTTCGCTCTTCATTCCGAGAGCTTCATAGGTCTTTTGGGCCCTTTCATTATTTGTCTCCACATAAAGACGCAAGCCGGCTGCGCCCAGATTATCCGCTTCAGATTTTATATGAGTGTACATCGACCTGAAAACACCCGTTCTGCGCCAGTCTGTAAGAACATAAACCGACTGGAACCACCAGACATTTGTGTTTCTCCAGTCGCTCCATTCATATGTAATTAAAAGTGAGGCTATTACCTTTTTGCTGTCTTCCGCAACCCAATATTGTCCCCGGGTAATATTTTCAAAAACTGCATGTACTCCCTTCGTAACAATGGCAGTCTCAAGAATCATTTGTTCTGTTTCCCAGGCCATTTTTTGCTGGAAATCAATTATTACCGGGGCATCGGCGGGTGTTGCGTGTCGGATTGATATCATATTGGTTTATTGTTCTATGTTTTACCTCACCCCAACCCCTCTCCTTGAGGAGAGGGGTTAATGCATTGATTATAATTTAGTTACCCCCTTCTCTTTCAGGAGAAGGGGGCAGGGGGAAGAGGTATATACATTATTTGTATTCGTCCCAGCTCTTTATCTCCAGATCATCAATACTTAACTTGCAGTAAGCCAGAATGAACGCACTTGCGAGTCTTGCATTTGTAATGAGAGGTACATTGTAATCTACGGCACTTCTTCTTATTGTATAGTCGTTATTTAGTTCGGTTGCACTTAAATCTTTTGGGATATTAACAACCAGGTCAACCTCTCTGGTCTTAATCAGGTCTATAGTATTTGGAGACATATTCTCATCGGGCCAGTATGCTACATGAGCTTCAACTCCCGCATTTTCGAGGAACTGCTGCGTGCCTCTTGTTGCGTAAAGTTTATGTCCTTTCTCCCTGAGTGCCCTTGCGCTGTTCAGTAATTCAACTTTTGAACGTGCCGGCCCGGTTGACAGTAAAATACTCTTTTTTGGAACCCTGTAACCAACCGAAAACATGGCTTTCAGTATTGCCTCATAAAAGCCCTCACCAATACACCCTACTTCTCCGGTTGATGACATATCCACACCCAGTACAGGGTCGGCTTTTGCCAGGCGTGAGAAGCTGAATTGGGGTGCCTTTACTCCAACATAATCGAGATCAAAAACAGCTTTATTGAGTTTTTCGGCCTGCACACCGAGCATTACTTTTGTTGCCAGCTCAATAAGATTGTATTTTAGCACCTTTGAAACAAAAGGCATACTGCGGCTTGCCCTGAGGTTGCATTCGATAACTTTTATATCGTTGTCTTTTGCAAGGAATTGAATATTGAATGGTCCCGATATATTCAGTTCTATTGCAATCTGTTTTGTGATACGTTTTATTCTTCTGGCAGTTTCAAAGTAAATTTTCTGGGCAGGGAAGACCATTGTGGCATCTCCGGAGTGGACACCTGCGAACTCAACATGTTCACTTATGGCGTATGCAAGCATCTCGCCGTTTCGTGCAACGGCATCCATCTCAATCTCC
>JANNKF010000075.1:0-1904 GCA_031396165.1 Bacteroidales bacterium | reverse complement strand
GCACATTGTCGAAAAACTCCAGTTCAGGTTCATCACCTATATAATTTGTGGTACCCCATAATCCATCTTTCTTTTCAAGAGAAGGAGATGCTTTATCGTACCAGTAAATAAATTGTAAAGGACTGAATATGCATACAGCTTTTGCCAGCTGTGAAGCATGCGATCCCATTTTTTTGTCAACCCTTTCATTATAGTAACAGATGGTGTTATCACCCTGTCCCGCTATCATGCGGGTAAACATAGTTATTAAAGTGTGTGAATTTGAAGGGCTCTCTTCATCTCCGCGAATACCTTCCATTGTAAGAAAATTAGGGTATGTTCTTGAAAAACCTGTTGGCCGGTATTCATCATGAACATCAGCGACCATCTGGTAGGCAGCTGCTTTTTTTATTGACTCATGAAGCCAGCTCGTTACTTTCTGATTTCCAACCTGTACAAAACCAAACTTGATCCCTTTTATTCCCCACTTCTTATAAATAGGTAATATGGTATCAATTTGTCTTTCGAGTGCTCTGCGGTTGACATATAAAAGGATTCCTATATTTTTATCAGTAGCATATCTTATTACTTCCTGCATATCAAGCGGACCTTTTGATCTCGCAGGGTCAAGATTCACAGCCCTGGCATCCGACTCATCCTTATTTTCCGGTCCGTACCATCCTGCATCGAATTCTACATACTGCATGTTATGAGACGAGGTAAAGTCTATGGCTGCCTTCGCTCCGGTAGTTGTGAGTGTGACTTCACGGAGCACCTTTCCGGGTCTGATCCATGATACATCGGTTATTGCTGACGGGTCATTAAGGTTCAGAATAAAATAATTTTTTTCAAGAAGATCTCCTGAATTTTTGCCTGTCAATATGTATCTCCAGGGTGAACGGAAGGGGATTGCCATTTTAACCTTGCTGTCAAGTTTTGTCCGGATTGAAATTCCGCCCGACGAATCCGGTTCAAACTTCATTCTGGCATAGTTAACCAGACCGGCTTCACCCAGAGCAATGCTCAGAGTTGTGTCAAATTCAATAACCAGGGGCCTTTCACATCCTGATTCAATTTTGCTGAGCGGGACACGGGTGTACATTGCCTGTGCCCTGGTAGCAGACCAGGCTAAGTAATCTTCCCGGAAACGGAGAATAAATTTTTCATCTGCAATAACAACTGAATCCATTCCCGGCTGTTCAGGGAATTCATAAGCAAGTGCCACTCCCTCGTTATATGCCCTGCATATCAGATTAATTTTCAATCCGGACCCTTCAAGAAAAATTGTAGTTTGGTTATAGATATCAGGAACATCTCTTTTCTCTCCCAGAGTGTTTATCCAACTGGTGTCAATAGCCTCAGAAGTGCTTCCGGTAATTTTGAAGGAATAACCTCGATTGATTTTCTCTGTCGTGAGTTCAAGGGTGGAGGGCAGCAGAACTACTCTTTCTCCTGAAGTTAACGAAAATATAGCAACCGAATTTTCAGAATCATCTGGCGGAGAAGCAATATCAAGTTTTATTGTTCCATCAGGTGAAGTAATCAGAACCTTTTCTGACTGTGAACACCCGTAAAGACCTGTAATAACTATAAGGATTATTTGTAGTATTTCTCTTTTCATATCAAGTGGTTCTTAGATAAAACCAAAGGTATGTTTTTAATTATTATTGAGTATCAGCAATCATGCATAAAGCCCCATTGATTTTGACTTCGTCGAGCTCCGCTTCGCTTCGGTTCTTCGTTTACCCCTTACCCTAACTAGAGCGGGGAGATCCCTCGTTGGCACTATTACTAATGACAACATTTCATAAATACATCATTATGTGATGTTTATAAAATATTAAAGTATTATGATCTTTGATGTATTGATGGAATAACTTAAAATAAACTGTAAAAGTGCAGGGGATCCCTCGCTGCGCTTCGGG
>JANNKF010000020.1:0-1628 GCA_031396165.1 Bacteroidales bacterium | reverse complement strand
TTTTGGGTTTTTTTTTAATTTAAATCAAATTTAGAAATATATCATAATATTGTTCTTATACTGCTGCATTTCTATTAGTTACGGAGTAACCTTATTTAGAATAATATCAAAATAAAACGATATTCAGATATTAAGATTTGCTTATCTTTATTTATAGATTTAAATTTGTTCATGGAATTAAAAACAAAAGCGCTATGACACAATATGAATTTAACAGCAATCTCATCGACATGAAAACAAATCTGCACAGATTTGCGATGAGTCTGACATCTGACCGCGATACAGCTCTTGATCTTGTACAGGACACGTATCTGAAAGCTATCACGTATAAAGACAAATTCGTTGATTATACAAATCTCAAAGCCTGGGTTTTTACAATTATGAAGAATACCTTCATAAATAATTACAGGAGAAATGTAAAAGAGAATACAATAATTGACGGTACACAGGATCTTTATTATATTAATCAGCCACAGGACAAAGGCTTTATTTCACCTGAATCAAAATATTCAGAGGGTGAAATTGAATTGGCTATTGAATCATTAAGTGATGAGTTCAGGATCCCTTTCAGGATGCACATTGAAGGATATAAGTATAAAGAGATCGCTGATGAACTGGGATTAAAAATAGGTACAGTTAAGAGCAGAATTTTCTTTACACGCCAGAAGTTGATGCTTATGTTGAAAGATTATGTCAGATAATAATATATTAAAGAACTGGTTATTAGTTAGGTAATTAGATTATTAGGTTGATTGGGTTAAGATAAGGCTGAGAAATTCAGCCTTTCTTTTTTTTCCTGATTATCAAACCCGTAATAACAAATAACAAAAACAATCCTGAGATTATCCAGGCCCACAGGTTGACAATTCTCGATTCGGCCCACATCTCATAAGTATCTGTAAGAAAAAAATCTGATTTTACCGGCCACATCAATACTGCACTGCTATCTGAAAATCCGTTAGTACCTGTTAGTTTCCCTGGCATTGCAATTCTTACAGAATACTCCTTAAAGTTTAATAACAAATGATTGGTAACAATACTGATAGATGAATCAGCCTCCGCCTTGAATTTTAGTGCATTCGCCTCTCCCACCAACTCTCTGAGCATAATACCATTGGTCCATAAGCTGTCGAAATATTTCTCATTCCTGGTAAGAACAGTAACAAATTCATCCTCTCTGGCCTTTAATGACTCGAATGACATGTCGTTACCGGCATTTTCTTTTGTTAATCCTGAAAAGATCCCAATCCATTCAGAAACAAGGCTTTTAGAGATCCAAAGATCAGTTTTTGAATCTTCTGCATCCCCGTAGGCACGGAATTTCAAACTGTCGGGTCCGTTTTGATACACCTCCTTTACACTTTCGGGTGAATAGAAATATTTTAATTCTTCTTCATTCAGGAAGTCTGTCAGAGGGTATCCAAACTCCATTGTTTTATCAATTTTTTCAGCAAACCGGTATTGAGTATTAAACCATCTGAACTTCCTGTTAAATTCTGTTTTTCTGATAACTTCGCGATTTGTTCCGCTGTCGCTCCTATAACAATCATTTATTCCGGCTGTATTTTTAAACCGCTTCTCCGCCCGTCTTACCCAGGTTGTATCTCCTTTATCGCTTATCTCAAGAG